>CP059430.1:1273826-1592283 GCA_013874835.1 Carnobacteriaceae bacterium zg-84 | reverse complement strand
TTTATCTTTTACTTTGATAATTTTATAAGACGAGGAGTATACAATGGCTAATCAAATAGCAAAAAAACGTATTGAAGAGCTACGGACGGTGATACAAAAACATAATTATCAATATTATGTTTTAGATAATCCAACAATAAGTGACTCTGATTATGATGCTTTATACAAAGAATTAGTGGCGTTAGAAAAAGAGAATCCAGAATTTATAACAGAAGACTCCCCTACACAAAAAGTAGGAGGTGTGATTTTACAAGGTTTTCAAAAAATAGAGCATGATACACCGATGTTAAGCTTGTCAAATGCTTTTAGTAAAGAAGACTTAATACAATTTGACAAACGTATAAAAGATAGTATTCATCAAGAAGTTGCCTACACTTGTGAGTTGAAAATTGATGGTTTAGCTATCTCGTTAAAATATGTTAATGGAAAATTCGTGACGGGAGCAACAAGAGGAGATGGGCGCATTGGCGAAGACATTACGCAAAATTTAAAAACCATTTCATCTATTCCTTTAAAGTTGCAAGAAAATATCACATTAGAGGCACGTGGAGAATGTTTTATGCCTAAAAGTGCATTTGTTTCTTTAAATGAACAACGTGAATTATTAGGAGAGCCAATTTTTGCCAATCCACGCAATGCAGCAGCGGGAAGTCTTAGACAGTTGGACAGTGCCATTACGGCAAAAAGGCAATTAGATGTATTCCTATATGGTGGAGATATTCCTAGTATTGACACACAAGAACAATTGTTACAAGCATTAAAACAAGTTGGTTTAAAAATTAATCCAGAAACAAAAATATATCGTTCGATTGATGATGTTTGGTCATACATAGAAACGATTAGCCAAGAACGACAAAATTTACCGTATGATATTGATGGTATTGTCATTAAAGTCAATGATTTCCAACAACGAGAAGAAATAGGTTATACAGTAAAAGCTCCAAAATGGGCGATTGCCTATAAATTTCCGGCAGAAGAAGTGCAAACAAAAATACTCGATATTCAATGGACTGTCGGCAGAACAGGCGTTGTGACGCCAACAGCCATTATGGAACCTGTTTTTGTTGCAGGTTCAACTGTGCAACGTGCCAGTTTGCATAATGTTGACTTATTGAAAGAAAAAGATATTCGTCTAGGGGATACTGTTATCTTACATAAAGCAGGCGATATTATACCTGAAATTAAAACCGTACTATTAGAAAAAAGACCGAAACAATCAGTGGTATACGATATACCTACACATTGTCCAGAATGTCAAAGTCAACTTGTTCATTTACAAGATGAAGTAGCTTTGCGTTGTATCAATCCACACTGTGCTGCTCAAATTAAAGAAGGTGTTTCCCACTTCGTTTCACGACAAGCCATGGCAATATTAGGTATGGGTACAAAAATCAGTGCAAAAATATTTGATGCACATTTGATTGAAGATGTTGCAGACTTATACTATTTGACACTTGAACAATTATTAGAATTGGATAAAGTACAAGAAAAAACAGCAACTAATTTATTAACGTCTATCGACAATAGTCGTCATCACTCAATGGAAAAATTATTATTTGGATTAGGTATTCGTCATGTTGGTAGTAAACAAGCACAACAATTATCAAGTGCTTTTGGGAGTATACAAGCTTTGCGACAAGCCACCATCGAAGAATTAGTTGCGATTGATGGCATAGGTATGGTTATTGCAGAAAGCGTTGTGACATATTTTAAACTTCCAGAAGTGCATGTATTATTAGAGAAACTAGAAAAAGCACATGTGAATATGACGTATACAGGTATTCAAAAGTCAGATGTTGCACAAAGTGTCCTAACAGATAAAACAGTTGTTTTAACAGGGAAATTAGAACGTTTCACAAGAACACAGGCGTCTGAGTACATTGTTAAATTAGGTGGAAAAGTGACAGGAAGTGTATCTGCTAAAACAGATATTGTCATTGCAGGAGAAGATGCCGGTAGTAAGTTAGAAAAAGCAAAAGCGCTAAATATTTTAGTATGGAGTGAAGATGATTTACATCGTTTAATTGAAGAACATATAGAAAGTATAGGTGGATAATGAGTGAAATTTTATAAAAGAGCACTGCTAATTGCGTTTCTTTTTGTCCTTGTTGGATGTGCTAAAAATAACAGTACACCTCAAACACAAAAAGTCTCCGATGAAGGAAATGTTGTTGTGACAAATAATAGTGATAATGCTAATGACTATAAAATGATATTATTAGACGGGAAATATCCGACATCAAAAACAAGAGGAGCATCATTGACATTATTAACACCAGTCAATATTGCTGAATTTGAAGTAGGATTGACTGACTTATCTAAAATACAATTTCCTGCGAATCAATATTATTTTTTAGAAGGTCAATACCTACCAAATCAAGATATCCAAAAATGGTTACAAGTTCAAAATGGAGAAAATCCAGATGGATTAAATAAATCTAACACACCTAAAGCTATCTCAACTATTTTAGAACAGGATTATATGCTTTTAGTAGATAATGGATATGAGTTAAATGGTGTTAGTATTGGTATTGCCTTAAATCCGCAAGTAAACGATACACTATTATCGGACAATAATTTATTAGAATTAGGAAAAGAAGCAGCAACAAAAATTGTTGAACGTATTAGAACGAAAGAAGGCATGGGAAATATCCCTATCCTTATTGGTTTATTCAAACAATCTATTGATAACGGCGCCTCACGAGGTTCGTACTTATCTTATGCCGTATCTAAATCAGGTGTGTCTTTATCTGAATGGAAACCAGTAAATGTTGAAAAACGTCTATTTCCCTTAGATAATGATAAAACAGATGATGTCAGTGTTTTCTCTACTTTTAAAAAATCTGTTGAAAGCTTCTTCCCTAACTTAAATGGGATTGTAGGGGAAGCAACATTTATTGACGGCACAATGAGTGAATTGAATATAACCGTGACAACACAATTTTATGGACAGTCTGAAATGATTGCTTTAACACAATTTTTAGTTGAAAAAGCAAATGCATATAGCGCAAGTAATCTCAACGTTAAAATCAAAGTCGAATCTGTTCGTGGAACAGAAGCCGTTATTCATAAAAAACAAGGCGAAACAGTATTTCATTCCGTTGTGTTGCACTAATAAATCTTTTACAGTGGTTGACCCAAAAAATCATAATTGGGTCAACCACTGTTTTTCTATTGACATACTATAGTTTCTATTCTACAATTAGTTAAACGGTTAGTTAGTTAAGTGACTAACTAATGAACGGGTGATAAATAAAAAGAAAGGAGTCCAATATGCAAATCAATCCAACGAGTAATATTCCAATTTTTTTGCAAATAGCAGAACAGTTAGAAAATTTAATTTTTACGGGTGTCATAAAAGAAGAACAACAAGTTCCCTCAACTACAGAATTGTCGGTATCTTTGTCTATCAATCCACATACCGTATTAAAAGGCATGAATAAACTTGTTGAAGAAGACATATTGTATAAAAAAAGGGGAATGGGAATGTTTGTAAAAATAGGTGCTCAAGACAAAATTCGTGAAAAAAGAAAAGATATATTTAAAGAAAAATTATTAAAACAGTTTATCGAAGAAGCAAAAAAATTAAACATGACACAAGAAGAAGTTGTTGCAGTCATTAAGGAGGGATTTGCTCATGAATAGTATTCAAGTAAAAAATATAAAAAAACATTTTGGTAAATCTATTGTATTAGAGAATGTCAGTATGACTTTTCAAGAAGATAAAATTTATGCTTTATTAGGTAGAAATGGTGCTGGTAAATCTACACTAATGAAAATTATTACAAATCAATTATTTGCAGATGAGGGAACTGTACTACTCGACAATGAAGTGCTAACAGAAAATGCGAATGTTTTAAAAGATGTTTATATCATGAGTGCTGAGGCAACTTTTCCCAAAGATATGAAAGTCAAAGAAATTTTACATTGGACACAGCAGTTTCATCTTAATTTTGATAAAGAAAAAGCTTTAAAACATGCAGAATTATTTGGACTACCTCTCAAGAAAAAGCTTCTAAACTTTCTACAGGTTACCAAACGATTTTGAAATTAGTCTTAGCTATGAACAATCATGTGCCGTATGTTATTTATGATGAGCCTATTTTAGGATTAGACGCCAATCACCGTGAATTATTTTATAAACTTTTATTACAAGGATATGAAGATAGACCACATACCATTATTATTGCTACACATTTAATTGAAGAAATTGCACATGTGGTAGAGCACGTTGTTATTATTGATAAAGGAAGAGTGCTCCTTGATGAAGATGTCGATACATTATTAGAACGAGGATATAGTATATCTGGAAACACACAAGATGTTCAACAGTATGCAGCTGGTAAAAATGTTTTAGACATTGACACAATAGGAGCATTGAGTGTTGCTTATATATTAGGTACAGTAGAAGATGATTTACCTGAAACACTAACTGTTTCAGCAATTAACTTACAAAAAATATTTGTGAAATTAACAGATAAAGGAGTTGTTTAAGATGGTATATCATGCACCAAGCAAGTTTCTTTTAAAACAAATATTCTATGGAATGAGTGTCATATTTGTTTATTTATTCACATTGTTAATTGTTGCTTTTCCTTTTCCATTAAAATCAGTGAGTACTACTTCTATTACGGTATTACTGATAGCAAGTGCTACAATGATAAAATATTATTCCTTTTTCTTAACAAATCAATTCACTCGAAAACAAATCTACATTAGTTTTTGTACGACATTTTGTATCATGGCTTGTATGATGTATGCACAAAATTTGATTTTTGAACAACTGGCGTTTTCTTTACATAAACTTAGTCCGTATGAAAGTGCTCTTTCTTTTTATAATACTTTTGGTTTTTTGGATAAAGTATTTTATATTGGTTTAGGTATTTTGATGACACAAATTGGTATGCTAATCGGGCTTCTCTATTTAAAATTCAATAAAAAAATAGTTGTGATAATAGCGGTTATACTGTGGTTTACTTTACCGGTTAGTCTCGAAATTCTCATGTATTTTTTTAAAGAATCAATCGTAATTTTAGTCATTCGCTTAACAGGTTTTCAAAATGGAGCCTTTCATGCATTTAATCTTGTCGAAATTGTATTTGGATTGATTGCGTGTTTTATGTTTATAAATGCAGCTATCAATAAAAAAATAGTGATGAAATAAAGGAGAATAAGTATGAAACTACAGCAATTATTCCTCTTTCAGTTCCTTAAACTATTAAAGATAAGTCTAATAATATCGAGTATATTAAGTGCGCTCGCTTTAATTTCTTATTTTTTAGTAGGATACTACTTACAAGATTTCACAATAGATATTGTGAGTATTTTAGGAATAGGTATTTTTTTTATAGGATACAATGTAGCAACTTATTTTGAGTTTTTGTTGAGAAATCAATATACAAGAAAACAACTCTTTTTCTCAACGCTATTAGTGGCAATAGCCATGATTATGACCATGTCTATACTAGTCGTTGTGAGTGGCTTCCTTTTAAAAAACTTAGGTATCCGTATATATGTAGATGGTGCCGTTTATCATCATACGTACATATTTAGCGGTGTTGTCATTTTAGTTTTTGAAGCATTTTTAATTGCCATGGTGTCTATTTTAATGGGAAGTTTATATGTGAAATTCGGTAACTATTTATTTTATACATTGCTTATCATTAGTTTTGGTATAGGTTTTATTGGTTCTGAAGTGAACTATCATGAAGTGTTGTTAAAATGGATGATAATATTATTTGATATACAACACGGTGTGATGAATGCTATTCATATGACTGTGTTTTTAGTCGGTATGAATGCTTTGTTAATAGCTATTTATTATATAATCAATCGAAAACTACTTATCAGATAAAAAATCCTCACAAAGAGAGTAATCTCCTCTCTTTGTGAGGATTTTCTCATATTTTACGATAAATAAAGTATTTTGGTTTCGTGTTTCTAAAATACTTATGGTATACTATATTTTGTATAACTATCGAAAGGAAGAATTTAATGGCGATTACAGAAAAAGATGTGTACCATGTTGCCAAGCTAGCAAAATTGTCTTTTAAAGAGAATGAAATAGTAGGATTTACTGAAAAATTAAGTAATATCATTGACATGGTTGAACAATTAAACGAAGTCGATACAACAGGTGTACCTGTTACAACACATGGGTATCCCGTTGTAAATGTATTTAGAGAAGATATTGCAGAACAAGGAACCGATAGAACAGAGTTGTTTGAAAATGTTCCACATGGTGCAGATGGGTTCATTAAAGTACCTGCAATGATAGAAGGTGGAGGTGACGCATAATGTTTGAAACATTATATGAGATGCATACAGCTCTAGCCAATAAAGAGATCACATCTGTCGAATTGACAGAACGTGCTTTCGATAGAATTGCACAAGTGGACGGAAAAGTTGAGGCATTTTTAGCGTTAAACAAAGAACAAGCCTTAGAGCAAGCAAAACAAAGTGATGAAAAAGGGTATGATAAAGATAACTTTACCTTGCAAGGCTTACCAATTGGTATTAAAGATAATATCGTTACAAAAGGTTTAAAAACAACGGCAGCAAGTCGTATGCTAGAAGATTTTGTACCAATTTATAATGCGACAGTTATGGAAAAATTAAATCATGCGGGTGCTGTGACAATCGGAAAATTAAATATGGATGAATTTGCCATGGGTGGAAGTACAGAAACATCGTACTTTGCCAAAACAAAAAATCCATATGATTTAACTAAAATTCCTGGTGGTTCTTCTGGTGGTTCTGCAGCGGCGGTTGCCTCTTTAGAAGTACCAGCATCTCTAGGGTCTGATACAGGAGGGAGTATCCGTCAACCAGCAGCATTCACGAACTTGATCGGAATGAAACCAACATATGGACGTGTATCTCGCTATGGTTTAATTGCATTTGCATCAAGTTTAGATCAAATTGGTCCAATGACGCATACGGTTAAAGACAATGCACTTGTTTTACAAACGATTAGTGGAGTAGATAAACATGATTCTACATCGTCTGCTTTATCTGTTCCGGATTTTTCTGAAAAATTAACAACAAGTGTTAAAGGATTACGCATTGCTTTACCAACAGAATATTTACAAGAGGGTATTAGCAAAGAAATTCGTGAAAGTATTTTAAAAGCGGCGGATATATATAGACAATTAGGTGCCATTGTAGAAGAAGTGAGTTTACCGCATTCTAAATATGGTATTCCAGCATATTATATTATTGCTTCATCTGAAGCATCATCTAATTTACAACGTTTTGACGGTATTCGCTATGGGTATCGTTCTGAAAATGTATCTAATTTAGAAGATGTTTATGTCAACAGCCGTTCGGAAGGTTTTGGAACAGAAGTAAAACGTCGTATTATGTTAGGAACATTTTCATTAAGTTCTGGTTATTACGATGCTTACTTTAAAAAAGCAGGTCAGATTAGAACATTGATTAAACAAGACTTTGAAGATGTTTTTGAAAAATACGATGTTATCTTAGGACCAACAACAACGACAACAGCCTTTGGTATTGGAGAGCATTTAGATGATCCTATCGCTATGTACATGGCAGATTTATTAACTGTACCAGTAAACTTAGCGGGTGTTCCAGCTTTATCTATGCCAGCAGGTTTTGATAAAAATGGATTACCAATTGGTATGCAGTTAATTGGTCGTTACTATGATGAAGTAACATTGTATCAAGTGGCACAAGCATTTGAAACAGAAACACAATACTATAAACAAAAACCAGTACTATAAGGAGAGTAAAAAATGAATTTTGAAACAGTAATTGGACTTGAAGTTCATGTTGAATTAAAAACAGATTCTAAAATGTTCTCTCCAACACCGGCTCATTTTGGAGCAGAACCGAATACAAATACAAATGTGGTTGACTGGGGATACCCAGGTGTTTTACCAACATTGAATAAACAAGCAGTAGAATTTGGTATGCGTGCTGCACTAGCATTAAATTGCCAAATATCTCAAGAAACAAAATTTGACCGTAAAAACTATTTTTATCCAGATAATCCAAAGGCTTATCAAATTTCACAGTTCGACTATCCAATAGGACATGATGGTTGGATTGAGATTGATGTAAAAGGTGAAAAGAAAAAAATCCGTATTGAACGTTTGCACTTAGAAGAGGATGCAGGGAAAAACACGCATGGTACAGACGGCTATTCGTACGTAGACTTAAATCGTCAAGGTGTTCCATTGGTGGAAATTGTATCTGAAGCTGATCTACGTTCACCAGAAGAAGCTTATGCTTATTTAGAAGCATTAAGACAAATTATTTTATACACCGGTGTTTCTGATGTAAAAATGGAAGAAGGATCTATGAGATGTGATGCGAATATTTCCATTCGACCTTACGGACAAAAAGAGTTTGGAACAAAGACAGAATTGAAAAACTTAAATTCGTTCAATAATGTACGTAAAGGACTAATTTTTGAAGAAAAACGTCAAGCAAAAGTATTGCGTTCTGGTGGTGTTATTCAACAAGAAACAAGACGTTACGATGAAGCAACAGGAGAAACGGTGCTTATGCGTGTTAAAGAGGGAGCGAGTGATTATCGTTACTTCCCAGAACCAGATTTACCACATCTATCTATTTCAGATGAATGGGTGGAAACGGTACGCCAAAGCATCCCAGAAATGCCTGCAAAACGACGTCAAAGATATGTTGCTGAATATGGATTACCTGAATATGACGCAATGGTCTTAACTTTAACAAAAGAAATGTCAGACTTCTTTGAAGCAACTGTGCAAGAAGGTGCAGATCCAAAACAAGCATCTAACTGGTTAATGGGAGATGTTTCAGCTTATTTAAATACTGCTAAACTAGAATTGTCAACTATTCAACTAACTCCTCAAAACTTAGCTGGAATGATTCAGTTAATTGAAGATGGTACAATTTCTTCTAAATTAGGAAAAACTGTCTTTAAATTACTTGCAGAAAAAGGTGGTAATGCCAAAGAAGTTGTGGAACAAAATGGCTTAGTACAATTAAGTGATCCATCAGTATTGCGTCCTGTTATTCAAAGTATTTTAGATAACAATGCGCAATCTATTGAAGACTTCAAAAATGGTAAAGATAGAGCGGTTGGCTTCCTTGTTGGACAAATTATGAAACAAACAAAAGGAAAAGCGAATCCGACTATTGTGAATACATTATTATTAGAAGAGTTAGGAAAGAGATAAAATGAGTGAACCAGCGATTAAATATCGTTTAATAAAAAAAGAAAAACATACAGGTGCTAGATTAGGAGAAATCATTACACCTCACGGGACGTTTCCAACACCCATGTTCATGCCTGTTGGGACATTAGCGACTGTGAAAAGTATAGCACCAGAAGAACTAAAAGAAATGGGTGCTGGCATCATTCTAAGCAACACATATCATCTATGGTTAAGACCAGGAGAAGATATTGTTGAACAAGCAGGTGGTTTACACAAATTCATGAACTGGAATCAAGGTATTTTAACCGATTCAGGTGGTTTCCAAGTGTTCTCACTAAGTGATATGAGAAAAATCACAGAAGAAGGTGTACACTTTAGAAATCATTTAAACGGTTCTAAAATGTTTTTATCGCCAGAAAAAGCAATCAATATTCAAAATAAACTTGGTCCAGATATTATGATGAGTTTTGATGAATGCCCACCATTTTATGAAAGTCATGACTATGTTGAAAAATCGATTAACCGTACAACAAGATGGGCTGAACGTGGACTGAAAGCCCATGCTAATCCAGATAGACAAGGATTGTTTGGTATTTTGCAAGGTGCCGGTTATAAAGATTTACGTTTACAACATGCAAAAGACATGATAGGACTTGATTTTCCCGGATATTCCATCGGCGGTTTATCCGTAGGTGAATCAAAGCAAGAAATGAATGATGTGTTAGATTACTTAACACCCGTCATGCCTGAAAATAAACCACGTTACTTAATGGGTGTTGGTTCTCCCGACGCATTGATTGACGGTGTCATTCGTGGTGTAGACATGTTCGACTGCGTATTACCAACACGTATCGCAAGAAATGGAACATGCATGACAAGTAAAGGACGCCTAGTTGTCAAAAACGCTGTTTACGAACGTGATTTCAGACCGATTGACGAAAAATGCCAATGTTACACATGTAGAAACTACACAAGAGCGTACGTCCGTCATTTGTTTAAAGCAGATGAAACATTTGGATTACGCCTAACAAGTTATCATAATTTGTATTTCTTGTTAAATTTGATGAAACAAGTAAGACAAGCCATCATGGACGATAATTTGCTTGAATTTAAGCAAGCATTTTTTGAAGAGTATGGACTAAATGTAGAAAACCCTAAAAATTTCTAAAGGAGCATAAAAATGGAAGGATTATTAAATTTTTTACCAATGATTATTATTGTTGGTGGTATGATGTTTTTCATGTCAAGAACACAAAAAAAACGTATGCAAGCAATGCAAGAAATGATGAATTCAATTCAAAAAGGAACTGAAATTGTCACAATCGGTGGTTTACATGGAGTTGTAGAAGAATTAAACGACGATACAGTCGTTCTTGATTGTGAAGGTGTGTATTTAACATTTGAACGCCGTGCGATCGGACGTGTTGTTTCAACCTCAACTGTTTCAGTAGAAGACTTACAACCACGTGATGATGTTGAAGTTGAAGAAGAAACAACGGCAGAGTAAACATGATATTAGAAGAGTGGTTTCAACTAAAAGCTAAACAATTTCACTGTTTAGGATATGACCAAGTGACGTCTACTGACATTGCATCGTTCTTTTTTGAGTTTGCTTGGAAAAGAAAAACACCAAATTTTTATACAGAACAAGTGAATGTCATTGTACGTTTAACACCGAACCAATATTTTGATTTTAGAACAATGCAAATTCAAACGAATCAATCTACCACTTTAGAGGATATTGATTTTTCAGAATTATTTTAAAAAAATCATTAAAAAATATTGAAAATACAATGACGGTTTTATATAATAAGAA
Organism: Carnobacteriaceae bacterium zg-84; assembly: GCA_013874835.1. NCBI lineage: Bacteria > Bacillati > Bacillota > Bacilli > Lactobacillales > Carnobacteriaceae > Carnobacteriaceae bacterium zg-84. Next base: position 1,581,300 of record CP059430.1, on the reverse strand, counting down.
CAAATAAATCAAATGTGATGTGACTAGTAATTATAGAATCTTTTTCAGAAAGCTAGTGGTTGTTGTGAACTAGTAAAGAGATATAGTGAATCCACACATCAAAACAAAACTTTGAAAACATATTTATATATGACTAAATTGTTTCGCTTGGGACCGTTAAATCCCGTTGAGTGCAAAGTAGATATGACTACTTTGAAACTGGGTGGTACCGCGAAATCAATCCATTTCGTCCCTTGTCTAAGACAACGGACGAAATGGATTTTTTGCATTTTAATCAAAACAACAAAAACGAAAAAGAAAGGAAGAAAAAATATGTTAGATATTAAACAAATTAGAGAAGATGTGACCACTTTTAAAGAGCTAGGGAAAACAAGAGGTGTCGAAGAACAAATTTTTGATACATTGATTGCCTTAGACGAAGAACGTCGCGAACTGATTGTCCAAACAGAAGATTTAAAAAAACATCGTAATGAAGTATCAGAATTGATTGCACAACTAAAACGTAACAAAGAAAATGCTGATGATAAAATCGCTGAAATGAAAGAAGTTGGAGAGAAAATCAAAACGATTGATGAACGATTAGCTGTCATCGAAGAAGAATTAACAGATATGCTCGTACGTATTCCAAACATGCCTCATAGTAGTGTGCCTGTAGGAGCTGATGAACAAGATAATGTGGAAGTACGTCGCTGGGGAACACCGAAAACATTTGGTTTTGAACCAAAAGCCCACTGGGAAGTTGCAGAAAATTTAGGTATTTTAGACTTTGAAAGAGGAGCAAAAGTATCAGGTAGTCGATTTGTATTCTATAAAGGGCTGGGTGCTCGATTAGAACGTGCGTGCTACAACTATATGTTAGACATGCATATTTATGAACAAGGATACACAGAAATGGTAACACCTTACATTGTGAATGCAGCATCAATGTTTGGGACAGGACAATTTCCTAAGTTTAAAGAAGATGTGTTCCAGTTAACAGATGAACGTGATTTGACATTGATTCCAACAGCAGAAGTACCTTTAACAAATTATTATCGTGATGAAATTTTAAAAGAAACACAATTACCAGTGTACTTCACGGCGTTAAGCCCATCATTCCGTTCAGAAGCAGGAAGTGCGGGACGTGATACAAGAGGATTGATTCGCTTGCACCAATTCCATAAAGTTGAAATGGTTAAATTCTCTCATCCAGATACATCATACGATGAATTAGAAAAAATGACAGTTGATGCAGAAGCTATTTTAAAAGGTTTAGAATTACCATACCGTGTATTAGCATTATGCACAGGCGACATGGGATTCTCAGCGGCTAAAACATACGACTTAGAAGTATGGATTCCTGCGCAAGACACATACCGTGAGATTAGTTCATGCTCAAACTGTGGTGATTTCCAAGCACGTCGTGCTAAAATTCGCTTTAGAAACGAAGAAACAGGGAAAGTAGATTACGCTCACACATTAAATGGCTCTGGTCTAGCCGTTGGACGTACTGTAGCTGCTATTTTAGAAAATTACCAAAATGAAGACGGTAGTGTTACAGTACCAAAAGCACTTGTGCAATACATGGGTGGTATTGAAAAAATCGAAAAAATATAAAGGAGTACATAATGAATAAACAAATTGCAACATTTGGTGGGGGATGCTTTTGGTGTATGGTAGAACCTTTTGACACAAGAGCAGGCGTTATATCAGTAGTATCAGGATATGCTGGTGGAGATGTTGAAAACCCAAAATATGAAGATGTTAAACATCAGCTGACCGGGCATGCGGAAGTTGTGCAAATAGAGTTTGATGCCGACATCATGCCTTATGAAACATTATTAGACATTTATTGGCAACTAACAGATCCAACGGATGCCTTTGGACAATTTGTTGATAGAGGAAGTTCTTACAGACCGGTTATTTTTTATCACACACAAGATCAAAAAGAATTGGCTGAACTTTCCAAAAAACTAGAAGAAAGTGGACGCTTTGACAAACCGATTGTAACGGCAATCGAACCGTTTAAAAACTTTTATTTAGCAGAAGAGTATCATCAAGATTTTTATAAAAAATCACCTGAACGCTACAAACAATCTCATGAAGAATCCGGGCGAGAAGATTTTATAGAAGCACATTGGAAAAAGTAGATGTACGTCTACTTTTTCTTTTTACATTAGGAGTAAAAAGATAAAAAAGGTAAATTTTTATTGAAAAATATCTGTTTATAAAGAACAAAATATAAATTATAGCAGTTTAAAGTATGTATTTTTCACTTACAAATCACAAGTGGTTAATGGTAACAGAAAAGAGATAAGTGCCAAAAACGTTGATCTGACGGGGAAATAAAAAAGTTTGAAAAAAAAAAAAAAGTTTGAAAAAGGTGTTGACAAAAAAAAGGTGTGTTGGTATGATGTATAAGTCGTCGCAAGGGACGACAAAACGACTGGAAACAGTCGACACAGCCCTTTGAAAACTAAACAAAGACAAACCAAATGTGTAGGGACAACATCCAATGGATGTGTCAAAACAAAAACAATAAATCTGGATGGAAACATCCAAAGATAAGTCAGCAAAAAAGAGCTTAAAAACTTTTATATTTAATGAGAGTTTGATCCTGGCTCAGGACAAACGCTGGCGGCGTGCCTAATACATGCAAGTCGAGCGGAGCTTAGAAGATGCTTGCATTTTCTAAGTTTAGCGGCGGACGGGTGAGTAACACGTGGGTAACCTGCCCATCAGATAGGGATAACAGTCGGAAACGACTGCTAATACCCAATAGGCTTGTGTATCGCATGATACACAAGGGAAAGACGGTGTAAGCTGTCGCTGATGGATGGACCCGCGGCGTATTAGCTAGTTGGTGAGGTAACGGCTCACCAAGGCCATGATACGTAGCCGACCTGAGAGGGTGATCGGCCACATTGGGACTGAGACACGGCCCAAACTCCTACGGGAGGCAGCAGTAGGGAATCTTCGGCAATGGACGAAAGTCTGACCGAGCAACGCCGCGTGAGTGAAGAAGGTTTTCGGATCGTAAAACTCTGTTGTTAGAAAAGAACACCTTTTAGAGTAACTGCTAAGAGATTGACGGTATCTAACCAGAAAGCCACGGCTAACTACGTGCCAGCAGCCGCGGTAATACGTAGGTGGCAAGCGTTGTCCGGATTTATTGGGCGTAAAGCGAGAGCAGGCGGTTCCTTAAGTCTGATGTGAAAGCCCACGGCTCAACCGTGGAGGGTCATTGGAAACTGGGGGACTTGAGTGCAGAAGAGGAGAGTGGAATTCCATGTGTAGCGGTGGAATGCGTAGATATATGGAGGAACACCAGTGGCGAAGGCGACTCTCTGGTCTGTAACTGACGCTGAGTCTCGAAAGCGTGGGGAGCAAACAGGATTAGATACCCTGGTAGTCCACGCCGTAAACGATGAGTGCTAAGTGTTGGGAGGTTTCCACCTTTCAGTGCTGTAGTTAACGCATTAAGCACTCCGCCTGGGGAGTACGACCGCAAGGTTGAAACTCAAAGGAATTGACGGGGACCCGCACAAGCGGTGGAGCATGTGGTTTAATTCGAAGCAACGCGAAGAACCTTACCAAGTCTTGACATCCTTTGACCACTCTAGAGATAGAGAATTCCCTTTGGGGACAAAGTGACAGGTGGTGCATGGTTGTCGTCAGCTCGTGTCGTGAGATGTTGGGTTAAGTCCCGCAACGAGCGCAACCCTTATGATTAGTTGCCAGCATTCAGTTGGGCACTCTAATCAGACTGCCGGTGACAAACCGGAGGAAGGTGGGGATGACGTCAAATCATCATGCCCCTTATGACTTGGGCTACACACGTGCTACAATGGACGGTACAACGAGCAGCGAACTCGCGAGGGTAAGCGAATCTCTTAAAGCCGTTCTCAGTTCGGATTGTAGGCTGCAACTCGCCTACATGAAGCCGGAATCGCTAGTAATCGCAAATCAGCACGTTGCGGTGAATACGTTCCCGGGTCTTGTACACACCGCCCGTCACACCACGAGAGTTTGTAACACCCGAAGCCGGTGGGGTAACCGTAAGGAGCTAGCCGTCTAAGGTGGGATAGATGATTGGGGTGAAGTCGTAACAAGGTAGCCGTATCGGAAGGTGCGGCTGGATCACCTCCTTTCTAAGGAAAAGAAGGAAAGCACAACAGGGGCGTCTTGTTTAGTTTTGAGAGGGTTGAAAGACCTAATCAAGAGGTTGGGGGATTAGCTCAGCTGGGAGAGCGCCTGCTTTGCACGCAGGAGGACAGCGGTTCGATCCCGCTATTCTCCATAGAGTACGGTAGTACTCGAAGAAGACCTTTGACAACTGAATACATAGAAAACAAACCAAGAAAATTTTACCGAGAAGAGTTTTTTAAAAGAGAATCGCAACATACAGGAAATGTATGGTAGGTTAAGTAAATAAGGGCGCACGGTGAATGCCTTGGCACTAGGAGCCGAAGAAGGACGGGACGAACACCGAAATGCTTTGGGGAGCTGTAAGTAAGCAATGATCCAGAGATATCCGAATGGGGGAACCCACTATCCGTGATGGGATAGTATCCATTAGTGAATACATAGCTAATGAGAAGGTAGACGCAGGGAACTGAAACATCTCATTACCTGCAGGAAGAGAAAGAAAAATCGATTTCCTGAGTAGCGGCGAGCGAAACGGAAGGAGCCCAAACCAGTCAGCATGCTGATTGGGGTTGTAGGACTACGATGTGAGAGTGAGTTTTATAGACGAATGGCGTGGGAACGTCAGCCAAAGAGAGTGAAAGCCTCGTAGTCGAAATGGAATGAGCCTCTAGTAGCATCCTGAGTACGGCGGGACACGAGGAATCCCGTTGGAATCCGCCAGGACCATCTGGCAAGGCTAAATACTCCCTAGTGACCGATAGTGAACAAGTACCGTGAGGGAAAGGTGAAAAGCACCCCGGGAGGGGAGTGAAAGAGAACCTGAAACCGTGTGCTTACAAGTAGTTAGAGCCCGTTTATGGGTGATAGCGTACCTTTTGTAGAATGGACCGGCGAGTTACGATAGCGTGCGAGGTTAAGTTGAAGAGACGGAGCCGAAGCGAAAGCGAGTCTGAATAGGGCGAGATAGTACGTTGTCGTAGACCCGAAACCAAGTGACCTACCCATGTCCAGGTTGAAGGTGTGGTAAGACACACTGGAGGACCGAACCAGGGCACGTTGAAAAGTGCTTGGATGAGGTGTGGGTAGCGGAGAAATTCCAATCGAACTTGGAGATAGCTGGTTCTCTCCGAAATAGCTTTAGGGCTAGCCTCGTTGTGAGAATCCTGGAGGTAGAGCACTGTTTGGACTAGGGGCCCATCTCGGGTTACCGAATTCAGATAAACTCCGAATGCCAGAGATTTATAAACGGGAGTCAGACTGCGAGTGATAAGATCCGTAGTCGAAAGGGAAACAGCCCAGACCACCAGCTAAGGTCCCAAAGTGTCTGTTAAGTGGAAAAGGATGTGGGATTGCTTAAACAACTAGGATGTTGGCTTAGAAGCAGCCACCATTTAAAGAGTGCGTAATAGCTCACTAGTCGAGTGATCCTGCGCCGAAAATGTACCGGGGCTAAACAGACCACCGAAGCTGTGGATTGACGTGAAGAGCGTCAGTGGTAGGAGAGCGTTCTAAGGGCGAAGAAGCCATACCGTAAGGAGTGGTGGAGCGTTTAGAAGTGAGAATGCCGGTATGAGTAGCGAAAGACGGGTGAGAATCCCGTCCACCGAATAACTAAGGTTTCCTGGGGAAGGCTCGTCCTCCCAGGGTTAGTCGGGACCTAAGGCGAGGCCGATAGGCGTAGTCGATGGATAACAGGTTGATATTCCTGTACTTGTCACAACTGATTGAGTGATGGAGGGACGCAGGAGGTTGAAAGAGTCCACTGATGGAATAGTGAGATCTAAGCAACGAGTTTGAAGATGAGTAAAATGCTTGTCTTTATAAGAATGAGTTGTGATGGGGGCTTGAAAGGAAACGAGTAGAGTCTATCTTATCAATCACACTGCCAAGAAAAGCTTCTAGCGAGGCTGTGACAACCCGTACCGCAAACCGACACAGGTAGTTGAGGAGAGAATCCTAAGGTGAGCGAGCGAACTCTCGTTAAGGAACTCGGCAAAATGACCCCGTAACTTCGGGAGAAGGGGTGCTGATGGAAGCATCAGCCGCAGTGAATAGGCCCAAGCGACTGTTTATCAAAAACACAGGTCTCTGCAAAATCGAAAGATGACGTATAGGGGCTGACGCCTGCCCGGTGCTGGAAGGTTAAGAGGAGTGCTTAGCGCAAGCGAAGGTATGAATTGAAGCCCCAGTAAACGGCGGCCGTAACTATAACGGTCCTAAGGTAGCGAAATTCCTTGTCGGGTAAGTTCCGACCCGCACGAAAGGCGTAACGATTTGGGCACTGTCTCAACGAGAGGCTCGGTGAAATTATAGTACCTGTGAAGATGCAGGTTACCCGCGACAGGACGGAAAGACCCCATGGAGCTTTACTGCAGTTTGATATTGAGTGTTTGTGTGACATGTACAGGATAGGTAGGAGCCTAAGAGGTGGGGACGTCAGTTTCCAAGGAGGCGCTGGTGGGATACTACCCTTGTGACATGAACCCTCTAACCCGAGTCATGAAGACGTGACTGGAGACAGTGTCAGATGGGCAGTTTGACTGGGGCGGTCGCCTCCTAAAGAGTAACGGAGGCGCCCAAAGGTTCCCTCAGAATGGTTGGAAATCATTCGAAGAGTGTAAAGGCAGAAGGGAGCTTGACTGCGAGACGGACAGGTCGAGCAGGGACGAAAGTCGGGCTTAGTGATCCGGTGGTACCGTATGGAAGGGCCATCGCTCAACGGATAAAAGCTACCCTGGGGATAACAGGCTTATCTCCCCCAAGAGTTCACATCGACGGGGAGGTTTGGCACCTCGATGTCGGCTCGTCGCATCCTGGGGCTGAAGTCGGTCCCAAGGGTTGGGCTGTTCGCCCATTAAAGCGGCACGCGAGCTGGGTTCAGAACGTCGTGAGACAGTTCGGTCCCTATCCGTCGCGGGCGTAGGAAATTTGAGAGGAGCTGTCCTTAGTACGAGAGGACCGGGATGGACACACCGCTGGTGTACCAGTTGTTCTGCCAAGGGCATCGCTGGGTAGCTATGTGTGGACGGGATAAACGCTGAAAGCATCTAAGCGTGAAGCCCCCCTCGAGATGAGATTTCCCATCTGAGAAGAGTAAGACCCCTGAGAGACGAACAGGTAGATAGGCTAGGAGTGGAAGTGCTGTGAGGCATGGAGCGGACTAGTACTAATCGGTCGAGGACTTAACCAAAAGAGCAGAAGAGGTAAGAAGGAAGGGTAAGTGGCTATGTATTCAGTTGTGAGAGGTTTGAAAGAACTTTTCTAAAAGCGAGAAAGTGTGGTAATGATGGCAAGAAGGACACACCTGTCACCATGTCGAACACAGAAGTTAAGCTTCTTAGCGCCGAGGGTAGTTGGGGCATTGCCCCTGTGAGAGTAGGACGTTGCCACGCTTTTGAGAATGGAGGTTTAGCTCAGCTGGGAGAGCACCTGCCTTACAAGCAGGGGGTCAGCGGTTCGATCCCGTTAACCTCCATAAGAGTGATTAGCTCAGTTGGTAGAGCATCTGACTTTTAATCAGAGGGTCACAGGTTCGAGCCCTGTATCACTCATCTTAACCTTGCAAGAGAGTAAGGGAAGAAAGAGAGCGGATGTGGCGGAATTGGCAGACGCACCAGATTTAGGCTCTGGCGAAGAGATTCGTGGGGGTTCAAGTCCCTTCATCCGCATGGGAGAAAAAGCCGGCTTAGCTCAGTTGGTAGAGCATCTGATTTGTAATCAGAGAGTCGAGGGTTCAAGTCCTTTAGCCGGCATAGAAGAGATGCGAAAGTAGTTCAGTGGTAGAACACCACCTTGCCAAGGTGGGGGTCGCGGGTTCGAACCCCGTCTTTCGCTTATTATGTATGAGAGAGTACATAATAAATGCCGGGGTGGCGGAACTGGCAGACGCACAGGACTTAAAATCCTGCGGTGAGTGATCACCGTACCGGTTCGATTCCGGTCCTCGGCATAGAAGTGAGCACCCATAGCTCAATTGGATAGAGTACTTGACTACGAATCAAGCGGTTACAGGTTCGACTCCTGTTGGGTGCATTCATGTTAGACATGAGAAACGGGAAGTAGCTCAGCTTGGTAGAGCACTTGGTTTGGGACCAAGGGGTCGCAGGTTCGAATCCTGTCTTCCCGACTTTTATATATTTAGGCGGTGTAGCTCAGCTGGCTAGAGCGTTCGGTTCATACCCGAGAGGTCGGGGGTTCGATTCCCTTCGCCGCTATAAGATCTATGTAGGACCTTTAGCTCAGTTGGTTAGAGCTATCGGCTCATAACCGATCGGTCGTAGGTTCGAGTCCTACAAGGTCCATTTATGGAGGATTACCCAAGTCCGGCTGAAGGGAACGGTCTTGAAAACCGTCAGGCGTGTAAAAGCGTGCAAGGGTTCGAATCCCTTATCCTCCTTAACTCGAAAGAGTATAATATTATCGCGGGATGGAGCAGTTGGCAGCTCGTCGGGCTCATAACCCGAAGGTCGTAGGTTCAAGTCCTACTCCCGCAATGTTAAAACATGGTTCCGTGGTGTAGGGGTTAACATGCCTGCCTGTCACGCAGGAGATCGCGGGTTCAAATCCCGTCGGGACCGTTAAAACGCATAATGTGTTTCTTTTATGCGGGTGTAGTTTAGTGGTAAAACTACAGCCTTCCAAGCTGTTGTCGCGAGTTCGATTCTCGTCACCCGCTTATAAGATAAATTATCTTATAAACATAAGGGCCTATAGCTCAGCTGGTTAGAGCGCACGCCTGATAAGCGTGAGGTCGATGGTTCGAGTCCATTTAGGCCCACTTATATTTAGGCCCGTTGGTCAAGCGGTTAAGACACCGCCCTTTCACGGCGGTAACACGGGTTCGAGTCCCGTACGGGTCATTATTTTATGGAGGATTACCCAAGTCCGGCTGAAGGGAACGGTCTTGAAAACCGTCAGGCGTGTAAAAGCGTGCAAGGGTTCGAATCCCTTATCCTCCTTAACTCGAAAGAGTATAATATTATCGCGGGATGGAGCAGTTGGCAGCTCGTCGGGCTCATAACCCGAAGGTCGTAGGTTCAAGTCCTACTCCCGCAATGTTAAAACATGGTTCCGTGGTGTAGGGGTTAACATGCCTGCCTGTCACGCAGGAGATCGCGGGTTCAAATCCCGTCGGGACCGTATGGTTCAGTAGCTCAGTTGGTAGAGCACTTGATTGAAGCTCAAGGTGTCGGCAGTTCGACTCTGTCCTGAACCACTTTTAGCGGGTGTAGTTTAGTGGTAAAACTACAGCCTTCCAAGCTGTTGTCGCGAGTTCGATTCTCGTCACCCGCTTATAAGATAAATTATCTTATAAACATAAGGGCCTATAGCTCAGCTGGTTAGAGCGCACGCCTGATAAGCGTGAGGTCGATGGTTCGAGTCCATTTAGGCCCATTGATAAAGCATTTTTTCAACATTTTGGGGAAATACTCAAGAGGCTGAAGAGGCGCCCCTGCTAAGGGTGTAGGTCGCATAACGCGGCGCGAGGGTTCAAATCCCTCTTTCTCCGTTGCTTTATCAGCATGGCCCGTTGGTCAAGCGGTTAAGACACCGCCCTTTCACGGCGGTAACACGGGTTCGAGTCCCGTACGGGTCATACTAAGAGAACGCTATAGCGTTCTTTTTTGGCTCTTCGTCAAATTGTGTTGGTGGAGAGAAATAGTGAGTATGTTGGTAGTGAATGGCATTAACCATTCACTACCTTTTTCACATTCTTTTTCTGCCACTGAGAATGGTGTTGTATGATTAAAATACGCAATCTAAAATAAGAAAAACGTCTGTAGCCATAGGCAATCCGTTTGATGACTTTAATATGATTGTTGATAGCTTCTGTGATACCGTTTGAATAAGGTGTGGTAAAAGCTTGATAAATACCATTCTGATAGGTTTTAAAAATATCAAATTTCTTTCTAAACCACTCTGGTAATGACGGGTCAATATGATGAATAACCTCCATAAATGACTCAAAATCTCGCTGTCTATAAGCATATCTCAACTCTTGTACAAACTCATATGCTTGTTTTAAAACAGGACTATAGTCTAATAATCTATCCAGGATTTGTGCGTGTGTCAGATATGTTTTAAAGGATTGGTGATAGTGATAGTCTGTATCATTTACATCAAAGGCATCTTTTAATAATAATTTCCAGTATTTCTTTAAGTGTTTATAAGCCTTTTCTTCTTTTTTAAAGGTGTTCATTTCTTTTATACGTAGTGTATTTAAATTCCGATGTATATGTTGTATGATATGAAATCTATCTGTGACAATAACGGCATTAGGAAAAACCTTCTGAATAAGTTTGCCATAATTGGCATTCATATCCATAACAAGATAGCGAACGCTATGTCTTGCTTTTTTAGAAAATTGTTTAAAATAAGTGATTAAATGGTCTAATTGGCGACTAGGTAACACATCAATAATACGGTGCGTCAATCCGTCTACACAGATAAAACTCATCTTCCCTAAATGAGATGTCACAGACTTAAATTCGTCGATACATAGTACCTTAGGTAGATAATGAAAAGACGGTTTAACTTGTTTTGTATATTTATCTAAGACACGTTGTACGGTCACATCAGATACAAAGTGGTCTTGGCAGATATGTTTTCTTGAAATATTTTTCGTTAAATCAAGTGCAATAAGTTGTTTTAATTCTTTAGAAATACAACAATGTTTATCGACTAAAGAACACGAAGAAGAACAGGTTTTTAGACACGTTTTACAGCGATAACGGGTTCTTTTAAGAAGTAAAACAGTTTTGATTTGTCTAAACTTTGGTAATAATGTTTTCGTTTGATATGTCCCATGTTTGATGAGTGTTTTAGCATGACAATGTGGACAGGTGTGGCAAGGCTTTGTCCAAGTACCTTTAATAAAGTGGTGTGGAATACCATTTATTGTTTTTTCTTCTAACCAATGTTCATCAGCTATGAAAGATTTATCTGTTAATGTCAATAATTTTTTTGTATAATAATCCATGAGAAATACCTCCTTGTTTAATTGTGGTGATTTAATCATACAGGTATTTCTCTTTTTTTGTCCACTTTTATATACAAAATCGTGTTGGTGGATTATTCCCACCAACACGATTTATTATAGAGCCTCTTTTTTTATCTACTTTTATATACAAAATCGTGTTGATGGAAGCAATCTATCAACACGATTTATTATAGAGCCTTTATTGTAGAGCCAAAATGAGATTATTAGAATGTACTACATCTATATTTGACGACATTAAAGATATACTGTTACAATATTATCAATATAAAGACGGTAAGTATACTTATCAGCATGCCTTTAACTCAATGTTGATATATTGGTATACTTGAAAGGAGATAGAAGATGACAAGTTTTAAAGCAATTCAAGTTGAGCAAACAGAAAATGGGGTTGTAGCAAGTGTAAAACAAATAACACAAGATGCATTATCAAATGGAGAAGTAGAAATTAAAGTGGCATATAGTTCGCTAAATTACAAAGATATGCTAGCATGTCAAACGAATGGTGGTGTTATTAGGCACTATCCAATGATTCCAGGAATTGATTTTAGTGGAATTGTTGTAAAATCAGAATCAGAGGAATTTGCAGCTGGAGATAAGGTTTTTGCAACAGGATTTGATATAGGTATGACACATACAGGAGGTCTTTCTGAATATGTGCGTGTTCCGGATAAATGGTTGATGCATCTTCCTCAAAATTTATCTTTGGAAGACATCATGGTATATGGAACAGCTGGATTAACAGCGGCTTTATGTGTAGCAGCACTTGAAAGAAATGGTTTATCGGTAACTAATCAACCGAATATTCTTGTCACAGGAGCAAGTGGTGGGGTAGGAAGCATTGCTGTAAGTATTTTATCTAAAATGGGATTTAAGCACATAACAGCATTGGTACGCAAATCTTATCAAGAATCTGTTGTAAAAGAATTAGGTGCAGCAAATGTGTTGTATCCGGAAAATATTGATATAGGTCATAAAAAATTAGCTAGAGAACAGTTTCATTTTGTAATTGATACAGTAGGGGGAGATGTACTTAGCCAGCTGTTTCCACAGGTCTATTATAATGGATGCCTTGCTTTGTGTGGGAATGCGGGAGGTGTCCATATTAAGACCAATGTATTACCGTTTATTTTAAGAGGTATAGCCGTTGTTGGTATAGATTCTGTTCAATGTTCTATGAAAAAAAGACAATATGTTTGGGAAAAACTTTCAAATGAATGGTATGTCCTTCCGTCACTTCGTGTTCAAGAAGTGTCTTTAGAAAATAGTTTATCCGTGATAGAAGAGATAAAAAATGGACAACATACAGGACGTACAGTTGTTCGTATGTCATCGTGATAACCCAAGCTATCGTATATACCTAGATGAGTGAAAAGTGTTTAATATTTTCTTAGAGTGAGAATGTTTATGACGACAAATAAATGTCTTTTTGTAGTTATACCCGATGTGCTGATAACAAGAATTTCTCTAGAATACTGACATTTTTATAACTAGATATAATAAAAAGCTGAGGAAATCCTTGTTGATTTTCTCAGCTTTTTTGTTTTAATTAACGAGTTTTGTGCCGACCTTTTCTACAGTTTCTGCAATATTGCGGCAATGGTCAGAAATACGTTCTAGATTACTTAATAAATCCATAACGAAGATACCGGATTCTGCAGTTGATGTCCCTTTGTTCATACGGCGAATATGTTTGTCACGAATATCGACTTTTAATTGATCGACTTCACGTTCAATGGCAATGATGCGTTCAATACTTTTTGTGCTTGCAGTTGAGACAGCATCTATGGAGCATCTGAAACCTTCTAAAACAATAGTATAGACATAATCAAGTTCTCTTGAAACATCTTCTCCTAAATGTAAGCCTTTATCTAATAACTCATCTGCGTATTCAGCAATGTTCTCGGCATGGTCAGATACACGTTCAACATCATGAACAGCAGAAAATAAGTAGTCAATTTTTGATAAATCTTTATCAGATACATTATTTTGTTTGGATAATTCAACAAGATATGAAATGATTTCTTTTTCATACAAGTTTACTTCTTTTTCATAACGCAAAGCATTTTGAATAGCTTTTTTGTCATTTTCTTTGATTGCCTTGATAGCATGTGTCATTGTTTTTTCCGCTTTTAATGACATTAAAACAAATTCGTATAATACATTATTTAATGCAATAGCAGGTGTTTGTAATAAATAATTGTCTAGATAAGTGTAGTTATGTGCTTCTTCTTGTTCTTTTTCTTCTTCGGTAACTGGTAGAATCCAGTAAGATAATTTTACGAGATAGTTAGCAAATGGGAATAGAACAATGACATTAATAATATTAAATAATGAATGTGCATTGGCAATTTGTCTAGGTACATTGCCTGGATCGAGAGGTTCTACGATACTCGATAATAAACCAGTTAAGAATAACACAAAGTAAATTGTTCCAATAATATTAAAACATAAATGAATAATAGCAACACGTTTTCCTTTTCGTGATGTACTTAATGAACTAATAAGGGCAGTTGTACAAGTCCCAATATTATCTCCAAAAATAATATATAATGCTGTAATAAAAGGGACAACACCATTAGATGCTAATGCAATTAAAATACCAATGGTTGCTGCTGAACTTTGTAAGGCTAGTGTCATTAAAAAACCAAGACCAATACCTAAAATGGCATTATCACCATAATTCACAATTAACTCTTTAAACACAGGTGAGTGTTTTAATGGCTCTAATGTCGATGATAGCATTGTCATTCCAATAAATAACATCCCAAAACCAACTAAAATACTGGAAGAGTCTTTGATAATACTTCTTTTAGCTGTAGCTCCTAACAGCATTCCAGCACCAATAACAAGAGGTGCCCATTTTGATAAGTTTAACGTTACTAATTGGGCTGTAATAGTTGTTCCAATATTTGCACCAAAGATGATACCGACAGCTTGTTGTAGAGTCATTAAACCAGCGTTTACGAACCCTACAACCATGACTGATGTAGCAGAGGAGCTTTGAATGACCATTGTCACAAAAGCTCCGACTAAGACAGCCATGAAACGATTTCGTGTCAGTGATTGAATAATACCTTTTAATTTATTTCCTGCAACTTTTTGTAACCCATCTGCCATCATTTTCATGCCGTATAAAAATAAGCATAATCCAGCAATAGCACCTAGTATCATATCTAGTGTCATAGTATTCTCCTAATAAAAGTAATGTTAGCTTTATTTTACAACAAAAAATTTTTTTATCTACTTAAAAAATGATGAGAAAAAAGAGTAGAAAAGCATTCTTTTCTACTCTAAAAAGACTGATTAGATTGCCCATTCTCCATTTCTGAAAATTGGGACACGGCTACCGTCTTCACGAATACCGTCAATATCCATATATTCAGATCCAATCATGAAATCAACGTGTGTTGTTGAAATATTTAAGCCTGCTTCTTTTAATTCAGCTTGTGTCATTTGAACACCGCCTTCTAGACTTGAAGGATAGGCAGAGCCAATAGCAAGATGATTTGATGCATTTTCATCGAATAATGTATTGAAGAATGTTAAACCAGACATAGAGATAGGTGTTTTATGTGCGACAAGTGCAACTTCGCCTAAACTACGTGCACCTTGTTGTTCAATTAGTTGTTTGATAGTATCTTCACCTTTTTCAGCAGTAACATCTGTGATTTGACCGTCTTTAAATGTGAATTTCATACCCTCAATAACAACACCTGCATAGCTTAACGGTTTTGTACTAGAAACATAACCGTCAGCACGGCGATAGTCTGGAGCTGTAAAAATTTCCTCTGTTGGCATATTTGCAATGAAAACTTCACCTTGTGCATTTGTACTACCAGCAGATTCCCAAATGTGATGTTTTGGTAAGCCAAGTGTTAAATCTGTTCCAGGAGCTGTGTAGTGCAAAGCATCAAATTGTTCTTTGTTTAATATTGCAGCTTTTTCATTTAATAATGCTTCGTGTTTTGTCCAAGAGCTAATTGGATCTTCGTCATAAATTCGATTCATTTTAAAAATAGCATCCCATAGAGCATCTACTTGCTCTTCTTCTGTTTCTAAATGAGGGAAAATCATTTTTGCCCATGCAGGACTAGAGGCAGCACCTAATGTCCAACTAATTTTATTTGATTGTGTAGCAATACGTTGTTCGTTTAATGCAATATTTAATGCTTCTTGACGTTTAGCAATACGTAATGTATCGACACCTTCAAAAGCATTAGGTGCAGATGAACGAATGACTAATCTACTTGCTTTTTTATTTAAAAAGTGAGTAGATTCTTGTTTCACATAATCCGGAATCGTTGTTAAATCACTTTCAGGCAAGTGAATAAGTGTTTCTTTAGAAACAATATCATCAACCCATTGAACAGATACTTCACTTGCACCATATTCATAAGCTGTTTTGACTAATAAACGAGCAAAATGTGCTTGTTCTACATCAACTGTTAAACGAACAGTATGTCCTTTTTGTACATTTATTCCTTTTTTAATCAATAAATGTGCATATTTTTCTAACAATATATCAAAATTTTCTAATGCCATATTTTACTCCTAACTATTTGTTTTCAAAAGAAGTGATAAGTTGTTTTGAGAAGTTTTTTAAGTTTTCAATATCATCTTCTTCGGCATTTAACTCTATTTTTACACTTTCAGCACCTTTTAAAGCACCTGTTTTACCGAATTGTTCTTCAAATAAGATAACAGCTTGGCAATAATGATCATAATAAGTATCCCCAGAACCAAAGACACCAAAGACTTTTCCGGATAAATCTTCTTCGGCTAATTCTTCATACAAATCAACGATTTCATCTGGTAATTCACCGTCACCATAAGTGTAAGAACCAACAAGACATAAATCATATTTTTGGAAGTCGCTTGCGCTTGCTTGAGAACACTCTACAACATCTACTTGAGCACCTAATGCTTCAAGAGATTCTGCTACAATATCTGCACACTCTTCTGTACTCCCTGTTAAACTTGCAAAAACAACTAAAGCTGAAACCATTCGTTTTCCTCCAATAAATGTAATAATTTTCTTTAGTATAACATAATATAGGACTAAAGACTGTGTTTTTAGTTCTCTACATTAACTATAATGATAACATAAATAAGAAGAGGAGGGAAGATAATGGATATTTTGCTTTTAACGAGTGGATTTATAGGAATTTTAATCATTATTTTTAGTAGATATGCTCTCTTTGGTGGATTGATGACGATTGTATCTTTTTTGACCTATTTTACACTTTTAGGTACAGGTCAGTGGGTATATCTCATTTTGTTATTATTTGGATTATCTTTAATTGCATTAGAATTTATTGTGCCGAGTTTTGGTATCATTGGTGTTACAGGAACAATTATGACAGGAATGGGATTGTTTATGTCTAGTGCCTCTCCAATGCGAACGCTGCTTAATTTTTCTATTGCTTTATTGATAACCGTTGTATTGGCAATGTTACTGATTAAAATAGGTTATAAAACAAGATTGGGTAGAGGACTTGTTTTAGTTGATCGACTATCTGATTCAGGTGGATTTAAATCGTATCAAGATGATTATCAACGCTATTTGCACCAAATTGGAAAGACAACAACAAGTTTAAGACCAGTTGGTAGAGCAATGTTTGATGGAGAAGAAGTGGAGGTGTTATCAACTGGAGAGATGATTGATGCATCGAAAACAGTTGTAGTATACAAAGTAGAAGGTAATAAAGTATTTGTAAGATTAAAATAAGGAGGTATATATATGGAAATTGAACAATTTTTACCATTGATTATTATTGTTGCTGTATTTGTTGTGGCACTATCTATTTTCTTAACATTTGTGCCATTAGGGTTATGGGTAACAGCACATTTTTCAGGTGTTAAAGTGAGCGTGATGACACTTGTAGGAATGCGTTTAAGACGAGTAGCACCACATCGTATTATTCAACCGATGATTAAAGCAACAAAAGCAGGTTTAAATATTAGTATTGATAAATTAGAGGCTCACTATTTAGCAGGTGGGGATGTCAATATGGTTATTGACGCATTGATTGCAGCACAACGTGCGAATATTGATTTAGAATTTGAACAAGCAGCAGCGATTGATTTAGCAGGTCGTAATGTGTTTGAAGCTGTTCAAGTAAGTGTAAATCCGAAAGTCATTGAAACACCTGTTATTGCAGGGGTTGCAATGAATGGGATTGAAGTTAGAGCAAAAGCAAAAGTGACTGTTCGTGCAAATATTGAGCGTTTAGTCGGAGGTGCGGGAGAAGAAACCATTATCGCACGTGTTGGAGAAGGTATTGTCACGACTGTTGGTAGTGCGGCACATCATTCTATTGTTTTGGAAAATCCAGATTCTATTTCACAAACGATTTTAAGAAAAGGGCTTGATTCAGGAACAGCTTTTGAAATCTTATCCATTGATATAGCCGATGTTGATGTGGGTAGAAATATAGGAGCGAAATTACAAGCAGAACAAGCTGAAGCCGATAAAAAAATTGCTCAAGCAAAAGCAGAGGAGCGTCGTTCTTTAGCGATTGCACAAGAACAAGAAATGTTAGCAGAAGTGCAACGTATGAAAGCGAAAGTAGTCGAAGCAGAATCTCTTGTACCGCAGGCACTTGCTGAAGCACTCAGAACAGGTAAATTAGGTGTCATGGATTACTATAAAATGAATAATGTCATTGCTGATACACAGATGCGTCAAACTATTGCAGGCGACAAAGGAGATAAAACAGCCGATATTATTCATGAATAGGAGTGATGAATATGCTTAATTTTTTCTTGCTCCTAGTAGGTGCTATGATTTTAGGTTCTCTTACTTCCCCAGATAAGAAAAAAAGAGGTAGACATGTAAAACGTCAAGACTGGGAAGTAACACATAAAATTACCAATCAACTCAAAAAAACATATCGTGAGTTAAATGAAGAATTTCAAAAAACAAAAGTCGTTGTTCATCAACCAAATCAAACTATTTTACAAGAGGATGTTGAAGATGAAGAATCTTATGAAACAGAATTGACAACACCGATGAGTATGGAAGTTGATGATGGAGAAGTTTATACAGATAGAGAGTGGGAAGTTCTTTCTCATACGGAGGTGTCTACACCAAAACCTGTGAAAAAGAAAGCTTTAACACCCTTACAAAAAGCGTTGATTTACACAGAAATTTTAGGGAAGCCTAAAGGATTAGATGATTAAACGAGGGGGTTAGCCTCCTCGTTTTTATGAATATGGGAGGGTAAAAATGATTATTCATTTACAATCTTTTTCTACTTGCAAAGGAGCTAGAGCAAGAGTTTACCAAAATGGGTATCGTTGTGGTACCTTTCAACAAAAAAATGGAGATTATCTTACTGTTGAGAAGATTGATACAAAAAAAGAAGTAAGATTAGAAATAGACTATTTTTATCAACATCCATTGATATTTTTAGTGATATGGTTATTTTGTATTGTCTTGAGTATTTTGTTTCAGGATATAGTTATTCTCCCTGTTAAAACCGTACAGTTTACCTTTCTTCCACATCAGACAGATGTGTCGGAGTTAGTATACAATGATTCTTTACACAAAGTAACAGGTGTGAATGTTAAAGAGGTTTCACAAAAATATTTTTATAAAAAACGTTATATTTGTTTTGTTATAGGTATTGTTTTGATAATTCTTTTCTTAGGTTGTTTGTTCTGGAAATTTTGAAAATAAAACGGTTTGAAAACTTGTTGTATCAATGTTTTTATGAAAAAACAATACACTATATTGAGTGTTAAGGGGGTTCTGGCACAATATATAGTGTTTTTGTCTTGCAAAGGTGGGTTGGTATTGCTATAATGTTCAAAGTGAACAACTAAGGTGGTGAGGATATGAAAGTTGTATATATGTCTATGACAGGACAAACAAAAAAATTTGTAAAAAAGCTTGAAATGGATAGTTTAGAAATTACAATGAGTAATGCTTTTCAAGAAATTTATGAACCTTATGTTGTCGTTGCACCAACGTATGAAATTGAAGCAACGAGTATTTTAAATGATTTTATTGAAACAGGAAATAATCAAGCGTATTTGAAAGGTATTGCAGGTGGTGGAAACCGTAACTTCAATACACTATTTTGTTTTACAGCAAAAGATTTGGCAGAACAATATCAAGTGCCGATATTACATATGTTTGAGTTTCAAGGATCAAATTATGATGTGGAATATTTTAAGGAAAAGGTGAGAGAACTTGGAGAATCCTAAAGTTGTATCAAAAATGCAAGAAGTAACGTACTTCAAACTGAATAATGAATTAAATCGTCCAGTAGACGGTAAAATTCCAATGCACAAAGATAAAGAAGCAGCAAGAGCTTATTTCCTAGAGCATGTTAATCCAAATACAGTATTCTTTTATACATTGGACGAAAAATTAGATTATTTAATGGATAATGATTATTTAGAACGTGAATTTTTGGAAAAATATGACCGTCAATTTGTGAAAGAATTGATGTCTATTACATACGCTAAAAAATTCCGTTTTAAATCATTTATGTCTGCCTTTAAGTTTTATACACAATATGCATTAAAGACGAATGATGGAAAACGTTACTTAGAACGTTATGAAGATCGTATTGTTTTTTGTGCGTTGTATTTAGCAAATGGAGATGAAGCTTTGGCGACACAATTAGCTTCAGAAATGATTCATCAACGTTATCAACCAGCAACACCAACATTTTTAAATGCAGGACGTAAAAGACGTGGAGAGTTAGTATCATGCTTTTTAATTCAAGTGACAGATGATATGAATAGTATTGGACGTGCTATCAATAGTGCTTTACAGTTATCACGTATTGGTGGTGGTGTTGGAGTTTCTTTAAGTAATATACGTGCGGCAGGAGATCCAATTAAAAAAATTGAGAATGCATCAAGTGGTATTGTTCCTGTTATGAAACTATTAGAAGATAGTTTTAGCTATTCTAATCAATTAGGACAAAGAAATGGTGCGGGAGCTGTTTATTTAAATGTTTTCCATCCAGATATTGTATCTTTCTTATCTACAAAAAAAGAGAATGCAGATGAAAAAATTCGTGTGAAAACATTGTCTTTAGGTCTTGTTGTTCCTGATAAGTTTTATGAATTAGCAGCTAAAGATAGTACAATGTATTTATTTAGTCCTTATGATGTTGAACGTGAGTATGGTGTTCCATTCTCTTATGTGGATATTACAAAAGAATATGATAATTTAGTCAATAATCCAAATATTAAAAAATCAAAAATTCAAGCACGTGAATTAGAAAATGAGATTAGTAAACTTCAACAAGAATCAGGTTATCCATATATTGTTAATATTGACACAGCTAATCGTTCTAATCCAATTGATGGTAAAATTATTATGAGTAATCTATGTTCAGAGATTTTACAAGTTCAACGTCACTCTGTTATCAATGATGCTCAAGAGTTTGAAGTTTTAGGAACAGATATTAGTTGTAATTTAGGGTCAACAAATATTCCGAACTTGATGCAATCACCAGATTTTGGTAAATCAGTGGAAGCTATGGTACGTGCATTAACATTTGTTACAGATGCATCAAATATTGTTGCCGTTCCAACAGTACAAAATGGAAATGCCAAAGCACATACGATTGGTTTAGGTGGTATGGGATTACACACTTTATTTGCATTAAATAAAATGGAATATGGTAGCCCAGAGTCAGTTGAATTTACAGATGTTTATTTCATGTTATTGAATTACTATACATTGTTAGCCAGTCATAAAATTGCAAAAGAACGTGGCATCAGTTTTGATGGATTTGAAAAGTCAAAATATTACACTGGTGAGTATTTTGATGTGTATACAAAAGAAGATTACACATTCCAATTTGATAAAGTAGCTGCTTTATTTGAAAATATTCACGTGCCAACTGCACAGGATTGGGAACAATTAAAAGCAGATATCCATGAAGGTGGATTGTATCATCAAAATCGTTTAGCGATTGCTCCAACTGGTTCTATTAGTTATGTAAATGAAACATCTGCAAGTTTACATCCAATTACACGTTTAATTGAAGAACGTCAAGAGAAAAAAACAGGTAAAACATATTATCCAGCACCTTATTTATCAAATGATACATTACCATTTTATAAATCGGCGTATGATATTGATATGAGAAAAGTCATTGATGTGTATGCTGCGGCACAAAAACATATTGATCAAGGTATGAGCTTAACCTTATTTATGCGTTCAGATATTCCAGAAGGAATGTATGAATGGAAAAAAGGTCGTACAAGTAAAATGACAACAAGAGATTTAAATATTTTACGTAATTATGCATGGAAAAAAGGGATTAAATCCATTTATTATGTCCGTACATTTACAGAGAATAGTGAAGAAATCGGAAGTAATGCATGTGAAAGTTGTACAATTTAATAGTGTTAGTCGTGTTGGTTTTTAACCAACACGACTTTTGGTGAAAAAGGAGATTATCATGAATATTCTAATCATTGTTACAGGTGGCATCGCAGCGTATAAATCTCTTGATTTAGTTAGTCAGTTGATGAAAAAAGGTTATCGTGTAAGAGTTGTGATGACGAAAAATGCTCAAAAGTTTGTGACACCATTATCGTTTCAGGTGTTAACAAAACATGAAGTATATATAGATACATTTGATGAGGTTGATGCAAGTAGTATTCAACATATTGATTTAGGAAAATGGGCAGATAAAGTCATTGTTGCACCAGCAACAGCAAATATAATCGCAAAATTGGCTAATGGTATCGCAGATGATTTAGCATCTTCTTTATTGTTGGCTGTAACACCTTTGTCGAAAGTGTATGTGGTTCCTGCGATGAATACAAATATGTACGAGCATCCAATCACACAAAAAAATCGACAAAAACTATCTGAATTAGGGATGTCAGTGTTAGAAGCAGACACGGGAGTATTAGCTTGTGGAGATGTTGGGAAAGGGAAATTTCCAAAAGTAGAACGTATTATCGAAGAGATATTCACGTCTATTGACAAAAATGTGTTAATAACAGCGGGGCCGACAAAAGAATTTATTGATCCTTTTAGATGTATTACCAATCCGTCTAGTGGTAAAATGGGCGTTGCTTTGGCAAGAGAGTTTGCTAAAGTAGGTGCGAATGTTACATTAGTAACGAGTGTTCCTATTTTAGAACATATCCCCAATATAACAGTTGTACCGATTGTGAGTACACAAGATATGTATGAAGCAGTTGTGTCACGTTTTGAGCAACAAGATATTATTATAAAAGCGGCGGCAGTGTCAGACTATACGCCAATAGAAGTATTTGATAAAAAAGTGAAAAAACAAGACGGAAACATAACAATAACCTTCAAACGTACACCTGATATTTTAAAATATATAGGCACACATAAAAAATCACATCAAATAGTTGTTGGATTTGCCGCTGAAACACATGATTTAATACAATATGCGTCAGAAAAAATCGACAAAAAACATTTAGATATGATTGTTGCCAATGATATTTCTAAAGCCGGAATTGGTTTTGGTTCTGATGATAATGAAGTGTATTTGATTGATGCGGATAAACATGTCGAAAAAATAGAAAAGGTAAGTAAAATTGAGATTGCCAAAAAAATCGTACAACGATTATTAAGTATGTCTAGCTTATAATGAAAAAGGTTTAAAATCGAGAGGGATTTTAAACCTTTTTTATTAGTTGAACAGTGGGTATAGTTTTTTAGTGGATTTTATCATTTCAAAAACAGTCTATTTCCTATATAATAGAGGGAGATAAGGAGGCGAGTTATGCAAGAATTTGAAAAAAAACAGTTAACCTTGTGGGATAAAGCACAAGAGTTTGATAAAATCATCCATTATATTGATTTGTTAAAAGAGCCAACTTATGAACATTTAGGAAAGAAAGTATCCGCTTTGAATAATGTTAGACGATACTATGAAGCCATTGATTTACTGGAAACGATAAAAGAAGATGGGAAAAATGATGGCACATGGTATTATCGTTATGGATATGCGTTAATTTGTTTAGAACAATATCAAAAGGCAGAAGAATATTTACGACAAGCTGTTGCCTTGAATGATAAAGACGGGGACGCATGGTACTTGTTAAGTGTCCTTTATGAATATTATTTACCCAATGAAGAAAAATTAAGTGAAGTGGTTGAAACATTACAAACGGTGTCGTATTTATCCGAAGATTTATTGCCCCGAGAATTTTTACAAAATCAACAATTTAATCGAGAATATGTATTATTTGCCAAAACAGATGTACCAAATAAAGACCATATTATAAACGACTATCAAAAGTTTATTCAAGCTTTAGAAAAAGTTGTCAAATATCATCATCAAATCCCAAAATTAGTGATTAGTTTAGCAAAATCCATTTTACAGAAGATTGATGAACAGATTGAATTAGATTTAGAAAATAGTTTAGAAAGTGAATTATCATATATTTTATCTTGGTTTGGTGTAGATGAGATGATATATGAGCGGAGTTTATATATTTTTACATATACTCTGTTTTTTGGAAAAGAAGAACACGCATCTCCAGAGAATTTGTTAACGATTTTGACGGCAAGTGATGAAGAAAACTATCAATTTATTATTGATTTCATTGATTTATTACCAGCTGAAGAACAAGAGGTTCATGCAGAATGGAAAGTAGGTGCATACATACATTTAGGTGAGTATGGACAAGCGATAAATGTTTTAGAACAGTATCGTGAGGATAATAAGAGAAATAGTCAGTGGCATTATACCTATGGCTTTTGTTTAATGCATTTTTCAGAATATGAAAAAGCTAAAGAATATTTACTTTTAGCTGTTGAGTATGATTATACAAATGAACAAGCATGGCGATTACTTGAACATGTCTTTTTAGAAGGCTTAGATGATTTGACAAATGCGAATTGGGCAAGAGAACAAAGAGAAAAGTATTGTATTGATGATGAAAAGGGAGAGTATTAGTATGAACTTAAAAGAATTAGTAGGTAGACAAGCAGCAAATTATGTAAAAGATGGTATGATTGTTGGGTTAGGAACAGGTTCCACAGCATATTATTTTGTAGATGAAATAGGACAGCGTGTTCAAAAAGGTTTAAATATTATTGGTGTTACGACATCTATGGCAACAAAAAAACAAGCAGAAGAGTTAGGTATTCCTTTAAAAAGTGTCGATGAAGTACCATATATTGATGTGACGGTTGATGGAGCTGATGAAGTAAATCATCAGTTGAATGGTATTAAAGGTGGCGGTGGAGCATTATTATTTGAGAAAATAGTAGCACGTCACTCCAAAAAAATTGTGTGGGTAGTAGATAAGTCTAAAGTGGTAGATACACTTGGGAAATTCCCGCTTCCCGTTGAGGTTGTCAAATATGGTTCTACTTGTCTTTTAAACTATTTTACAGAAAAAGGCTACTCTCCTGTTTTACGCCAAAAAGATAATGCTGTCTTTGTAACAGACGATGGCAATTATATTATCGACTTGCATTTAGACAAAATTGAAGATGAATATGCACTTGCGAAAGAGTTAGATAGTTTAACAGGTGTTGTTGAACATGGATTATTTTTAGATATGACATCGGTCGCATTGGTTGGGACGGAAAATGGTGTGGAGGAAAAATATCATGTTTAGAATGGTTGATTTAATCGAGAAAAAAAGAGATGGTTTTACCTTGACTAATCAAGAAATTGAATGGATGATTGATGGTTTTACAAAAGGGGAGATTCCGGATTATCAAATGAGTGCAATGGCTATGGCGATTTTGTTTCAAGGGATGACTCACGAAGAATTAGGTGTTTTGACGCTATCAATGGCAAAATCGGGAGATCAATTTGATTTAAGTGCTATCCATGGAATAAAAGTTGATAAGCATTCAACAGGTGGCGTTGGAGATACAACAACATTGGTTTTAGCACCATTAGTAGCTAGTTTAGGTATTCCTGTGGCAAAAATGAGTGGTCGTGGGTTAGGGCATACTGGTGGTACGATTGATAAATTAGAGGCGATACCCGGTTTTAAAGTAGAGGTGTCTGAACAAGATTTTATAGATTTAGTGAATAAAAATAAAGTAGCGATTGCTGGACAAAGTGGTAATTTGACACCAGCAGATAAAAAGTTGTATGCTCTACGTGATGTGACAGGTACAGTACAATCTATTCCGTTAATTGCAAGTTCGATTATGAGTAAAAAAATTGCATCTGGAGCAGATGCGATTGTTCTTGATGTGAAAACTGGTGCAGGAGCATTTATGAAAACTGTTGAAGATGCTCAAGCTCTTGCAACTGAGATGGTGGCCATTGGGAATCAAGTTGGACGTCGTACAATGGCTGTTATTTCAGATATGAGTCAACCATTAGGAGTTGCGATTGGGAATGCCAATGAAGTGATTGAGGCAATCAATACGCTAAAAGGGAACGGGCCTAAAGATTTAGTCGAATTGTGTTTAGTGTTAGGCTCCCAAATGGTTTATTTAGCAAATGGTGCTTCTAGTTTAGAAGAAGCAAGACAAAAATTAGAAGAAAATTTACAAAACGGCAAAGCATTGGAAGTATTCAAAACATTTATTGCTTCTCAAGGTGGAGATGCCAGCGTGGTTGATGATACAAGTAAATTACCGCATGCTTTATATGACATTGATGTAGTAGCAGATAAGAATGGTTATGTGACCTCTATTGTGGCAGATGATTTAGGTGTTGCAGCTATGATGTTGGGTGCCGGACGTGCCACAAAAGAAAGTCAAATTGATTTAGCGGTAGGTATTTCAGTTTTGAAAAAAGTAGGCGATAAAGTTGTGACTGGTGAACCGTTCGTTCGAATACACTCTAATCAAGAACATGTAGAAGATGTTATGTCAAAAGTAAAAGAAGCCTATACAATCGGTGATGAAAAAATATATCAACCGTTAATTTACAAAGTGATAACAAGTAAGTGAGGATAACTATGGCAAATCAAGTAGAGCCACTGAAAATAGGCATATTAGGTGGAACATTTAATCCTATTCATGTGGGGCATTTGATGATGGCAGAGCAAGTAAGAGATTTTTTTTCGTTGGATAGATTTCTATTTATGCCAAGTGCAACACCTCCACATAAAAAAGAGAAAAAAACAATTGATAGCGTTCATCGTCAAGAAATGGTACGTTTAGCGATACAAAATCATCCTTGTTTTGATTTAGAAACTTATGAAATTGAAAATGGTGGTGTAAATTATACATATAATACAATACAAGCATTAAAAGAAAAATATCCAAATGCTATATTTTATTTTGTGATAGGTGCTGATATGGTTGAAGATTTACCAAATTGGTATCGTATTGACGATTTGGTACAAGAGGTTCACTTTATAGGTATCAATAGAGTAAGTGCGTCTTTAGAAACACCGTATCCAATTTCTATTTTGAAATTACCTCTTATTGAGATTAGCTCAACAATGATTCGAAAACATGTGAACATGAAAAAGTCTATTACATACTATGTGCCTGAATCTGTTGAAAACTATATTATGAAACATAAATTATATGTAGAAAACGAGGGATTTATGCATGTTGAATGAACAAAAAAGACAAAGCATTTTAGAGGTATTAGAAACACAAATATCAAAAAAACGATACGAACATGTTTTAAGAGTAGAGAAAAAAGCGATTGAATTGGCTACCGCATACAATGTTGATGTTGAGAAATGTCAGTATGCAGCATTACTACATGATTACGCTAAAGAATGGAGTATGGAACAATATCAAGTGATATTAAATAAATATGCATTAGATATGACCATGTTAGATTACGGAAGTGAAATTTTACATGGACCTGTGGCTGCGATGATTGCTAACGAACAGTTTCACATAAAAGATAAAGATATTTTAGATGCTATTTTTTACCATACGATTGGGCATGATGTCATGAGTGATGTTGCTAAAGTTTTGTTTGTTGCAGATTATATTGAGGATGGACGAACATTTCATGGTGTTGTAGAAGCACGTGTGTTAGCAAGACAAAGTTTAGACAGTGCCATTGTGTATAAGCTACAACAAACTATTATGTTTTTGGCACAAAAGAAAGTACCTATTTTTCCAGATACGATAAAAGCGTATAATACATGGATAAGTAAATTTTAAGGAGAAAAAAGATTGAAATATACAAGTGAACAAATATTAGAAAAAGTAATTTTAATAACTGATGATAAATTAGCACAGGATACTGTAGCATTAGACGTAAGAGGACTGACACCTATTGCTGATTTTTTTGTAATTACACAAGGTAAAAATGAAAAACATGTTGACGCCATTGTCCAAGCTGTTTTAGAAGAAGCGCATAAACAAGGTATGGATGTGAAAAATATTGAAGGACGAGATACAGGGAAGTGGACATTAATTGATTTAAATGATGTGATTGTACATGTCTTTTATCCAAGTGAGCGTGAGCATTATCAATTAGAAAAATTATGGCATGATGCTCCTTTATATGATATTGCTAAATGGGTAAACTAAGTATGGCATATAATAAATTTGCTGCTGTCTATGATAAACTAATGGATAAAAGTATGTACCAACAATGGTTTGATTATGTCAACCTTATTGGGAAACCCACTGATACCATATTGGAATTAGCTTGTGGAACAGGAGATTTAGCTGTATTGCTTTGTAAAACGTACAATGTGTATGCAAGTGACCTTTCAGAAGATATGCTTGCCTTAGCTAGTCAAAAAGTAGCGAGTATTCCTTTGTTTCAAATGGATATGTGCCAGATTGATGTGAATAGAACATTTCGTATCATTACTTGTTTTGCAGATTCGCTTTGCTATTTAAAAGATGAAAAATCTGTTAAAAGAGCTTTTCAAGAAGCATATCGTGTATTAGAAGTAGGTGGATACTATTTGTTTGATGTACATTCAACTTGGCAAATGGAAGAAGGGTATCGTGATTATGTGTACCAATATTGTGATGAAGATACGGTCTTTTTGTGGCAATCCTTTCCAGGAGAGTTTCCATATAGTGTAGAGCATGATATAACGTGTTGTCAAAAAATATATGATAATGAATGGTATGAACGTTTTGATGAGTTCCATAAAGAAAGAACATACCCATTAGATAGTTATATAGCATGGCTAAAAGAGGCAGGATTTCATACGATACACGTAACAGCAAACTTTGGGCAATCAAATATAACAGAAACAACACCAAGATGGTTTTTCTGTTGTGAAAAAAAGTAGGCATGAGATGAAAAAACTAAGAAAATATGTAATGAGATTTATCTTGGTTGTTTTTTTATTAACAGTTATTATGAATATTTATGTGATATACAAAGGCAATACAAAAATTGTTGATAATCAAACAGCACAAGAATTTAAAGCGGATGCTATTGTTGTATTAGGTGCAGGGTTGCAAGACGGAGAACCCGGTTCTATTTTGCAAGACAGATTAAATACAGCTATTGAGCTATATAAAAAAGGTAAAACAAAAAAAATCATTATGAGTGGTGACCATAGTAGTGACTTCTATAATGAAGTATCTGCAATGAAATTATATGCGATGCAAAAAGGTGTGCCATCACAAGACATTTATTTAGATCATTATGGATTAAATACGTATGATAGTATGTACCGTGCTAAATACATATTTGGAGTCAAAAGTCTGATTGTTGTCACACAAAAATATCATTTATATCGTGCTTTACACATTGCAGAAAATTTAAATCTTGATGTAAAAGGTGTTGCATCATCTTTAGAATGGTTTAATAGTAAACTTGAACAAGAAGTACGAGAGTATTTTGCTCGCGTAAAATCTATGTATAGTTTAATGATGCAAGAAAAATCAGAATTTATAACACCTGTCGTTGATTTAAATGGAAGTGGCGACGATACAAATGAACAAATAAATAACTTTAAATAAAGAACGAATCGGAATAGATTCGTTTTTTATTTAAAACTATTTTACAATAAAATGAAAACGTGATATATTTATATAAACCGGTTTACTTTTGATTAAAACAACAAAAAGGAGTCTTTATATGATAACACGTCAAACGTTAAAAAAAGCAATATATGTTTTTTCAGCGTCTATGACTCTTTGTGCTGTGTTAGCTTATCACACAACACAAGTAGAGGGTGTAGAAACATTGCAAGCGGCACCAGTAACACAAGATAATTTATTGAAAAATGGTGATTTTTCAGAAACTATCTCAAATAATATGTGGACAGGAGGAACAGGTGCAAAAGATTGGAATGTTTGGGTAGATAGTAAATATAAAAATGTAACGTATACAATCGGGGTTGAAAATAATCATTTAAAAATTTCAAGTACAGATGAGTTTCGTGTTGCTGTTTATCAAGAAGTATCTATTGATCCAACTAAAAAATATCAATTAAGTTTTAAAGTGAAAACGACAAATAAAACAGGTGTTGCTAGAGCGCGTATTCAAGCAGGCACAGGTGATAGCAAGGTACTTACTGTTTCTGAAAACACATCAGGTACAACAGATTGGAAAGATGTGACAGTTGATTTTATGCCACCGGCAAATGTTGATAAAGCTAAAGTAGAATTATTTTATGAACCAGGTACCGGAGAAGTTTTATTCTCAAATCTTGCGTTTAAAGAAGTTGTACCAGAAAAAGTAGTAGACACACCAGCAACATTAGAAGAAAAAGTATCAGTACCATTAAATAAAAAATATTTATTTAATGTAAAAGATTATCGTTATGTAACAGATAATGCGTCAGTTGTAGATGTTATAAATGGATTATTGATACCAAAACAAGAAGGAACTGCAAATATTAAAGTGTATCAAGACAATACTCTTTTAAAAACAATTCCTGCAACCGTTTCACCTAGTGTAGAAGATGATTATACGAAACGATTACAAGAATGGAATGATATTATTGCAGGAAATCAATTTTATGATCCAAGTAACGAACAAATGAAAGCGCTAAATGATGAGTTGGAAAAAAACGTTGAAAAAAGCATTGCTGATTTGTCGACAGAACCGAATCGTACGTTTTTATGGGCAAAACATGGTGATTATACAAAATCAGCTAATTTAACGGCGACTTATCGTAAACTTGAAGAAATGGCAAAACAAATTACGAATCCACATTCTAAATATTATCAAGATGGGCATCTAGTTCGTATTGTCAAAGAATCTTTAGATTGGCTAGATAAACATGTTTATAATGAGTCAAAAAGTATTGTCGGCAACTGGTGGGACTATGAAATTGGGACACCAAGAGCTATCAATAATACTCTTTCATTGATGAATGACTATTTTAGTGATGAGGAAATAAGACATTATACAGATGTGATTGAAAAATTTGTTCCAGATTCTAATTATTTTAGAAAAACAACAAATAATCCGTTTGAAGCTTTGGGTGGAAATCTTGTTGATATGGGTCGTGTAAAAATTATTGCAGGTCTGTTAAGAAAAGATGATGCTGAAATTAGCAGTACGAGTAAATCAATAGAAAAAGTATTCAGAATTGTAACAAGTGGCGAAGGCTTTTATCCAGATGGTTCTTACATTGATCATACCAATGTTGCTTATACAGGAGCATATGGAAGTGTGTTGATTGATGGATTATCACAATTATTGCCAATTATTCAAAAAACGAAGTCACCATTACCAACAGATAAAATGACAACGATGTATCAATGGATTGATCGTTCATTTGTGCCACTTATTGTGCATGGCGAGTTAATGGATTTGAGTAGAGGACGCTCTATTAGTCGTGAGAAAAGCAACGATCATGCTGCTGCAGTAGAAGTATTAAGAGGTATTCAACGTATTGCGAATATGTCTGATGAACCGACACGTAAACGTTTAGAAACAACGATTAAATCATTTGTTGTATCAGATACGTTTTATGATGTATTCCAGAATTTGAAAACATATCGTGATATCTCTTTGATGAATACTTTATTAAATCGTGCAGATGTTCCAACTGTTAAACCAGATAATGCTCTACATGCTTTTAACGCAATGGACAAAGTAGCGATGTATAATGCGGATAAAGATTTTGGTTTAGGTTTGTCTATGTTCTCAAGTCGTACGAAAAATTATGAGGGTATGAACAAAGAGAATCGTAAAGGGTGGTATTCAGGAGATGGAATGTTGTATTTATATAACAATGATTTAAGCCATTATAGTAATGACTATTGGGCAACAGTCAATCCGTATAGATTACCGGGAACAACAGAGTTAACAACAGCTCGTGACAATGATTCAGGTCAAGTAGTATTGCCATCGGCTTTTGTTGGTACAAGTAAATTAGACGAACAAAATGGTACGTCTGCTATGGACTTTACAAATTGGAACAATGTACTACAAGTTCATAAAGGATGGTTCATGTTAAAAGATAAGATAGTTGCTTTGGGTAGCCAAATTAAAAATCAATCAACTGATGAAGTTATTACGACTATCGAACAAAGAAAAGTAGATGCTAAAGTACCATACAAAGTGTATGTGAACGATAAAGAAGAAGCTTTGACTGATGATGAAAAAGAATATAAAGAAACAGAAACCGTCTTTTTAGAATCAAGTGATACAAATCGTAATATTGGCTATGTCTTCTTCAAAAAAGCAGACTTGATAATGTCTCAAGCGTTACGTAAAGGAAAATGGAAAGATATCAATGATGCGCAATCAGATGAAGAAAAAGAAAATACATTTATCACAATGTATCAAAAACATGTCAAAGATAATGATGAATATGCGTACATGATTGTTCCAAATGTAGATCGTGACACATTTAAAAAACTTGTAGATGCAATGAAAAATAGTGTTTTACAAAATGATGACACTTTACAAGTTGTGTATGATCCAACACAAAATGTATGGGGAATTATTAAGTACGATGATGAACCATCTACGATTGATGGAAAATTCCAAGTATTAAAACGTGGTATTTATACCATTAAAAAAGAAGATTCAGATTATGCTGTTTCTTATTTAAATCCAGAAAAACAAGAAACAGATAAAAAAGAAAATGTGTTTAAAGTATTAGAAACAGATACGGAAAAACCAGAAGAGTCAAAACCAACACCTGATATGACGACAACGACATCTATGACTTTACCAATAACGACACAAACTAGAAAACATGTATCACTAGGTGTACCATACGTTTTAGAAAAACATGCAGATAATCGTTTATTTAGCGTTGTGTTTAAAGAACGCGTAGATGCTGATATGCTTCATGTCGAAAAAGTAGAGAATCCTGTTATTGCAGAAAAATTAAAACCAAAACATGCAATGGTTTATGATATTTACTTAACAAAAAATGGACAAAAAGTAGAGATTAAAGATAATCGTATTGTGGCTATTGAATTATACAAAAACGAAAAAAATCCTGTGTTATATCATGTATTATCTAATGGTCAATTAGAAAAAATAGAAGCAAAAGTTGAGAATGGTAAACTTGTTTTTGAAACAAATCATTTTAGTCATTTTGTTTTAGCTGTAGATGCAGGCGTATCAAAATCATTGCCATATACAGGTACACAAGAAACGCATATCTTTACATATGTAGGTGTTTTATTTGGAGGAATGGCAATATTCGCATATAATAAAAGAAAAAGCGAATAAATGGTAAAGGAAATTTTTCATGTTTGACACATATTTTTCTCATCTTATGAAAACAGATACAATTAAAACAGCTAAAGCCTTATTAGGTATGGATTTGTTTTTAAATGGTAGAAAACTTGGAAGAATCGTTGAAACAGAAGCCTATTTAGGCACCATAGACAGTGCGTGTCATAGTTTTAATGGTAGACGTACACCCAAAAATGAAGCAATGTATTTAGCTTATGGACATTGGTATGTGTATCATATACATCAATACGATATGCTAAACCTAGTGACAAAAAAAGAAAATATTGCAGAAGCTGTTCTCATTCGTGCTATTGAAGTATCAGAGGGGATTATTGCTAATGGTCCAGGAAAACTGACAAGATATGCACACATTACGAGAGATTTTAATGGGAAATTACTCGACAAATATTCTTTAACCGTAAAATATGGTGCTACACCAAAACGTATTCAAGCACGTGCGAGAATCGGCATCACTTGTCAAGATGAATGGCGTGATAAATTTCTGTGTTTTTATGTTGCTGGTAGTCCTCATGTGTCGAAGATGAAGAAAAAAGACATACAAGTAGATAATGATGTATGGATGTAAAACGATTTTTTGTTAAGTTATGGCATTAAATCGTTGCAAGTAAAAAAGTCACACAACTTTTCACTGTGAAAAGTTGTGTGACTTTCTTTTTTATAGATTTATATTGTTATATTATACAAGATGACGATAATCTTGTGCTAATGTTGTGATTGCTTCAAAATCTTGTTTTGCAGCTAGTTTATTAAATTCTCCACCTATGCCAATAGCATCTACACCTGCGTTCAGCCAATCAGTAGCGTTTTGCAAATTAACACCACCAGTAACCATAATTGATACTTGTGGAATTGGAGCTTTAATGGCGGAAACATAGGATGGTGAAATGGCATTTCCAGGGAATAATTTAATGATTTCACAACCGCTTTCAAGTGCTGTTGTAATTTCTGTTAGTGTAAAGCATCCAGGAATATATAAAACATTATATAAATGACACATTAAAGCTGTTTCTTGATGAAATGATGGGGATACGATGTAACGAGCACCGGATAAAATGGCTAATCGTGCAGTGGTTGCATCTAATACTGTACCTGCACCAATGATAACGTCCGTGTCATGTTTGTATGTTTGATTTAATACTTTGATAATATCACTTGCTTCAGGGTTTGTATAAGCCACTTCAATGGCTTTAATACCACCTTTAATGCATGCATTAGAAGCATTTATACCTTCAGCTGAGTTTTCTCCACGAATAACAGCAACAAGTTTTTGTTGTTTTAATTGAATAACTGTATCAGATTTACTCATAATGTTTCCCCTAACGTATAATATCTTTGTGTGTTACTAAAATTTTTTCAATATCTGAAACGGATTTAGTCATGTTATCTCCATAAATGGTACATTTTAAACTTGCACTGGCGGCACCAAAATTTAAAGTATCTACTAGATTAGATTCCGTCACAAGTTTATAAATAGCACCTGAAACAAAAGCATCTCCGCTTCCGATACGGTCTAAAATAGTTGTTTTCATCGGTGTAGATTCTACAAATGTATCGCCCAATGCGTAGGCTTTGTAGATATGTTGTCCGTTTTCGTCAGTGGAACGTTGTGTATGAAAAATTGTTTTGAACTGGTAAATCTCTTTTAATTGTTGCATACGATCTTGTAACTGTGCGATACTAGCATTTTCTCTATCGAACATTGTTAAATCTTTTTCATTCATCATTAGTGGTTCAATACCAAAACAATAGTCGGCGTATTTTGCAAAAGTAGAGAATATTTTTTTAGCGTCTAATATACTAATAAGTTTTGTACGTAAATTTAAATCAATAGATATGGTAATACCTCTTTTTTTTGCTTCTTTTAAAATGAATAAAAGCGTTGTTCGAACGTTTTCGCCAAGAGCAATGGTAATACCACTAAAATGGAAGTGGGACACATCTTGAAGAAGAGTGTCTATATCCAGTATATCTGGTTTGATGTCGCAAATACTTGTATGTTTACGATCATAAAAGACTTCGGTTTGTCTGCAACCAAATCCTGTTTCTGTGTAATATGTACCGATGCGATCGCCAATATGACAAATGGCACTTGTGTCAATGGAACGTGTTTTCAAAAAATCTAAAAATCGATTTCCTAAATCATGTTTAGGAAGTGCAGTTAATACTTTAGTAGGAAGACCTAGATATTGTAGATTGCATGCCACGTTAATTTCTGAGCCACCATAATATAAAGTAGAAAGAGTACCATTTGATACACTTTGATAATCTATTGGTGTAATTCGAATGAGAGGTTCACCAAAAAATAGAACTTTTGTCATAGAAAAGACCTCTTTATTTTTCAAGAATTGTTTTTAAATAATCAGCAATTGCTTTATCTTGGCAATTTGCAAAGAAATATTCTTGGAATTTTTCTCCAGAAATTGTTTCTTTTAAAAATTCTTGATCGATTGTTTTTAGAATAGTTAATAAGTCAGTATGTGTGATTTCTTTTAATTCATTTAAAATACGTGCATTGCGTTGTTCAGGAATAGCACGTTCTTTAGGATAACCACCGCCTGATGTTTCTGCGAATAAACGTTCAAATATCAATTTAAGATTTAATTCAGCTCCCCAACCAAAGCCTTTTGCATAAGGAATAGACAGAGCGTTTCCTCCATTGATTTGTGAGAATAAATATGCGTCTGTTGGTTCAGAAGCAAATCCACACACAACACCAGGGAAACTGTTTAAAGCTAACATAGCACCTACACCTGTTCCGCAACCTGTTACAACGAAATCTGCTGCTTTACTATTTAATAAAATAGCTGCTAATAGACCGTTTTGAACGTATGTTAATTGACTTTCTCCTTCTTTTCCGTACATACCATAATTATAAAGCTCATATCCGTGTTTTGTTGTTGTTTCTTTTAACGCATCGTAAATAATGCTGTTTTTACTTGCTTGACTATTTTCATTAATTAAAGCTACTTTCATGTTTTCTTTCCTTTCGTATTTTATTCTGGCTGTTTTCCGATATAGGCTAAAATCCCACCGTCAACGTATAAAATGTGACCATTGACAAAATTACTTGCATCACTAGCTAGAAAAACAGCAGGTCCCATTAAATCTTGTGTTTCCCCCCAACGTGCAGCAGGTGTTTTAGCGATAATAAATTGATCAAATGGATGACGAGAACCATCAGCTTGGCGTTCTCTTAATGGTGCTGTTTGTGGAGTGGCAATGTAACCAGGTCCGATACCATTACATTGAATATTTGCATGACCATACTCAGATGCAATATTTTTTGTTAACATTTTTAAACCACCTTTTGCAGCAGCATAAGCACTAACTGTTTCACGACCTAACTCACTCATCATTGAGCAAATGTTAATAATTTTTCCATGTCCTTTTTTAATCATAGAAGGGATAACATTTTTAGCCAAAATAAATGGTGCGTTTAAGTCAATGTCAATTACTTTACGAAATTCTTCAGCGCTCATATCACACATTGGTATACGTCTGATAATACCGGCGTTATTTACCAAAATATCAATAATGCCCACTTCTTGTTCAATTTTTTGTATCATGTGAGATACTCCGTCTTCATCTGTTACATCACAAACATATCCATGTGCAGTAATGCCTTCTTCTTTATAAGCAGCAGTACCTTTGTCCACAAGTTCTTGCGTAATATCGTTAAACACAATGGTTGCTCCTGCTTGTGCGTAGGCTTTTGCAATGGCGAATCCAATACCGTACGAAGCTCCTGTAATAAGAGCGATTTTTCCTTCTAATGAAAATTGTTGTATAGAAAATGTATTACAAGTCATATCATTATCTTCCTTTCATCAATTTTTTATGGTAAGTTTATTATAGATAGGTAAACCGGTTTTGTCAATGTGATAGAGCATTTATCATGTAATGGAGTTGTATATAAAAGATTTTTTAATTATTTTATTTAGTTTTTATATGAAATGGGTGTGATATTGAAAGAATAATTTTGTTATAAAAAATGTAATCGCTAACTTTTTTTATTAAAAAGTATTGACAATAGTAAATCAATCCACTAAAATAACCTATATAAGTAAACCGGTAAACTAAAAACAGAAAGGAGATCCAATGGTAAAAATTATAATGACAGGGCATGGACACTATGCAACTGGTATTTTAAGTTCATTACATTTGATTGCAGGGGTACAAGAAAACGTTGCAACCATTGATTTTGTAGAAGGTATGTCCAGTGAAGATGTCAAAGTAGCATTAAAAAATGCGATTGAAGGGGCAGATGATATTTTAGTTCTTTGTGATTTATTAGGAGGAACACCATTTAATGTCGCTTCACAAATAATGTGTGAATATCCAGAAAAAACAATAAATGTTTTAACAGGATTGAATTTAGCGATGATTATGGAAGCTGTTTTTGCACGTACAGAGGGTACTTTTGATGAGATTGTTTCTAAAGTTCTTTTAGCAGCACACACCGGTATTGTCGATGCGAAAACATTATTTAATACATCAGATGATACAGAAATTGAAGACGGGATCTAAAAGAGGAAATGGTAATGATAAAAAAAATGACACTGGAACCACTTCAAAATCCTAGTAGATTTTTAAGTGTAGATCTTTTAACAAAAGAAGAAATAAAAAAAGCAATAGACCATGTTGTAGAACAGCTACTTATAAACATAGAATATTTCAAGGAAGATTTTCCAACACCTGCTACAAAAGATAATTGCTATCCTATTATGGATAATACAGAATGGACAAATGGTTTTTGGACAGGCCAATTATGGTTGGCTTATGAATATAATAAAAATAATGTGTTTTATGATGTTGCACATAAAAATATGCTATCGTTTTTAAATCGTGTTAATCAACAGATTGAATTAGACCATCATGATTTAGGTTTCCTATATACACCGTCGTGTATGAGTGAATATAAATTAACCGGAGATTTACAAGCAAAAGAAGCATCATTAAAAGCAGCTGATAAACTGATTGAACGTTATCAAGAAAAAGACGGCTTTATACAAGCGTGGGGTGAACTTGGTAAAAAAGAGCATTATCGTTTAATTATTGACTGTTTATTAAATATTCAACTACTATTTTTTGCTTATGAAGAAACAGGGAATGAACGTTATTACGATATTGCAAAAAATCATTTTTATACTTCTGTTAATCATGTTATTAGAGATGATGCCTCATCATTCCATACATTTTATTTTGATCCAGAAACGCATACACCATTAAAAGGTGTTACACGACAAGGATATAGTGATGATTCTTGTTGGGCGAGAGGTCAGTCTTGGGGAGTTTACGGCATTCCGTTAACGTATCGTTTCTTAAAAGATGAGCAATGTTTCGATACATTTAAGAGCGTTACAAACTACTTCTTAAATCGTTTGCCGCAAGATTTTGTATCTTATTGGGACTTGATTTTTTCAGATGGTAGCGGACATGCAAGAGATTCTTCAGCAACAGCAATTAGTGTTTGTGGTATACATGAAATGTTGAAGTATTTACCTGAAGTAGATAGTGATAAACAATATTACAAATATGCAATGCATGCGATGTTACGTTCGTTAATTGAGAATTATGCAAATAAAGACATTTCTTCTGGAGGAGCAACATTGCTTCATGGTGTTTATTCTTGGCATTCTGGAAAAGGTGTTGATGAAGGAAACATTTGGGGAGATTACTATTATTTAGAAGCACTGATGCGTTTTTATAAAGACTGGGATGTCTATTGGTAGGAGGAAAAGAATATGGCACCAAATATTGTAATGACTAGAGTAGATGAACGTTTAATTCATGGACAAGGTCAATTATGGGTAAAATCACTAGGATGTAATACAGTGATTGTAGCAAATGATGAAACAAGTGAAGATAAAATACAACAAACATTGATGAAAACGGTTATTCCGGAATCTGTAGCAATGCGTTTTTTCTCACTTCAAAAAGTGATTGATGTAATACACAAAGCAAATCCTGCCCAAACAATTTTTATTGTTGTAAAAAGTTTGGAAGATTTACTTACTTTAGTACAAGGAGGTGTACCAATTACAGAAGCGAATATCGGAAATATTCATAATGCAAACGGAAAAGAGCAAGTAACACGTTCTATTTTCTTAGGTGCAAAAGACAAAGAAGCGATTAAAGAATTAAGTCAAAAATATCATGTCAAATTTAATACGCAAACAACACCTAGTGGAAATGACGGAGCAGCCGTTGTAGATATTTTAAACTATATTTAAGAAGCAAAGGAAGGGAAGTCTTATGACAATCAGTATATTTCAAGCCGTTTTAATCGGTTTATGGACAGCATTTTGTTTTAGTGGGATGCTTCTTGGAATCTATACAAATAGATGTATTATTTTATCATTTGGTGTAGGTATTATTTTAGGAGATGTTCCAACTGCTCTTGCAATGGGGGCTATTGGTGAATTAGCATATATGGGATTTGGTGTCGGTGCCGGAGGTACAGTACCACCTAATCCAATCGGTCCTGGTGTATTTGGTACATTGATGGCCATTACAAGTGCCGGTAAAGTAACACCAGAAGCAGCGCTTGCTTTATCAACACCAATCGCTGTGGCAATTCAATTTTTACAAACTTTCGCTTATACAATTCGTGCGGGTGCACCAGAAACAGCAATGAAACATTTAAAAAATCGTAATATTAAAGCATTTAGATGGACAATCAATGCAACGGTTTGGTTATTTGCTCTTATCGGTTTCTCATTAGGTTGCGTTGGTGCATTATCAATGGATACATTGTTACATTTAGTTGATTATATTCCACCTGTTTTATTATCAGGATTAACAGTTGCAGGTAAAATGCTTCCTGCTATTGGGTTTGCAATGATTTTATCAGTTATGGCTAAAAAAGAATTGATTCCATTTGTTTTATTAGGATATGTATGTGCTGCATACTTAAAAATTCCAACAATCGGTATTGCAATCGTCGGAACAATTTTCGCTTTAATTGAATTTTATCATCGCCCAGAAAAAGTGGTTGTGAAGGAGGAAGAAAAAGATGACTGGATATAATAAATTAGAGAAAAAAGATTATGTAAAAACATCTTTAAGAGCATTTTACTGTCAAAACGGATTTAATTACAGCAATTATCAAGGTTTAGGTTATGCGAATGTTTTATATCCTGCTTTGAAAAAATATTATGGTGACGATCAAGACGGTTTATACAAAGCTCTTGAAGAAAACTGTGAATTTTATAATACTAACCCTCATTTCTTACCATTTGTAACAAGTTTACATTTAGTTATGTTAGAAAAAAATAGACCAGTTGAAGAAACACGTAATATTAAAATGGCGCTAATGGGGCCTTTAGCAGGTATTGGAGATTCTTTATCTCAATTCTGTTTAGCTCCTCTATTTTCAACAATTGCTGCATCTTTTGCAACAGATGGATTGATTCTTGGACCAATTGTTTTCTTCGTCGCAATGAACCTTATTTTAACAACAATTAAATTATCAACTGGTTTATATGGTTATAAATTAGGAACAAAAATTATTGATAAATTAAGTGAACAAATGGGAACTATTTCAAAAATTGCTAATATCATTGGTGTAACAGTTATTTCTGGATTAGTTGCAACGTCTGTTAAAATTATGGTACCAATAACATTTGCTGCTGGTGAAGTGAATAAACAAGCAAATCAAAGTATTGTAAGTATTCAAGGTATGTTGGATAAAGTGGCACCAGCATTATTACCAGCTCTATTTACGGTTTTAGTTTACTATTTAATCAAAAAGAAAAAATGGACAACTTATAAACTTGTTATTTTAACAGTTATTATCGGTATTATCGGAAGCTGGTTACATATTTTATCATAAAAATGTCGGTTTATCGTGTTAGTCATGTGACTAACACGATAAATTGTCTAGTGTAAAAATGAAACTGAATAACTATTCAGTTTCTATTTTTGTTATAGGAGAAGTCATGGAAGTAGAAATAAAAAAATATTTTGCAACATTTGATAAAGAGTATTGTCGAACATATATTCAAACAGTTTGTGCAGATGAATATAAGCAAGTTAAAAGAAGAATAGATAGATTATTAGATAATCGTTTTATTTTTGATAGAACGTGGGATATGGAACCTTGTCTAGTTGAGCATCAGCTAATAAATATGGATTGGACGACTGTATATCACGATGATCCAGAATGGGCGTATATGTTAAATCGACACGAGTATTTATTAGATTTTCTTGTTGGATATTTAGTTGAGGAAAATCCTCTTTATATTGAGAAATTAAAATGGTATATTTTCCACTGGATAAATCATGTGACCGACTTCTTCCCAAACAGTGTAACAACGAGAACACTTGATACGGGTATTCGTTGTTTTTCTTGGTTAAAAATTATTTTGTTTTTAATAGAGTGGGAACTATTAGATGAGCGTGAATTAACGATTTTGTGTCAATCGCTACAAAAACAAATTGACTTTTTAATGACATACTATCGTGAAAAGTATACATTAAGTAACTGGGGTGTTTTACAAACGACTGCTATTATTGCTTGTTATCATTTTTTAGCAGATAAGCTAGAGATTGATGATGCGTATTTATTTGCAATAAAAGAGTTAGAAAAACAATTATGCACACAAGTTTTAGAAGATGGTACACAATTTGAGCAGTCTATTTTATATCATGTGGAAGTATATAAAGCGATATTTGAGTTAGTTGTTTTAGTTCCAGAAATGAAAGAGAGTATTGCTGCTATATTATCTAAAATGGCTCATTATATTCGTATGATGACGACATCAAGTGGGAAAACAGTAGCTTTTGGGGATAGCGATGAGCATGATACAGCAGATTTATTACATGCTAGTGCTATTCTGTTAGAAGATTCGCAATTATTAGATAATCATGCACATTTAGAAATATATGGTGTAATGTTATTTGGTAAAAAAGGAATTGACTTGTTTAAAATATTAAAAGAAAACAATGTAGAAAATACAAGAGAGTCTGCTTTTTATAAAAACTCGGGACATGTTTGTATTAAAGAACAAGATAGTTATCTTTTCTTTAAAAATGGTCCAATAGGAAGTGCACATTCTCATAGTGATCAAAATAGTTTTTGTTTATATGTAGATAATTGTCCAATTTTTGTTGATTCTGGTCGATACACATATAAAGAAGAGGAAAGACGATATGACTTAAAAAGTGCATATAGTCACTCAACTTGTTTAGTTGATGGTATATCTCCAGATAATGTTGTAGGTTCTTGGGAATATGATGACTATCCTCAAACTTTGTATTGCGATTATCGTCATGAAGAGGCGTATCATTACATAGAGGGAGCATATCTTTCTCATCGTCATCATCATTTATGTGTACATAAGCGACATATTGTTGCTATAGGTAATAGTGCGTGGTTTGTGATTGATGAGGTGATTTGTGAAGGGGAGCATGGATTGAGCACACAGTTTATTTTAGATGATACAGCTGTTTTTCAACATAACACTGTGAATACATTAAATATTATGAGTAAGGTACCTTTTACAGTAGAACCTGCGATTATATCTAAACAATATAATACTATTGTGGATACGAAAAAATTAGTGAAGCACCAACCATTTACAAATCAGATAATTGATTATACTTTATTTGCTAAAGAT
This sequence comes from Carnobacteriaceae bacterium zg-84, assembly GCA_013874835.1. NCBI lineage: Bacteria > Bacillati > Bacillota > Bacilli > Lactobacillales > Carnobacteriaceae > Carnobacteriaceae bacterium zg-84. The sequence goes on along the minus strand of CP059430.1, from coordinate 1,538,995 downwards.
ACTGTATCTATTAGGAAAAAAGACGTTTATCAAAGTGACGGTACTTTATTAGAAAACGGACTTGCATTTGAAATAAAAGACAACAATAAGCATCTTCTTCTTATTTTAGTTGTTGAAGAAATTTATAAGGGAGAAAAATTAATCGTTGTTGATGATGTGAAAGTAAAAGGAAAGTGTAGTATTTATGATAAAAAAACAAATAAATTACATCGTCTGAAATAATAAGGAGTAAAAAGTCGTGAATATGGCATTATACGTAACATTTTTCTCATTAAAATCACGCTATTTAGCTATTTTTATAGGATAAATATGTTATAATATGAAGTGTTTTTAGAGGAGGAAATGTTTTGATGAAAAAACTTACCATTAAAGATATTGCAGAAATGGCACAAACGTCAAAAACAACAGTCTCTTTCTATTTAAATGGTAAATATGAGAAAATGTCACAAGAAACTAGGGGGAAAATTGAGCAAGTTATTCAAGAAACGAATTATAAACCCAGTATTGTGGCACGGAGTTTAAATTCAAAAACGACGAAGTTGATTGGCGTATTGATTGGTGATATTACAAATAGTTTTTCAAATCAAATAGTAAAAGGTATTGAGGATATTGCAAGTCAAAATGGATATCAAGTCATCATCGGCAATAGTGATTATAATCAAGAAAATGAAGATAGCTATATAGAAAGCATGCTCTTATTAGGTGTGGATGGATTTATTATTCAACCGACTTCTACGTTTAGAAAATATTCACGTATTATTGAAGAGAAAAAGAAAAAAATGGTATTCTTTGATAGTCAATTATATGAGCATAGAACAAGTTGGGTAAAGACAAATAATTATGATGCTGTTTATGATGCGATTCAAACTTGTGTAACGAAAGGTTACGAAAATTTTGTGATTATTACTGCCGATACTAGTCGTATTAGCACACGTATTGAACGTGCAACAGGATTTATTGATGCGTTAAACGATGTCAATATTGGACATGATATACTGATTATTGAAGATAAGCAAACGGTTTTAGAAAACATTCGTGAATTTTTAAAAGAAATTTTTACAAGAGAGAAACGTACACTTGTATTTGTACCGAATTGTTGGGCTTTACCGCTCGTATTTACTGTGATGAAAGAGTTAGATTATGATACATCTCGAATCGGACTGATTGGATTTGATAATACGGAATGGACAGATTTATCATCTCCACGTGTAACGACGATTGTTCAGCCAGCTTTTGAGGAAGGTCAGCAAGCAACAAAAATTTTAATTGATCAAATAGAAGGTAAATATCAAGAAGAAAAGCAACAAGTTTTAGACTGTGTTATTCATTGGAAAGAGTCTACAATTTAGTGGTATAAAAGAATGAATTGAAGAGTCTAAAAGAAGTATATAATTGAATTATATGAAAAATAAGCGTATGATACTCATGTAAAACATAAATGGAGGTTTACCATGAAAAAAAGGATAATGCTTGTAGGTACACTTATGTTATTGGGTGCTTGTAATCAGCAACCACCAAAACCTATGACAGCAGTTGAAGTGATTGAAAAACAAGAAGCAGCGGCTAAAGAAATAAAAAGTATGTCAATGGGAATGGATATGTCTATTGATATAAAACAAAGTGAAATGACTTTGCCGACTATCAAAACACATTTAAATTTAGATGTTATTGAAAACCCACCTGCTATGAAACTAGATATGGGTGGAGTCAATCAAATCATAAATGGTCAAGTTTATTATGTAGATAATACGCTATACACGAATGTTTCTGGAACGTGGGTTAAAAAAGAAGGCACTATGGATGAGTTTGAAGAAATGAAAAAAAGTGCTCAAAGAACCAATACAATTCCGGCGGGTATAAAAGAGAAGTTTGAAGTAAAAGAAACGATGGATAATTATGTTTTAACCCTTCAACTAAAAGATAAAGAAGACTTTGATAACTTAATCAATAGTATACCAACATCAGCAGAAGCGATAGAGAATTTTAAACAAGCTGGTGCGACATTTGAAAGTGGAGAAGTAACTTATGAAGTGGATAAAAAATCGTTCTATATCGAAAAAATGGATATGATACTTTCTATGGTGACAGAAGATACTACTGCACAAAAAATATCCGTTAAAATCACGATACACGCTGATCTTAAAGGTATCAACAATGTAAATAAAATAGAAGTACCACAAGAAGCAAAAAATGCAAAAGAATCATAATGTAAAAGAGCAAGCCAAATTTGGCTTGCTCTTTTACTATAAAATAGAAAGAGGTAACTTCCTACATTTTTATCCATATAAAAGGTTAATTTTAGTAGTTTTTTAAATTTATAATATAAAATACAAGGTAAAAAAATGGATACAAATCCTTTTGATTTGAACCTTAATTTGATAGCTATTGATGAATATTATTTAAAGAGAATGACTGTTCTCTTTTTTTCTTGTCTTAAAATATGATAATACAAAATATAATGTTTTAAGGAAGCAATTTGATGAATATTTAAATTTATACTATTCAGGACAAATAACAAGGGTGTTATATTGCTAGAAGTACCTAAAAGTACATTTCATAATTGGATAAAATCTAACAAAATTTGTCCAAAAGAGTAGACTTTTTTGGATTATGCTTCTACCTTTAAAATATTCAAAAAATTAAGATAAAAACCTTGTTTTCTTATTATTCTCCGAATATTTATGAACATATTTAATATATCATCAATGTCCAAAAAAGTCTACTTTTATGGACAAAAAATATCGAAAACATAAGGAGGTCATTTTAAAATGACAAAAACAAGTAAAATTTTATCTGTAGCATTTGCTGCATCAGCAATCTTAACACCATTAGCAACTGCAACTCAAACTTATGCTGCAGGAACAACGTACGAATATAAAGGCACTTTTTCAAAAGTGAAATACGAAACTGACGGTATTTTCGATTCATTTGAAGAAGCAGAAGCATTTGCTAAAAAAGTTCAAGAATATTATGGTACGCTAGTTGGTAAATACGGAGTTGCTCATGCTACTGCAATGCCGGCATTGCCAAGTACTACTAAATATATGGTTTCAGGTGATATCGACTTCCCACTTCATCGCGGTGATGTCGAAGCTGAGATTAAAGCCCGATTAGAAGGATACGCGAATCACATCATTGCTATGTCAACAGAATTTAAGGCAAGTTTAGCAAAAGCTGAAGAGCCTAAACGTAATCATTCAGTTGGAGAACCTGCTTTAGCAGAAGAAAAATTAAAAGCTAATGTGACTGAAAACGGCGTAAACGCTGTAGTGAACGAAAACTTAAAAGCTGAAAAACCAACTCTTTCTCAATCAGAAGCTGAAGAGCCTAAACGTAATCATTCAGTTGGAGAACCTGCTTTAGCAGAAGAAAAATTAAAAGCTAATGTGACTGAAAACGGCGTAAACGCTGTAGTGAACGAAAACTTAAAAGCTGAAAAACCAACTCTTTCTCAATCAGAAGCTGAAGAACCTAAACGTAATCATTCAGTTGGAGAACCTGCTTTAGCAGAAGAAAAATTAAAAGCTAACGTGACTGAAAAAGGTGTAAACGCTGTAGTAAATGAAAACTTAAAAGCTGAAAAACCAACTCTTTCTCAATCAGAAGCTGAAAAAATGACGAAAGAGAGAAAAGGTAAATATACGATTAAATCTACAGAACCAGCTAAATCCAAAAACATAAGTAAACCTGATGAAAAAAGCACTGTTACATCTAAAGGTACATTACCAAAAACATCTGCAGTTCGAGGCTCACGTCCATTTGTTGAAGTGGTTGTAGAAGTATCGTTAGTGATTATTGGAGTAGTTGTGGGATTGAAGAAAAAAGTTTTTAAATAAAGATGGGTATTCGAAATGCATATTTTCTAATTTAGATATAGGGTATTTATAAGGGAGGTAAATATGAATTTTACAAGCTATTATATAAACAAATTGGGAATAGAGCTTATAGATTCAGGATTGATAAGGGGATAAAAACGAAAACAGAATTATTAGATAAATTATGCGATTTTTATTCATCAACTTCAAAACATTCAGAAATTTCAGTAGAAGAAATTCCAGTGAATACGAAAGTGATTTCGCATTTGGAAAAAATAGAAAAGCTTCGCATTATAAGTACCTTATGTCTTCTACTGTATTTACTATATTGAAAGATTTTTATAAAGTCGATGATGAAGTGTTTCTATTTGGAGAAGAAAAAGAAAAAGTGGACTTTATTAAATTTTGCTTAATCTTACTATTAATGCAAGATGTGGGCAATCCATTTTCTGAAAAAGGTGAGGATACATTTTTTGATAATAAAGTGATAAAAAAGAAATACTTACCTGATTAAATAACAAAGATAAACAAAAGATGTTTCTCGGTAATTATTACATAAGAAGATGAGATATTTTTGAATCATACTAGTGTAGAAAGAAGATGGAATTACTGAGAATGATAATCTATGCTTAAAATATATCGTTTAAAGATATTGGCATAAAAATGATTATCTGTTTTAATTAGGCTCTATAATAAATCGTGTTGGTGGGAATAATCCACCAACACGATTTTGTATATAAAAGTGGACAAAAAAAGAGAAATACCTGTATGATTAAATCACCACAATTAAACAAGGAGGTATTTCTCATGGATTATTATACAAAAAAATTATTGACATTAACAGATAAATCTTTCATAGCTGATGAACATTGGTTAGAAGAAAAAACAATAAATGGTATTCCACACCACTTTATTAAAGGTACTTGGACAAAGCCTTGCCACACCTGTCCACATTGTCATGCTAAAACACTCATCAAACATGGGACATATCAAACGAAAACATTATTACCAAAGTTTAGACAAATCAAAACTGTTTTACTTCTTAAAAGAACCCGTTATCGCTGTAAAACGTGTCTAAAAACCTGTTCTTCTTCGTGTTCTTTAGTCGATAAACATTGTTGTATTTCTAAAGAATTAAAACAACTTATTGCACTTGATTTAACGAAAAATATTTCAAGAAAACATATCTGCCAAGACCACTTTGTATCTGATGTGACCGTACAACGTGTCTTAGATAAATATACAAAACAAGTTAAACCGTCTTTTCATTATCTACCTAAGGTACTATGTATCGACGAATTTAAGTCTGTGACATCTCATTTAGGGAAGATGAGTTTTATCTGTGTAGACGGATTGACGCACCGTATTATTGATGTGTTACCTAGTCGCCAATTAGACCATTTAATCACTTATTTTAAACAATTTTCTAAAAAAGCAAGACATAGCGTTCGCTATCTTGTTATGGATATGAATGCCAATTATGGCAAACTTATTCAGAAGGTTTTTCCTAATGCCGTTATTGTCACAGATAGATTTCATATCATACAACATATACATCGGAATTTAAATACACTACGTATAAAAGAAATGAACACCTTTAAAAAAGAAGAAAAGGCTTATAAACACTTAAAGAAATACTGGAAATTATTATTAAAAGATGCCTTTGATGTAAATGATACAGACTATCACTATCACCAATCCTTTAAAACATATCTGACACACGCACAAATCCTGGATAGATTATTAGACTATAGTCCTGTTTTAAAACAAGCATATGAGTTTGTACAAGAGTTGAGATATGCTTATAGACAGCGAGATTTTGAGTCATTTATGGAGGTTATTCATCATATTGACCCGTCATTACCAGAGTGGTTTAGAAAGAAATTTGATATTTTTAAAACCTATCAGAATGGTATTTATCAAGCTTTTACCACACCTTATTCAAACGGTATCACAGAAGCTATCAACAATCATATTAAAGTCATCAAACGGATTGCCTATGGCTACAGACGTTTTTCTTATTTTAGATTGCGTATTTTAATCATACAACACCATTCTCAGTGGCAGAAAAAGAATGTGAAAAAGGTAGTGAATGGTTAATGCCATTCACTACCAACATACTCACTATTTCTCTCCACCAACACAATTTGACGAAGAGCCTTTAATTAACGATTTGATAATACACAAAAAGGCTTGATATCAACTTATGCAATATGTTGATGCCAAGCCTTTTTACTATTTACTTAATGTGTATATTACTTTTAATCAAATAATTGACTAACAGCATTTTTAACTAAATCTTCATCTGCTAAGTAAGGGATTGTGATATGATCACTTCCTGCACGGTTTTTATTGTATTCAATAGAAGTTTCAATAGCGTGTTCATTTCTTGCCCAGTTGCGACGAGCAACGCCACCCATTGTGTCCCAAGCGATAGCTGATTTGATGATTTCATCACATAATTCACTACCGTCTAATACTAGACCAAATCCACCATTGATTGATTTACCGATACCAACGCCTCCACCGTTGTGTAAAGCAACTAAGCTCATACCACGTGCAGCATTACCTGCATAACATTGTGTTGCCATATCAGCTGTGATATTACTACCGTCTTTAATATTAGATGTTTCACGGAATGGAGAATCTGTACCAGATACGTCATGGTGGTCACGGCCTAGCATAACAGGACCAATTTTTCCTTCGCGTACTAATTGATTGAATTTCAATGCGATATTAACACGTCCCATTGCATCTTGGTATAAGATACGTGCTTGTGTACCAACAACTAGTTGATTTTTCTCGGCGTCACGAATCCAAACGTAGTTATCACGATCTTGGTAACGACGAGTTGGATCAATGGCTTCCATGGCAGCTTTATCTGTTGCAACTAAATCTTCGTGTTTACCACTTAAACATACCCAACGGAATGGACCATACCCATAGTCGAACAACATAGGGCCCATGATGTCTTCCACATAAGACGGCCAAATGAAACCGTCTTTGTCATCAATGCCATTTTTAGAAATTTCTTTAATACCTGAGTCATAAATAGATTTCATAAAGGCATTACCATAGTCGAAAAAGTAAGTTCCTTTAGCTGTTAATGATTTAATAACATTATAGTGACGTTCTAATGTAACATCAATCAAACGTCTAAATTCTTTTTGGTCTTCTGCTAAAAGACGTGTACGTTCTTCAAAGGTGATGCCGACTGGACAATAACCACCAGTGTAAACATTGTGACAAGATGTTTGGTCAGATAATAAATCAACGTGGATATTATTTTGGTCAATGTATTCTAATAAGTCAACAATATTACCGTGATAAGCAATAGAAGTAGATTCACCTTTTTGTAAAAATTCTTGTGCTAAGGCAACTGTTTCTTCTGGTGTATTGCGAACATGGCTAATCCAACCTTGAGAGTGACGTGTTTCGATACGAGATGCATCCACTTCGGCAATAATAGCCACAGCATTTGCGATTTCACCGGCTTTTCCTTGAGCACCACTCATACCACCTAAACCAGATGAAATAAATAATTTACCAGTTAAATCGCCGTCATCTGCAATGCCAAGTTTTAAACGGCCAGCATTTAATAATGTATTGAAAGTACCATGAACAATACCTTGAGGACCAATATACATCCAACCACCAGCTGTCATTTGTCCATAATTTGTGACGCCCATTTGCTCGGCAATTTCCCAATCTTCTTGATTGTCATATTCACCAACAAGTAAGCCGTTTGTAATAATAACACGTGGTGCATCTTTTTTAGATTTGAATAAACCTAATGGATGACCAGATTCAACAACTAATGTTTGTTCGTCTGTCATTTCTTCTAAATAACGTTTAATTAAATGATATTGCATCCAGTTGGAACAAACAGCTCCTGTTTCTCCGTACGTCACTAATTCATAAGGGTAAAGAGCAATTTCAAAACTTAGGTTATTATCAATCATCACTTGCATAGCTTTAGCTGCAGTACATTTTCCTTTATACTCGTCAATAGGTTTTCCGTAAATGCGTTCTTTTGGATACCAACGATAGCCATAAATACGACCACGTGTTTTTAATTCTTCTAAAAATTCTGGAATAATTTCTTCGTGATATTTTTTAGGAATATAACGTAATGCGTTTTTTAAAGCCACTTCTGTTTGTGCTTTTGTTAAACGAAATCCTCTATCAGGTGCACGACGAATTCCTTCTTGAAATACTGTTTTTTCGGGAAGGACATCATCTAGTTTGATTGTCATGGCTGCTTCTATATCTTTGTATTGAATCATTATAAAATCCTCCTAATATAAAATAGTGGCATCATTGCCTTGTAACGCTTACATCATATCCTCTAGTTGTCTACAGAGTGTCTATACACATAAAAAACATCAAAAAACTATCTTAAAAATGCTTTTATGTTTTTTTGACACAAATTAGACTTAAAAAAGATAAAGTACGTTTGTATAGATAGTTTACTACAAAATATAAGGAATGAGGAGTAATATAGATATGAGAGCAAATAAAATTTTAGTACATTTTAATCAAGTGTTCTGTCCAAATGATAAAGGATATGCACTATATGGAGAAGATATGTCCCATGCAATGATTATTGAAGATGGTTATATTGCTATTAAAGATGGAAAAATTTTAAAAATAGGTTCGGGTAATCCTGATAAATCGTTGATAGATGAACAGACGGAAATCATTGATTACAGTGGTAAAATAGCAACACCAGGTCTTATTGATTGTCATACACATTTGGTTTATGGAGATAGTCGTGAAAATGAGTTCGCTCAAAAATTAGCAGGAGTGTCTTATTTAGATATTTTAAAAAATGGTGGAGGTATTTTAAGTACAGTACGTGCGACACGTTCCTCATCAGAAAATGTGTTATATGAAAAATCAAAACATTTGTTAGACCAAATGCTCGTTCATGGTGTGACAACCGTTGAAGCAAAAAGTGGGTATGGGTTAGATTGGGAAACGGAGCATAAGCAATTAAAAGTAGTGAAAGTATTGGAAGAAAATCATGTTATTGACTTAGTGTCTACTTTTATGGGAGCACATGCTATTCCAGAAGAATATAAAGCGAATCCAGATGCTTTTGTTGACTTAATTATTGAAGAAATGCTACCGAAAGTAAAAGAAGAACAATTAGCAGAATTTTGTGATATTTTCTGTGAAACGGGTGTCTTTACACCAGAACAATCTTATCGTTTATTAAATGCTGCCAAGGCATTAGGTTTTAAGTTACGTATTCACGCTGATGAAATTGATTCTATTGGTGGTGTGGATGTTGCAAGCCAATTAGAAACGGTTAGTGCAGAACATTTGATGAAAATAACAGATGAGGGTATTGAAAAATTACGAGATAGTCATGTTATTGGTAATTTATTACCTGCCACAACATTTAGCTTAATGGAAAATACATACGCACCGGCTAAAAAAATGATAGAAAAAGGTGTTGCCATTACTTTGTCAACGGATAGTAATCCAGGAAGTTGTCCAACAGCTAATTTACAATTTGTGATGCAACTAGGTTGTTTTAAAATGAAATTACAACCGATTCAAGTATTAAATGCTGTCACGATAAACGCAGCTTATTCTGTTTGCCGTGAAAAAGTATGTGGTAGTTTTGATGAGGGAAAAAATGCTGACATAGCAATTTTTGATGCACCAAATATTGATTTTATTTTTTATTTCTTTGCTACAAATTTAGTGACAGATGTTTATAAGAATGGGCGTTGTGTTGTTGCAAATGGAGCTATTGTCAAATAAACGAGTAGGAACTATCTGTTTTGATAGTTCCTTTTACTTATATGACTATGATTTCATGATGCTTTATTGTAGAATACACTTAGTGAATAAAAGAAGGTGATAGTATGTCAAAGAAGTTGTATTTAAAACTATTAGGAGATGCACAGGTCTTTTTGGACGATAAACCTATTTTGTTTTCTTTTGCCAAAATTCATGCACTTCTTTACTATGTGCTAGTGAATAAACATGTTAGCCGAGATGAAATGGCAGGGGTTTTATGGGCAGATAAAACAGAAAAAGGAGCTAAAAAAAATTTACGAAATACGATTTATCAAGCGAATAAAGTGCTTGGAGATGACTATATCGTTTCTCCTAATAAAAGCGTGTTAACGTTGAATGAATCATTGATGATTGAAAGTGATATTGACTTATTTTTAAAAAATCCAGTAAAACATCTAGATTTATATGGAGGAGAATTTTTAAAAGGATTCTTTTTAAAAGATGCAGAGATGTTTGACTTATGGGTTATCAAAACACGACAATACTATGAACAAAAATTTGTACAAGCGTGCTATCAAAAAATACAAACGGATATTGAATATAATGATACACAGACAGTTGAAAAAAATATTCGACGTTTAATTGAAATTGATGAATTTGATGAACGCAATTATCAATTATTGATGTCTTACTATAAAGATAAAGGATTAAATGGCAAAGTTGTTGAGACATATTATGAATTGTCAAATTCTTTAGAAAGAGAATTAGGTATTTCTCCAAGTAAGGAAACAAGAGAGATATATGAACAAACATTGATGATTGTTGACGGGAATAAACGTAAAAAAGATAATCGTACTCTGTTTTTTGGACGGACAAAGGAAATTGAATTTTTAGAAAAAAATGTGCATTTCTTTTTTGAACAAAAAGAGTATAAAAATATATTAATTAAAGGGGATATTGGTTCAGGAAAATCTGTTTTAGTAGAACAAGTATTACATCATGCTAAGAAAAAAGGAGATGTGTTAAGTGTTCAATGCTATCAAGTAGAGAAGCATTATCCTCTACGCTGTTTTAGAATTGTTGTTGAAGAAATATTTAAACTATTGGAAGAAAAAGCTGTTATAACGCAGTTCTTTAAAGAAAAAATTTACCGTTTTTTCCCAACTTTATCAGACTACGAACAAGATGCTATATTGAATAATGAATTAAGTGCTCTATCACAGCTTATTTGTGAACTATTATATAAAATAACAGAAAATCAAAAAATTATTTTATTTATTAAAGATATTCAATGGATGGATAAAGAAAGTTTTTCTTTATTGACAAGTTTAATGTTGCGTCTGCATTCTCAAAAAATTTTATGGTTGTTTACAATGCGCCGTGAAGAACAAGAATATATCGACCGTTTTATCAATACAATGACAATGCATCATCAATTAGATACATTGATGTTATTGCCACTTAACTTTGAGGAAACACAATCTTTTTCTAAAAAATATTTACCTAATAAAGTATTATCAAATGATATTGTAGAACAACTTTATGATGAAACTCAAGGAAATATTTTCTTTTTAACAGAGTATTTAAATGCCTTAAAGGTAGATGCGAAATTGGATTATATGTCGCTAAAAATGCAAGATGCGATTAAAAATAGATTTGCGTATCTAACGGCAAATGAAAGGGAAATTGTTTATTTTATTTCGTTTTTTGACCGTCCTGTGTCGCTTTCTTTTATTGCAAAAGTGCTTGAAAAAGATGTTTCATCTGTTGTAGATAGTGTGGATTCTTTAGTCAAACAATATATTTTAAAATCAGATATTGAGCAAGAGGATATAGTTGTTATTTTTACCCATAAAAAATTAAAAGAATTTTTATATCAAAATCAATCTGTTGCAAAAAAACATTTGATGCATGGAAAAATTGCGAGATTACTTGAAATGGATATAGATGTCCAAACAGCAGATATATCAGTATTATCTTTAATTTCTTATCATTATCAACAAGCTAGACAAGAGTTGGAATCATTGTATTATCGATTACTCTGTCTACAAAATCAACTAAAAATACAAAATGAATTATTTCCTATCTATTCAGATAAAGTACCATTAAAAGAGTATCCTATAAAAATTAGCCAAGAAGATATTTTTTTACAATTTCAAGATATTAAAGAAAAAATTGAACGGTTAAAAGAACAATATAATGGACATAAACTCTATCAAACGCTTGTCTTAAAATCATTGTATTTAGAGGGAAGATATTTTATTTTCTGTGCGGAATATGAAAAGGGACTTGAAGCTATTCATCAAGTTATTTTAAAAGCAAAAATGAGTAATGATACGGAATATGTTCTAGAGGGATACAGACAAATCATTCATTATTATATTCAATTAGATGATGCAGAAAACATGCAGCGTTATATTGAACTTGCAATCAATGCAGCGACACAAGCTAATAATCATGAATTTATTGGTATTTTACTAAGATTAAAAGGATTGTATCATTTAATGAGTGGGGATTTAGATACAGCTATAAACCTGTTTTATCAATCTATTTCAACATTAACAATTACAGATTACTTAAAAGAAAAGTACTCATTGAATATTGCAGCAGCTTATGATTATTTGTCTGAAGTTGAAAGTATCAAAGGAAATTATGAGAATGCTGTTCTTTTACTAGAAAAATCAATTAACATTGCTATTAGTCAACAGTCACCGTCAAGTTTAGTTGTATTTTATACAAATATGGGTGTTATTCTATATATGATGGAAGATTATGAACGCTCTAAATATTTTTTATTAAAAGCAAAACAGTTATATAGTAATACATTTTCATCTCTTTGGAAAGAAGTACAGTTAAATGCACATATTGCATTGATTGCACTAAAAGAACGAGATACACAAACGGTTTATCGTTTTTTGAAAGAGAATAAAACAGACATTAAATTAATTTCAAATAAGAGAGATATTGGATTTATTTATTATGTAAAAGCAATAACAAAGCATGAAATGGATAGAGGTTTATTAGTGGATAAGCACTTAGAAACATTATTGAGGCAACCGTTTGGTTACTATAAAGAGCAAGCTTTAAAATATTTAAGTCCAAATCGAGATGTATCGGAAAGTAAATTGTTAAAAATGATAAATTGATGAGAAAAAATACTTTTTTTAGAAAAAAATAAAATCTATAAAACGTCAAAAACATATTTTTCTTTTTTACGCATCTTCTGTATATGATGTGAGATTAAAAAAGGAAAATATGTTTTTTTATATGTATAAGCGTCCTTTTTTTCAAAAAGGTCAAAAAAGTGTCAAAGAATAATTTGTTATGAAAATATAGAAAACTTAAAAAATACTTTCATTTTTTTACAAAGAGAAAATATACACAAAAAGAGTATTGAAATGTATTTTTATAACGTTGACAGAATACTTTTTTATGTTAGTATGAACACATAAAGATTTAGAAATATTGCTTTTTATAGGTAGAGTAATGATGCAAAAATAACGAGTGATAATAATGTTAGATAGGTGTATTATGTGCTATTATTTTTTGAAAGTAATATAAAATCTTTATGTATTCATATTAGCACGTTGATACATGTGCTTTTATTGTTAACCGTGGGTAACGATATACAGAGTTCATTGTGATAAATCAAATGGGAAGAATGTTACAAGAGCTCAATTTTAAATTAGTTTATTAAATAAAAAATAAATAGTAAGAAAGGAAGAAAAAAATGGCAAAATTAGTTGAATGTATTCCAAATTTTAGTGAGGGACGTAATGAAGAGGTGATACAAGGGCTTGTACAAACGGCTAAGAGTGTACCGGGTGTTACATTATTAGATTATTCATCAGATACTAGTCATAATCGTAGTGTCTTTACATTAGTGGGTGATGAAGAAAGTATTCAAGAGGTAGCTTTCCAATTAGTAAAATATGCAAGTGAACATATTGATATGACAAAACATGTTGGTGAACATCCACGTATGGGAGCGACAGACGTTGTACCATTTGTACCAATTAAAGATATTACAGCCCAAGAATGTGTTGATATTTCTAAAAAAGTAGCTAAACGTATCAATGATGAGTTATCTATCCCAATTTTCTTATACGAAGATTCTGCGTCAACACCGGAACGTGTGAATTTAGCGAAAGTAAGAAAAGGTCAATTTGAAGGCATGCCTGAGAAATTGTTAGAAGAAGAATGGGCACCAGATTTCGGTGAAAGAAAAATTCATCCAACAGCAGGTGTAACAGCTGTAGGTGCGAGAATGCCTTTAGTAGCATTTAATGTTAATTTAGATACATCCGATATTACCATTGCTAATAAAATCGCAAAAATTGTACGTGCATCAAGTGGAGGGTTTAAATATTGTAAAGGTATTGGTGTTATGTTAGAAGATAGAAATATTGCACAAGTATCTATGAATATGGTGAATTATGAAGGAACACCATTGTATCGTGTGTTTGAAACGATTCGTTTTGAAGCAAAACGTTATGGTGTCAATATTATCGGTAGTGAAGTCATTGGGTTAACACCTGCCAAAGCTTTAGTAGATTGTGCAGAATATTACTTACAAATTGAAGATTTTGATTATGGTAAACAAGTTTTAGAAAACCATTTATTAAATTAGTAAACTGGAAAATAATAGAATAAGGAGAGAGGGCATGAAATTAGTTGATTTAAAAGTAAGTGAATTTATGCAAGTGTTAGGTTCTAATGAACCGGCTCCAGGGGGTGGTTCTGCTTCTGCTTTAGCGGCTGCAATGGGAATATCATTAACAAAAATGGTGTGTGAGTTAACTGTTGGCAAGAAAAAATACGTAGAATTTGAAACAGATGTGCAAGTATGTTTAGATAAAACAATTATATTACAGGAAAAACTATTAAAAGCCATTGATGATGATACAGAAGCATTTAATGTTGTTTCAGCAGTATTTAGTATGCCAAAAGAAACTGATGAAGAAAGAGTAGCTCGTCAAAAAGCGATGCAAAATGCTTTAAAAGTAGCAGCAAAATCGCCATTGGATTTAATGGAAATAATTTTAGATGCTTTAAACACAACAAAAAGCATTATTGGAAAATCTAATACAAATGCAGCAAGTGATTTAGGCGTTGCCGCATTGAATTTAAAATCTGGATTACAAGGTGCTTACTTAAATGTTTTAATTAACTTATCTAGTATTAAAGACGATGCTTTTGTATCGGAATATAAAGCAAGTAGTGACCGTTTATTAGAAACAGGTATCGCATTGGCAGATGATATTTACGAACAAATTTTAAAAACATTGTAAAGGTGGGTAAATATGGCATATTTAACAGATATTGAAATTGCAAATCAAGTAGAGATGGAACCGATTGAAGAAGTTGCTAAAAGAGTCGGTATTGACAAAGATAACTTATCACTTTATGGCAAATATAAAGCAAAAGTGGATGTCAATCAATTAACAGCTTTAAAAGAGCATAAAGACGGTAAATTGATTTTAGTCACAGCGATTACACCAACACCTGCAGGCGAGGGTAAAACAACAACGTCAGTTGGATTAGCGGATGCTTTATCATATATCGGAAAAAATGCAATGATTGCATTGCGTGAACCGTCTTTAGGTCCTGTTTTTGGTGTGAAAGGTGGAGCAGCTGGTGGTGGCTACGCACAAGTTGTACCAATGGAGGATATAAACTTACACTTTACAGGTGATTTCCATGCGATTGGTGCAGCAAATAATTTATTAGCAGCGCTATTAGATAACCATATTCATCATGGGAACACATTAGGGATTGATTCACGTCGCATCACTTGGAAACGTGTTGTAGACATGAATGATCGTCAATTACGCCATATTGTGAATGGATTACAAGGGAAAGTGAACGGTGTTCCTAGAGAAGATGGATATGATATTACCGTTGCTTCGGAAATTATGGCAATTCTATGTTTAGCAAGTGGTATTACTGATTTGAAAGATAGATTACGTAAAATTATTGTTGGGTATAGTTACTCAGGAGAGCCTATTACAGCGGGTGACTTAAAAGCAGAAGGAGCATTAACGGCCTTATTAAAAGACGCTATTCATCCAAACTTAGTGCAAACATTAGAGCATACACCTGCATTCATTCACGGAGGTCCCTTTGCAAATATTGCACATGGTTGTAATAGTGTATTGGCAACAAAATTAGCAATGAAGTATGCTGATTATACGGTTACCGAAGCAGGTTTCGGAGCTGATTTAGGTGCTGAAAAATTTATTGATATTAAATGTCGTATGGCTAATTTAAAACCAGATGCTGTTGTTTTAGTTGCAACTGTGCGTGCATTAAAAATGCATGGAGGTGTGGCAAAAGCAGAGTTAGGAACGGAAAATGTTGCTGCTGTTTTATCCGGTTTAACAAACTTAGACAAACATTTAGATAATATACAAAATGTTTATGGGTTGCCAGTTGTTGTTGCTATCAATAAATTCCCTACAGATACACAAGAGGAATTAGATGCTGTTCACAAAGCGTGTCAAACACGAGGTGTTGATGTGGTATTATCTGATGTGTGGGGTGCAGGAGGAAAAGGTGGTATCGAACTTGCACATAAAGTTGTTGAATTAGTAGAAAAACCAAATAATTTTAGTTTTGTATATGATTTAGAAGATAGTATTGAAGAAAAATTAAATAAAATTGTTCAAAAAGTGTATGGTGGTAAAGGTGTTGAGTTAACACCGGCAGCTAAGAAAGAACTGCAAGAATTAGAAAAACTAGGTTTTGGTGAATATCCAATATGTATGGCAAAAACACAGTATTCTTTCTCAGATGATGCTACTTTATTAGGTGCACCAAAAGACTTTACGGTGACCATTCGTAATTTAAAAGTATCTGCTGGAGCAGGATTTATTGTTGCTTTAACAGGAGCTGTTATGACGATGCCAGGTTTACCAAAATCACCAGCAGCTGAACGAATTGATGTAGATGAAAAAGGAAATATTACTGGATTATTCTAGTTAGGATTTATGATGAACATACAAATAATTGATAAAAAAGAGTATGTTGTATCTGTTTGGAGTGGTGGTAAGACAACTCAAATTTGTCTTGCTCCACCACATGCCAAATTTGAAGTAGGCGAATTTGATTATCGTGTGTCGTCTGCGACGATTAATTTAGAAAAAACAGTATTTACGTCGTTACCAAATTATAATCGTATCATTATGCCGATACAACAGACATTGACATTGCAACATCCTGATATAAGTCAGAAAAAAATTGTTTTACAATCCTTTGAGATCTATTTCTTCAATGGAGATATGAAAACAGTTAGTTATGGGAAATGTGTTGATTTTAATGTTATTTATAAGCCCACATATAAAAGTGAGGTAGGCGTGTATAACGCAAAAGATGTAAGCGTATTAAAAAAAGGTATTGTGTATATTTTGTTCGCCATACAAGATATTCAGCTTACATTTTATAAAAATGGCAAAGATATGGTAAATCTCACATTACCTAAACATCATAGTTTACATGTAACAAATATCCTAGATGATTATGAAGTACACACTTTATCACATATACAAGATCATGTACCAGTATATATTCAAGTAAGTATATGTGATAATGATTATGAAAAATTGTGAGGGAAGAATATGAGTAATGAAGTACAAAATGAAAAAGCTAAATTTAGTTTAGGTGGAGCTACATTATACGGTATCAATGCTGTTATTGGTTCGGGTATTTTCTTATTACCTAAAAAAATATATCAAGATTTAGGACCAGCCTCTATTGCGGCGATGGTATTTGATGCTATATTAGTGTTAATGTTGGCTGTTTGTTTTGCTGAAGTAGCCGGCTATTTTAATAAAAATGGTGGAGCATTTCAATATGCTAAAGCAGCATTTGGTGATTTTGTTGGATTTAATGTTGGATTTTTAGGTTGGGTTGTTACAGTAACAGCTTGGTCAGCAATGGCGGCAGGATTTGCGAAATTATTTATTGTCACTTTTCCAGCGTTTGAAGGACAAAATTTATTATTGAGTATCTCTTTAATTGTTTTGCTATCTTTAATGAATATTGCAGGATTAAAAACATCAAAAATGTTTACATTGAGTATGACGATTATTAAATTGATACCAATCATTGGATTTGCTATCTGTACATTGTTCTTTATCGGACATGGTATTGATAAAGGGAATTTTACACCATTTTTACAATTAGCACCCGGAAAATCATTATTTGACGGTGTATCTGCAACAGCTTTAATCGTATTTTATGCATTTATTGGTTTTGAATCAATGCCCATTGTTGCTGGAGAAATGCGTAATCCAGAGAAAAATGTGCCAAAAGCAATTTTAGGTTCTATTTCTATTGTATCTGTTTTATATATTTTAATTATTGCAGGTGCTATTGCTATGTTAGGCAATGATATTATGAACACAAATGCACCTGTGCAAGATGCTTTTGCCATGATGATTGGTCCTGCTGGGCGTTGGATTGTTGCGATTGGTGCGTTAGTATCGATTACAGGTTTGAATGTTGGAGAATCTATTATGGTACCACGATATGGAGCAGCTATTGCTGAAGAAGGATTATTGCCGTCGTTTATTGCTAGAAAAACAGCAAATGGAGCACCTATTGCCGCTATTCTTATTTCTGGTGGATGTGCATGTCTATTCTTGTTAACTGGTTCTTTTGAGCAATTAGCTACATTGAGTGTCGTTTTCCGCTTTATTCAATACATTCCAACTGCTGCAGCTGTAGTTGTTTTACGCAAAAAAGATATGGGTATTAAACCGGTGTTTAGAGTACCATTTGGTCCAGTGATTCCAATTATTGCAACAATTGTCAGCTTGTTGATGATTTGGGGAGATACACCAAAAAATTTCCTTTACGGTGGTATCGGTATCTTAGTTGCCTCTGTATGCTATTTCTTATTTGGTAAGAAAAGGGTATAATAGAAAGTACATTGTTTATAGACAATAATTAAAGATAGATAGGATGATATGAATGTCAATGAATATTGAAGAAGCGTTAGCATGGATTCACTCAAGAGTGACACTTGCCCCAAGATTAGGATTGGAAAGAGTGGAAACATTATTAGAAATGGTTGATAATCCGCATCGTGCTATTCCAACTATTCACATTGCTGGAACGAATGGGAAAGGTTCAACAGTAACATACTTACGTTATATGCTAGAAGAATTAGGTTTAACTGTTGGAACGTTTACTTCACCATATATAGAAGCCTTTAACGAACGGATTGCCATCAATGGCGTTCATATTACAGATGAAAAAATTATTGAATATGTTCAAAAATATAAACCTTTAGTTGAAAAAATGGATACAATATCTGAATTATCAGGTATAACAGAATTTGAAATATTGACAGTAATCGCATTTGATTACTTTAAAGAAACAAAAGTAGATATTCTACTATTAGAAGTTGGTTTAGGTGGCTTGTTGGATAGTACAAATGTTATATCTCCAATTTTAACAGCTATCACTACCATTGGGTTAGATCATATAGATATTTTAGGTCATACATTAGAAGAAATTGCTGCACAAAAATCCGGTATTATTAAGCAAGGTATTCCGGTTGTTACAGGAAATATTGTTTCGTCCGCTTTACAAGTCATTGAAGAAACAGCACATAACAAAAATAGTCGCATATATATGCTAAATCGTGATTATCAAGTGACGTATGTGCCACAAGAAGAAAACTGGGGTGAATGCTTTAATTTTTCAAATCAGACTTGTCATCTTGATAAACTTTTTGTTTCTTTACTTGGTAAACATCAAGTGGAAAATGCGGGATTAGCTGTACAGCTCTTCTGTGTGTATTGTCAAGAACAAAATGTTCTTTTTAAAGAGGAATATGTTTATGCAGGCTTATCCAAAGCGTTTTGGCCTGCACGTATGGAAAAAGTATTAACAGAACCTGATATTATTTTAGATGGTGCACATAATGTTCATGCAATGTTACGTTTGGTGGATAATATTGAAAACAAATTTACAAAAGAAAATCTCACAATTTTATTTTCTGCTTTAACAACAAAAGATATTCATGAGATGATTGGAATGCTGAAGAATATTCCGCATGTTAAACTTGTGTTAACGACATTCGATTATCCAAAAGCGATGACTTTAGAAGATGTTGAACAATATCGTCAAGAAGGTATTTGTACGATTGATGACTGGCAAAATTTTGTCAATGTGTATAAAAAAGAAAGTAGTGCTGAAAGTACCTTATTGATTACAGGTTCATTATATTTTGTTTCTCAAGTAAGAGCATTTTTAAAATAAATCAATAGATAGGGACGGTTGAAAATTATGACAAATGTTGTTGTATTAGATGGAAATAGTTTAACACTAGATGAAGTTGTTGATGTAGCTCGTTTTTATGCTAAATGTGAAATAAAAGAAGATGCAAAAGCAGCTGTTATTGAATCAAGAAGAATTGTTGATGACATCGTAAGAGAAAAACGTGTTGTTTATGGTGTTAATACAGGATTTGGTTCATTATGTAATGTGAGTATTTCTCCAGAAGATACTGCACAGTTACAAGAAAACCTGATTCGCACACATTCAAGCGGATTCGGTGATCCATTTCCAGAAGATGTAGTACGTGCTATTATGTTAATTCGTGTAAATTCGTTATTGAAAGGTTGTTCAGGTATTCGTTTGAGTACCATTGAAGCATTGATAGGTATGCTGAATGCAGGTGTACATCCTTTTATCCCTGAAAAAGGATCGCTAGGAGCATCTGGAGATTTAGCACCATTATCACACATGGTATTGCCTTTATTAGGTTTAGGTAAAGCATATTATAAAGGTGAATTATTACCGGGTAGACAAGCAATGGAGAAAGCAGGGCTAGAAATTATTGAGTTAAGTGCAAAAGAAGGGTTAGCCTTAATCAATGGGACAACGGTATTAACTGGTGTTGGAGCACTAGCAACATATGATGCCATTGAATTATTAAAATTATCAGATATTGCAGGAGCATTATCTTTAGAAGTACATAATGGTATTTCAAGTCCATTTGAAGAAGATTTACATACAATTCGCCCTCAAAGTGGACAATTAGCGACAGCTCGTAATATTCGTCACTTAATTAAAGATAGTGCACATACAACGGTTGCCACACCAACACGTGTACAAGATCCATATACATTGCGTTGTATTCCGCAAATTCATGGTGCAAGTAAAGATAGTGTTGCTTATGTAAAAGAAAAAGTTGAAATTGAAATCAACTCTGTTACAGATAACCCAATTATTACTAAAGACGGTAAAGTCATTTCTGGAGGTAATTTCCATGGTGAACCATTGGCGCAGCCATTTGATTTTTTAGGCATTGCTGTATCGGAAATTGGGAATGTTTCTGAGCGCCGTGTTGAACGTTTAGTTAACTCTCAATTAAGTAAATTACCATCATTCTTAGTGAAATATCCAGGGTTAAATTCAGGATTTATGATTACGCAATATGCTTGTGCATCATTGGCATCAGAAAATAAAATTTTATCACATCCAGCAAGTGTAGACTCTATCCCGTCTTGTGAAAATCAAGAGGACTTTGTCAGCATGGGAACAACAGCCGCTCGTAAAGCTGCTGAAATTGTAAAAAATTCAAGACGTATTGTTGCCACAGAAATTATGGCAGCATGTCAAGCTTTAGATTTGAAAGAACAAACAACACAATTAGGAGCAGGAACGCAAGCTGCGTACGATACATTTAGAAAATTTGTCAATGTGATTGAATACGATAAAGATATTGAAATATATGAAGAATTAAATAAAGCAACAGAAGCATTACAAAGTGGTGCCTTATTAAAAGCTGTTGAATCAGTTGTTGATTTATCTATTCAATTTTAGACTAAAAAACGTAACAGGCATGGAAAAGAGTGTCCTGCCTGTTACGTTTTTATGTTATAATGTAGATGTTGTTTGTGAAATGGCCGTGTCTTTATGTGATTATATTCACAAGCAGAAAAAGAAAGGAGATGTTATAAATTTGTTTTTAACTAAAATAGAAAAAGTTTGTCATAAAAAAGAAGAGTTATTTGATAACAGTAAATCACGCTATGCAATGCGCTCAATTTTTGCTGGAGTATTTTTAACAATGAGTACAGCAGGAGGAGCTTATGCAGCTGAAAAAATAAGCCATATTCATCCAGATTTAGGTAAGTTCATGTTTTCGTTTTTATTTGCATGGGGACTTATTTATATTTTATTTTTAAATGCTGAATTAGCAACATCAAATATGATGTACTTAACAGCAGGCGTGTATCATAAATATATATCACTTAAAAAAGCTATTATTATTTTATTTTACTGTTTATTGTTTAATTTGATAGGTGCCATGCTTATTGGATATTTATTCGCACATTCTAGTGCATTTTCTCATATAAAACCAGATAATTTCATTGTGTCATCTATTGTTCAAACCAAAGTACTTAGAACACCTGAATTGATTGTATTAGAAGGTATATTGGCAAATATTTTTGTGAATGTTGCTATTTTAGCATATTTATTTATCGAAAAACCAGGTGCAAAAATTGCTGTTGTTTTATCTGCTATTTTCTTATTTGTTTATTTAGGAGAAGAACACGTTGTAGCTAATTTTGCTTCTTTTTCTATTGTGAAATTTAACGATATTGCACAGCAATTAGATTATTTTACATGGTTCAATATAGTAAAACAATGGCTATTTGCCTTTATTGGTAACTATATCGGTGGAGGACTTGTCATTGGTCTTGCTTATGCATGGTTAAATAAAACCAATTCAAAATATATAGACTAATAATGTAAAAGATATTATTGTATTGATGAAAAAAGAGAATGAACATGAATTTTTTTAAGAGATTCATGTTCATTCTTTTTTCTTATGAATATGGAAGCGGCGGGAGTCGAACCCGCGTCCAAACATATTGCCACAATCAATTCTACAATTATAGTTTATCTATTTATATTTCACTTCTTTTTAGCCAATAAACAGGCATTAAAAGTTGCTAATCTGATAAATCTCTTTTACGCACTCCAGATGTAAGTTTGTAACGTATCCCATTCATTTAAGACCTGTCACTTACTCATGGGAGAAGTAAGGCAGATCTTCGCTCACTGTTTTTTACGCAGCGAAAGCGAAAGAATTATTTTGTGTTTTGTCAGTTATATTTAAACTGTGATGTTTTAACGTAGCCATCGCCTACGAATTGCCTTAACTGTTCAAACTATGCCTGTCGAATCCGTAACGCCCCCAAGTTATATAAATTCATTATATAGGAAAGTCATTAAAAGTCAAAGTAAAAAGCTACCGTCTTTTTCAGATGAAAAATAAATGCGACTCTAATAAATGGTATTTATCATTTTGAAAATATAATGATATGTATTATGAACGATTATTTTTTGGTATCATATAAAAATGTGTGTATTAAAGAAAGATTTATCGCCTAATATAATAAATTTAGTATTGTTTTATCAACCAAACTATAATTGTTGTATAGTGTTGGAAGTTAGGAAATAAAGAAAAGTCTAACATTTAATCACTTTGTATCAACGTTGGAGTGAAAAATATTAGTTATTTTTATGGTATACTCAGAAAAAATCATAAACTTATAGATTATATATAGCTTTTTGTTTTGTGTAAATTTTAACATAATTAATTTGAATAAAACTATCTACAAGACAATGTAGGGTATTGAAATTTTATTTATTATTAAAACAGTATTTCATATTTTTATAAAATAAAAACGCTTGCGAAAAGTAGGATTTTGATGTATGATTTAATTAAATAAAGGCAAAAAAGCTTTTTTTAATACATAATGTGAAAGTAATCACATAGAAAGAAGGAAATTATGAAAGTTTTTGCAAGTCCATCTCGTTATATTCAAGGAAAGGATGTTTTATTTACAAGCTTAGATCATATTAAAGCATTAGGAACAAAACCACTCGTACTTTGTGATGATGTTGTATATGATATTGTAGGAAAAAAATATTTAACTGCATTATCAGAAAATGAGTTCAGTGCAACTCGAGTAGCATTTAATGGTGAAGCATCAGATAATGAAGTGAATCGTGTTGTAGCAGTAGGGAAAGCAGAAGGAAACGATGTTGTCATTGGTCTTGGTGGTGGTAAAACATTAGATAGTGCCAAAGCGATTGCTGATTTAATGGGAGTACCAGTAGTTATTGCACCAACAATTGCTTCAACAGATGCTCCATGTTCTGCTTTATCTGTTATTTATACAGATGAAGGTGCATTTGATAAATATATTTTCTATTCTAAAAACCCAGAACTAGTCGTTGTGGATACAAAAGTTATTAGTCAAGCACCAACACGTTTATTAGCCTCAGGTATTGCTGATGGATTGGCAACATGGGTAGAAGCTCGTGCTGTTTTACAAAAAAATGGTGAAACAATGGCAGGAGGTTATCAAACACTTGCAGGTATTGCAATTGCACAAACATGTGAACGTACATTGTTTGCTAAAGGATTAGAAGCAATGGCAAGTAATAAAGCAAAAGTTGTGACAAAAGCATTAGAAGAAGTAGTTGAAGCTAACACATTGTTAAGTGGTCTTGGTTTTGAAAGTGCTGGTTTGGCAGCTGCACACGCTATTCATAATGGATTCACAGCTTTAACAGGAGATATCCATCATTTAACACATGGTGAAAAAGTTGCGTATGGTACATTAACACAACTTGTATTAGAAAATGCTCCAAAAGAAGAATTAGATAAATACATTCATTTCTATCAATCACTTGGATTACCAACAACATTAAAAGAATTACATCTTGAAAATGCAAGTTATGAAGACTTATTAAAAGTTGGACAACAAGCAACTATTGAAGGGGAAACGATTCATCAAATGCCATTCAAAGTAACGGCAGAAGATGTAACGGCTGCTATTTTAGCTGTTGATGCTTACGTGACAAATTTAGCGAAATAAATGTGTTAATGCAAGAGCGATAAGGTTGGCTTATCGCTCTTTTTTTGGGTTCTTCTTCAAATCGTATTGGTCCAATACGATTTGAAGAAGAACCTTTTTATTGGCTAAAATAGACAATAATTCCATATTGTAAACGGATATGATAAGATACGTATAGACAGATTGATTTAAGAAAGGAATGTCATCATGAAAATTGAAGTATTTGATAAATTAGTGAATGAAACTGATGATTTTGATACTCGACAAGAAGTACAACGTGTTGAGTTAATTCTTGAAGGCTTAGGTAGTTTAGATAGTTTTGAAACAGCTTATGTGGTTTATGGAAAAGATGTATTTCCTGAAAAAGTTGAAACATTGATAAATGAACAAACAAATAACATTTTACCTCTAACATATATTGATGATGTGTTAGTGAAACAATCAGCACATTTAACAAATGAAGAATTTATAACACATAGTGGCATTGAATTTAGTATCGAAGAAGAGCATGAACATGATTGTAATGGAGGATGTTGTTGTGGACATCACCACTAATTTTAAAACGCCTTTATATGTGTTTGAAGATAAAATGATGATTTCTGAACAACTATACCAACCATTTGCTTGGGGAGATGTTTTTTTACGTGAAGTAAATCGTAACATTAACCAAACAATTTTACACATTTGGCCAATGCAAGATACTGTTATTTTAGGTATGCTAGATAGACGCTTGCCATATTGTGACAAAGGCATTAAACATATTCGCACGCATGGCTATCGTGCTGTTGTACGAAATGTGGGAGGATTAGCTGTTGTTGCGGATGAAGGGATTTTGAATTTTTCATTTGTGATACCAAAATTAAAATATGACAAATTCTCTATTCAAGATGGTTATTTATTTATGACAACATTTATTCAGGAATTATTAAAACCATATAAAGCATCTGTGGAGTATCGTTTAATTGAACATTCTTATTGTCCTGGAGATTTTGATTTAAGTATAAATGGGAAAAAATTCGCAGGTATTGCACAAAGACGATTTAAAGAGGGTGTGTCTATTTCTGTTTATTTAAGCGTGTGTGGTAATCAACAAAAAAGAGGAGAACTTATTAGAGATTTTTACGTTTCAGGTTTGCAAGACGAAGAAACGACCTTTAAATTTCCAGAGGTTCACCCAGAGGTTATGGCAAATTTATCCGATTTATTGGACGTATCATTGACCGTCAATGATTTAAAAATGGCGATGATCGATTTATTAGTATCTAAAAATGTTGATTTAAAAACTTTTCAAATAACAGATACTCTAAGAAAAGAATACCACTCTTTTTATGAAAAAATGATTGAAAGAAATAAAAAAGTATAAGACCTATTTGAAATGATTTCGATAGGTCTTTTTATATACTATTTAAAATTTGTGCCATTTCTTGAGGTGTTTCATTTGCACCCGTTTTTATCCAATAAAGGATAATTGCCTCCATGCTGGAGAAAAAAACCTCTTTAGCATATAGGAACGGAAGACTTTTATATTGTGAAATTTTTTGATGTAAAACAGGTGCTACTTTTAATAATTCTTCTAGGAATTTTCGGATTTCTATTGCTAAATGGACGCTTTGGTTCATAGATAATGCATAAATGAAATCAAAATTTTTCTTTAAATAAGTTAAAGCCTCGATAATAATATCAATTGTATGTTCATTTGGATTATCAATAAGAATAATATTAAATAGATTAGAGGTCAATTCTTGTTTTAATTGTTCTAATAAATCGTATTTATCAAGATAATGCAAATAAAATGTGCCACGGTTGATACGTGCTTCTCGTGTTATCATGCTGATAGTAATAGTTTCAAAATCATGTTTTAATAGTAATGTTGTAAAGACTTTTTTTATAAGGGTTTTTGTTTCTGTGTGACGTTGTTGCATTGTATCTCCTTTATATGAACACTTTGAAATGGATTGTTTATTGCTTTTTAGATATGCTGATTATATACTGAAGGTAGTATTAAATCAACATGTTGTTTATTTAACAGAAAGAGGATATAAATGTCTTATATTGAAATGAAGCATAGCTATAAACGCTATCAAGTCGGAGAAACAGAAATTATTGCAAATCGTGATGTGACGTTTTCTATTGAAAAAGGCGAACTTGTGATTATACTAGGTGCATCGGGTGCAGGTAAATCAACAGTATTAAATATTTTAGGTGGAATGGATACGAACGATGAGGGAGAAATTATTATCGACGGTATTCATATAGAACGATATTCAAAAAAAGAATTAACGACATATAGACGAGAAGATGTTGGTTTTGTTTTTCAATTTTATAACTTAGTAGGAAATTTAACAGCAAAAGAAAATGTTGAATTGGCATCTGAAATTGTTAAAGATGCTTTAGACGCACAAATGGTATTAAAGGATGTTGGTTTAGAAAACCGTATCCATAACTTTCCTGCTCAATTATCTGGTGGAGAGCAGCAACGTGTAGCAATCGCTAGAGCAGTTGCTAAAAACCCTAAAATTTTATTATGTGATGAACCAACTGGAGCATTAGATTATCAAACCGGAAAACATATTTTGCAGATTTTACAAAACATGGCACGAGAAAAAGGAACGACAGTTATTATTGTGACACACAATAGTGCATTAGCCCCTATTGCAGATCGAGTGATTTATATGCATGATGCGAGTGTGAAGAATATTGTAGTGAATGAGAAACCTAAAGATATTCAAGAATTGGAGTATTAAAAGGTATGAAAAGAAAAATATTTTGGAAAGATATTCGGCAATCGTTTTCTAAATCAAAAGGGCGCTTTTTGTCGATCATTTCGTTAATGGCATTAGGTTCTTTTGCTTTAGTAGGTTTAAAAGTGACAGCACCAGATATGCAAGTAACCGGGCAACACTATTTTAAAACACATCAAACGGCAGATATAAGTGTGTTAAGTGACTATGGTTTAGATAAGGACGACCAAGATTTATTAGAAACACTTTTTCAACAAGCGTTCATTGAATATGGTTATTTTAGTGATGTATTATTAAAAGATACGACTCAAACGTATCGCTTGCTGTCAAAACCAAAAAATATTTCACAATACGAGCTGGTTGAAGGGCGCTTGCCTGAAAAAGAAGATGAAATTGCTGTGTTTGATATGCAAAAAGATAAAGTGGCACTATCGGATACATTGACTTTTGAAGCAAGAGAACAAGATAAATTAAACAATCATACATTTAAAGTGGTCGGGTATATACGGTCAACGGATATATTATCTAAAGTTGATTTAGGTGTGACAACTGTTGGAACAGGAGAGTTATCTGCTTATGGTATTGTGACAGAAAAAGTATTTGACAGTTCGGTTTATATGATTGCGCGTTTATCTTACCACGATTTAGTAGGTGCCAATCCGTACCAAGAAATGTATTTACAAAAGGTACACGCATACAAAGAAACAGTGCAAACATTGTTGAAGCAACAACCTAAAAAGAGATTGGATAGTATCGTATCTAAGACACAAGAAATAATCGATGAAAAAGAAAGTGACTTAAAGAATGCTAAACAAACGTTAACAGATGCACATTCACAATTAGAAGATGCCAAAGAACGTATTGATGAGGGGAAAGAAAAGCTTGAACAAGCCAAAGAAACATTACAACAAAGGAAAATTCAACTAGATAATGCACGTGAAGAGCTTGCCATTGCTCAATTTCAACTTGATGAAACTTATCAAATGCTACAAGAAAAAGAAGTAGCACTTCAAAAAGCGATTGCTATTTTACCAAAAGAACAATGGGAACAACAAGCTGTACAATTAGAAACTGGAAAACAATCTTATGAACAAGGACAAGCCCAGTTAAATGAACAAATAGAGCAATACACAAACGGTGTATCAGAGTATGAGCAAGGACTAAAAACTCTTCAAGAAAAAGAAAGAGATTTATCGATAAATGAAGAATCACTTACAAATAAACGGCAAGAGTATTTTGTACAAAAACAAAAAGCGGATGTTGATATAAGTGATGGAGAACAAAAATTAGCAGATGCTAAAGAAAAATTGAGCGTATTAGAAGAACCTGTTTATCATGTGTATACTAGACGAGAAACACCGTGGTCAGCCGGATATCGTTCGTATGAAAGTAATGCAAATGTGATTGATGCTGTTGGAAATATCTTTCCCATTGTTTTGTATTTTGTAGCTGCATTAGTAACATTTACGACAATGACACGTTTTGTTGATGAAGAACGTTTGATTATAGGGACGTTTAAAGCATTGGGTTATACCGATAAAGATATTTATAAAAAATTTATAATATACGGCTTTACAGCAAGTATGATTGGTACACTAATTGGTGTTTTACTAGGGCATATTGTTCTTCCGAATGTTATTTATGATACGTATAGTCATAGTGTAAGTATCCCCAAAATTGAACTATATATTTATCCGGAATATATTTTCTTGTCATGCCTGTTAGCTTTCATTAGTGCTGTTTTACCTGCGTATTTAGTTGTTAAAAAAGAATTAAATGCTAAACCGGCACAATTATTGTTGCCAAAACCTCCTGTCGTATCGGGGGCAAAAATTTTATTGGAGTATGTAACACCTATTTGGTCACGTATGAGTTTTACACAAAAAGTAACAGCTCGTAATATTTTCCGATATAAAAAACGTATGTTGATGACTATTTTTGGTGTATCTGGTTCGATAGCACTTTTATATACGGGATTAGGTATTCGTTCATCCATTGAAGAATTGAGTACAAAACAGTTTGGTGATATTGTGATATACGATATGATTGTGGCACAAAAAAATCATATGACATCACAAGAAAAAATAGATTTATCTCATGCATTGTCATCTTCTGATGTGTCATCTTTTTTACCGACATATTCTCAAACATTGATAAAAGTTGCAGGAGTAAAAAAAGATGAACAACAAATAACAATGATTGCTGTTGATAATGAACAAAAAACAGCTTTTCAAGAGTATATAAAACTTCAAAATCGGCAAACACAAAAATCGATTGATTTAACAGATAGAGGTATTGTTTTATCGGAAAGATTGGCAATGTTACTAAATGTTAAGATTGGTGATACAGTTGTATTTCTTGATGAAAACAAAAATGAATGGAGCATGAAGATTTCAGGCATTACGGAAATGTATATGGGGCATTTTGCGTTTATTACGAAACACTATTATGAAGAAGTGTTCAATAAGCCATTCAAAATAAATGCGTATTTAGTGAAATCCATGGTTCATACAGACGAAAACATTCAAAAGAAAGCAACTGATTTTATGATGTTGAGTGGTGTCAAAGCTGTGGCACAAAATACAACGTATAAAAATCTCATTCAAACAGTTGTGACATCATTGAATAAAGTCATGTCGGTCTTGATTATATCGTCTGTGCTATTAGCTATTGTTATTTTATATAATTTAACTAATATCAATGTTGCTGAACGTATTCGAGAATTGTCAACGATTAAAGTATTAGGTTTTTATGATAAAGAAGTAACTTTATATATCTATAAAGAAACGATGTATTTATCTATTATTGGTGTTTTTGTTGGATTTGGATTAGGACATCTTTTGCATCAATATATTATTGGCATGGTACCACCAGATAATATTATGTTTAATCCAAATGTGGCAATGTATGTTTATATACTTCCTACTATTTTGCTGATACT
This sequence comes from Carnobacteriaceae bacterium zg-84, assembly GCA_013874835.1. Classification (NCBI taxonomy): domain Bacteria; kingdom Bacillati; phylum Bacillota; class Bacilli; order Lactobacillales; family Carnobacteriaceae; species Carnobacteriaceae bacterium zg-84. The sequence continues at coordinate 1,508,853 of CP059430.1, read as the reverse complement.
ACTACTCATTGGTTTAGGATATATTGTTCATCGTTATTTAAAAAAAGTAGATATGCTAGAAGCTTTAAAATCAGTTGAATAAATAATAAAAGAGGTGTTTTAGACGAACATCTCTTTTATCTTGTTGTAAAGTGGTATATACTATGTAAAGAGTAAAGAAAAAGGAGATGTAACATGAATAAATTTGCGATTATTTTAGCCGCAGGAAAAGGGACACGTATGAAGTCCTCGTTATATAAAGTTTTACATCATGTATGTGGAAAAGCAATGGTGGAGCATGTTGTTTCTCAAGTTGAAAAATCAGGCGTTAAAGAAATTGTAACGATTGTAGGCCATGGTGCTAATGATGTGAAAGATTTGATGAAAGATCGTTGTGTTTATGCGTTGCAAGAGGAACAATTAGGAACAGGCCATGCTGTAAAACAAGCGAAATCATTTTTAGGTGATAAAGATGGTATCACGATTGTGCTATGTGGCGATACACCACTTATTCAAGCAGAAACGATTGAAAAAGCAATGGCATATCATTTAGAAAAACAAGCGAAAGCAACCATTTTAACTGCAATTGCAGATGATCCAACTGGATATGGACGTGTCATTCGTGATGGAAATGGGCATGTTTTAAAAAATGTTGAGCATAAAGATGCAACAGAAGAAGAACGTTTGATTAAAGAAATTAATACAGGCACATATGTGTTTGATAATCGTGCTTTGTTTGAAGCGTTAGAATATGTTAATAATGATAATGCACAAGGAGAATATTATTTACCAGATGTGCTTGAAATTTTGAAAAACAATCAAGAAATCGTGACAGCTTATCAAATGGATTCTTTAGAAGAAAGTTTAGGTGTCAATGATAGAGTTGCTTTACAACAAGCGAATGTACTAATGCGGAAACGTATCAATGAACAACACATGAGAAATGGTGTAACACTAATTGATGCTAATGCGACATATATTGATAGTGATGTACAAATTGGCTCAGATACGATTATTGAACCAAATGTTTACTTAAAAGGAAAAACGGTGATTGGACAAAATTGTTTCATTGGTATGAATTCTGAATTAGTTGATATGACACTTGAAAATCATATCACGGTAAAATCTTCTTGTTTAGAAAAATCTTATATCCATTCTTTCTCAGATATTGGTCCAATGGCACATATTCGTCCGAATACAATTTTACATGAGCGTGTCCATGTTGGAAACTTTGTTGAAGTAAAAAATACAACGATTGGTAATGATACAAAAATGGGTCATTTAACGTATGTTGGAGATGCAACATTAGGTGAACGTATCAACGTTGGTTGTGGTACGGTTGTTGTGAATTATGATGGAAAAAATAAACATCATTCAACGATTGGTCACGATAGTTTTATAGGATGTAACGCTAATATCATTTCTCCGGTAACGATAGGAGATGGTGCGTTTATAGCTGCGGGTTCAACGATTACAAAAGATGTTCCTGATAATGCTCTTGCGATTGCTAGAGGAAAACAAGAAAATAAAAAAGATTATGCGACTAAACTTCCTTATGCGAAAAAAGATTAAAAAAAGTATGGTTTTTACTGGAAAAACGGTACCAATAGGAGTATTATAAGGGTAGTGTTAAAAAATAATTGTTATAATCGGAGGAATTCATAATGGTACATTATTCTGATCCAAAGTTGAAGATTTTTTCTCTAAGTTCAAATAGACCTTTAGCCGAAAAAATTGCTGAATCTGTTGGAGTAGAATTAGGGAAATTAACGGTCTCACATTTTAGCGATGGAGAGATTAAAGTCAATATTGAAGAAAGTATACGTGGCTGTCACGTTTATGTTGTACAGTCAACATCACATCCAGTCAATGATAATTTAATGGAATTATTGATTATGATTGATGCATTAAAACGTGCGAGTGCGAAAACAATCAATGTGATTATGCCATATTATGGTTATGCAAGACAAGACAGAAAAGCAAAACCGAGAGAACCAATCACATCAAAATTAGTAGCCAATATGATAACTCAAGCAGGAGCAGATCGCTTATTAACAGTTGATTTGCATGCTGCACAAATCCAAGGATTTTTTGATATTCCGGTAGACCATTTGTTAGGTGCTCCGTTACTGGCAAATTATTTCTTGGAAAAAGATTTAGATTTAGAAGAAGTTGTCGTGGTATCACCAGATCATGGTGGTGTAACACGTGCAAGAAAATTAGCTGAATTCTTAAAAGCACCGATTGCGATTATTGATAAACGTCGTCCGAAAGACAATGTTGCCGAAATTATGAACATTATTGGGAATGTTGAAGGGAAAACATGTATTTTGATTGACGATATGATTGATACAGCTGGAACTATTTCTCTAGCAGCGAATGCATTAAAAGAAGTAGGACATGCAACAGACGTTTATGTATGTTGTACGCATGCTGTGTTATCTGGCCCAGCAATTGAACGTTTAAATAACTCTATTATTAAAGAAGTTGTTGTGACGGATACGATTGATTTACCAGAAGAAAAACAAGGCGGAAAAATTGTGACGGTATCTGTTTCTGAATTGATGGCAGAAGCAATTACACGTATTCATGAAAATAGACCAGTCAGTCCACTATTCATTGAAAAATTTTCAAAACATAAATAATGAGTTCAAAGATGTGAAACAACGTTGAGTTGTTTCACGTCTTTTTTTGTTATATCTATATTTTTGCTTGAGTATAGAAAAATAGACGGATTTATGGTAAAGTATAAAGTGAGTTTTACTGTCTAAAAGAGCTCTATAAAGGAGAAGTGTATGACACCTGAACAGTTTATATTATTACTTGAAAAACAGGGTATTCATTTAACAAAAGAACAAGAAAAACAATATGATACGTATTATCGTATGCTTGTGGAATGGAATGAAAAGATGAATTTAACGGCTATTACAGACCAAGCCGATGTGTACTTGAAACATTTTTATGACTGCTTAACATTAGCCATTCATACAGATTTATTAAATGAACCCATTCGTGTTTGTGATGTTGGTGCAGGTGCAGGTTTTCCAAGTATACCATTAAAAATTGCACTACCACATTTGCATATAACCATTGTTGATTCATTAAATAAACGTATTACCTTTTTGAATGAGTTAGTTCGTGTATTAGCATTAAAAGACGTTGTTTGTTATCATGATAGAGCAGAACAATTTGGTCAAAATAAAGTATATCGTGAAACATTTGATATTGTAACCGCACGAGCTGTGGCAAGATTGAACTTATTAACAGAATTTTGTTTGCCCTTAGTGAAAAAAGGTGGCTATTTTGTGTCGATGAAAGCTGCTAGTACACAAGAAGAAAAAGAAGAAAGTCAAAAAGCAATCACATTATTAGGTGGACAATTAGTAGATGATATTTCTTTTGAATTACCGCAAGATGCGGGAAGTCGGCATATTATTATTGTGAAAAAGACAAAAGAAACACCAAATAAATATCCAAGAAAAGCTGGTATACCGGCTAAAAGTCCAATTAGATAGGAGGATAGTATGGGAAAAGTTATTGCAGTTTCAAACCAAAAAGGTGGCGTTGGTAAAACGACAACAGCTATCAATTTAGGTGCGTCCTTAGCTTATTTAGGAAAAAAAGTATTGTTAATTGATAGTGATGCACAAGGAAATGCGACCAGCGGTCTAGGTATCAATAAAGCTGATGTTGAACATAAAGACATATATAGTGTTTTAGTCGATGACTTAAACATCAAAGAAGCTATTTTTGAATCTAGTCGTGAAAATTTATGGGTTGTACCAGCCACTATCAATTTAGCAGGTGCTGAATTAGAATTGTATGCTGTAGAAAGACGAGAACAATTATTAAAAAGAGCTATTCAACCGATTATTGATGAATACGATTATATTTTAATTGATTGCCCCCCTGCTTTAGGAGCATTGACGTTAAATGCTTTTACAGCAAGTGACTCTGTCTTAATTCCTGTACAATGCGAGTATTATGCGTTAGAAGGATTAGGACAATTATGGAATACAATTCGATTGGTGCATCAAAATTTCAATAAAGAATTAAAAATTGAAGGAGTACTTTTAACGATGTTAGATGCACGCACAAATTTAGGTGCAGAAGTAGTTGAAGAAGTACGTAAATATTTTAAAGAAAAAGTGTATGATACGATTATTGTGCGAAGTGTACGCTTATCAGAAGCACCAAGCTATGGACAAGCTATTATTGATTACGACAAACGTTCAAAAGGTGCCAAGCTATATTTAGACTTAGCAAAGGAAGTGTTAGATAATGGCAACTAAAAAAGAGAAACAAACAAAAGGTTTGGGAAAAGGTATTGGTGCTTTATTTTCTAGTCCAATGGAAGATTTTGAGACGATTGATTTAGATAATGAACAAGTCGAAGAAATTTTGTTGAGTGATATTCGTCCAAATCCTTATCAGCCAAGAAAAACATTTGATGAGCAGGCTTTAAATGAATTAGCAGAGTCTATTAAACAAACTGGCGTTTTTCAACCCGTTATTTTAAGAAAGTCAAGTATTAAGGGATATGAGATTGTTGCTGGAGAAAGACGTGTACGTGCGTCTAAATTAGCAGGGAAAGAAAGTATACCTGCGATTGTTAGACAACTTGATGAACCATTGATGATTGAAATTGCTGTGGTTGAAAATTTACAACGCGAAGATTTAAATCCACTAGAAGAAGCTCAAGCGTATCATACATTAATGACAAAATTGTCATTAACACAAGCGCAAGTAGCAGAACGTCTAGGAAAAAGTAGACCGTATGTAGCTAATTACATTCGTTTGTTAGGATTACCTCAAATTGTTAAAGTGATGTTAGAAAATCAAGAGTTGACAATGGGTCAAGCAAGAACACTATTAACCCTTGAAAAAGAGGAAGATATTGTAGCATTAGCCAAAAAGACAATTAAAGAAGGTTTGACTGTTCGTCAATTAGAGGAGATCGTACAAAAAATGTTAGTACCTCAACCTCATACAAAAACGAAAAAACAACGTGAAAGCAGACCGTATTATGTGGTTGAAAGTGAAGAGCGGCTAACGGATAAGTTTGGTACATCTGTACATATTATTGAAAAAGGTAATAAAGGTAAGATTGAAATCGAATATTTATCTAAAGATGATTTAACACGTATTTTAGATATATTAAATATTCAATTTGATTAGGAGAGTATTATATATAAAATAGTGGCATTATCAAATGAAGAAAGTGATATACTTGATGAATTGTTGCAAATATATGATGAACAATATATAACATACAAAAAAATAGGTGACATTCAAATTGGTATGAAACAAGATGATAAATTGATTGCAGGTTTATCGGCAACTTTGACAACATGCCGCATTTATATACCTCGAAAGTTTTTGTTGATGAAGCGTATAGACGTCAAGGATTAGGAAGAATGTTGATGCAAGAAATGGAAACTCGTGCAAAAAAATTAGGTGTCAATATTATTCGACTAGATACATTTAATTGGTAAGGTAGAGATTTCTATTTAGCACTAGATTACGAAGAAGTTGGTTTTTATGAGCAAATAGATGATGCGTACTCAGAGCATTTTTTTGTGAAACGACTATAACAAAAAAGAAAGGTAAAATCTATGGCAGTACAACAAAAGGTTTATGGCTTACATGATATTGTTGAAATGAAAAAGCCGCATGCATGCCAAACGAATCGTTGGGAAATTATTCGTATGGGCATGGATATTCGGATAAAATGTGAACATTGTGGGCATCTTGTGTTAATGCCACGCAATGATTTTAATAAAAAAATAAAAAAAGTATTGGTGAAAGTTGCACCGATACATACACAAACAGTGGAAAAATAAAGGAGAAAAAGAAATGGCTTTAACAGCAGGCATTGTTGGTTTACCAAATGTTGGTAAATCAACACTATTTAATGCAATTACAAAGGCAGGAGTAGAGGCGGCAAACTACCCGTTTGCAACCATTGATCCAAATGTGGGTGTGGTTGAAGTACCTGATTTACGTTTACAAAAATTAACAGAACTTGTTAAACCTAAAAAAACAGTACCGACAACCTTTGAGTTTACAGATATTGCTGGTATTGTACGTGGTGCAAGTAAAGGTGAAGGTTTAGGCAATAAATTTTTAAGTCATATTCGACAAGTAGATGCGATTTGTCATGTGGTGCGTTGTTTTGAAGATGAAAATATTACACACGTTGACGGAAAAGTAGATCCATTAGCAGATATTGAAACCATTAACTTAGAGCTTGTTTTAGCCGATTTAGAAAGTGTAGATAAACGTTTAGCGCGTGTGGCCAAACTAGCAAAATCAAAAGATAAGGATGCCATGATTGAAGCGGATATTTTAACACGTTTAAAATCTGCGTTGGAAGAAGGGAAATCAGCAAGAACAGTTGAATTTGCTGATGAAGAGTTACCGATTGTGAAAGGTTTATTCTTATTGACAACAAAGCCTGTTTTATATGTAGCAAATATTTCAGAAGATGATTTATCTAATGGTGGTACAAATGACTATGTTAAACATGTTGAAGCATTCGCAGAAAGTGAACATGCAGAAGTCGTTGTCGTATGTGCTAGAATTGAAGAAGAAGTTGCAGAATTAGAAGATGATGAAAAAATAGAATATTTAAAAGATTTCGGTATTGAAACGTCAGGATTAGATATTTTAATTCAAAAAGCCTACACATTATTGGGATTAGGCACTTATTTTACAGCAGGAGAACAAGAAGTACGTGCATGGACATTTAAACGTGGTATGAAAGCTCCTCAATGTGCTGGTATTATTCACTCTGATTTTGAGCGAGGTTTTATTCGTGCAGAAACGGTAGCGTATGATGATTTATTACATTATGGAAATATGCAAACAGCAAAAGAAGCTGGACGTGTTCGTTTAGAAGGAAAAGAGTATGTTGTTCAAGACGGGGATATTATGTTATTTAGATTTAATGTATAATCATTATATGAAATAACTGTATGGTCGTATTGTGCTAGGATAATATAAAAAGTAGAAGAAATAAAAAATAAAAAACTTTCTATGGATGGTATTTTAGAACAGTCAAAGAAAGATGATATGCAAACAGATATAAATGGAGGCGAGTAGTAATGGTAGCCAAAAAGAAAGAAGTTATTGAACACATTGATTATGCTAAAGAGAATGTAGTATTGGCGGGACAGTTAACAAAAAGAAATGAACAATACATTCATGATTTAGATAAAGCATTGTCTTTAGCGAATGTATCAGAATTAGACAGACAGCGTTTAGCCTATACAATGATGCAAGAACTTATTCAAAATCAAAAAACAGGTAAAACGGCAAGACAGTTGTATGGAACAGTTGCTGAACAGACAAAACGTATTTTAGAAGGGCCGAAAGAAGATGAAACAAAACCGTCTCCTGACTGGAAATTATTTTTAGACGGTGGACTACTTATGGGGTCATTCTTTATGATTATGACAGGAATTTCTGCTAATAGTCAGTCGTTAGGGATTGTGTCTATGTTGCTTAATTATGTGATTATGGGATTGGCGATGTTAGTATTAACGAAAGCATCTCCTAAGTATCAAGAAATGATGAAAGCATCGACGCATAAATGGGTTGCATTGTTTAAATATTTGATGATTACAATTTTAACGATGTTAATTTGTGTGTCGGGTATTTTTGTCACAAGTTTTATTCCAGCAGTCATCAACCCTGTTTTAGATAAATCTATTTATTTAATCATTGGAGTTATCACATTAGGTGCAAAATTCTATTTGAAGAAAAAATTAAATATTCGTGGTGGACTATTTTAACGAAAAAGTATGCTTGTAAGAATTTCTTACAAGCATACTCATTTAAAAGAGAGATAAGGAGGCATGTATGGAAACTTTTAAGCAATACCATTTTCCAGAATTTATAGAAAAAGCTTTGGAAAAATTAGGGTTTAAAACCCCAACACATATTCAAAAAGAAATTATTCCATTAGTACAACAAGGAAAAAATGTTATTGGACAATCACAAACAGGCTCAGGGAAAAGTCATAGTTTTTTATTACCACTCATTGCTAGTGTGGATGTAAGTAAACCTGATGTACAAGTAGTGATTACCTCTCCAAGTAGAGAGTTGGCTAATCAGTTGTTTAATGTTGCCAAACAGTTAGTTGAAGAAACGGATATTACAATTTCCAATTTTGTTGGTGGTACGGATAAACAACGCCAAGTGGCAAAATTAAATGCTAGTCAACCACATATTGTGATTGGAACACCTGGTCGGATTTTAGATTTAATGAAAGAGCAAGCGTTAAAAGTATATAAAGCGAAAACACTTGTAATTGATGAAGCAGATATGACATTAGATTTAGGTTTCTTACCAGAAGTTGATGAGATTGCTTCTCAATTCCCTAAAGAATTACAAATGCTTGTGTTTTCAGCAACTATTCCACAGAAATTAAAACCGTTTTTAAAGAAATATATGGAAAATCCAGTTGAAGTTAATCTTCAACCAGAAACAATAGTGGCGTCTACTATTCATAATCAGCTTTTGTCGACTAAAGGACAAAATGAATTAGATATTTTATACCAAATTTTAAATATTGGGCAACCTTATTTAGTCATGGTATTTGTGAATACAAAGCAAAAGGCAGAAAAAGTAACGACCACTTTGAGAGAGCGTGGATTAAAAGTAGCCATGATACATGGCGATGTTCCTGCTCGTGAAAGAAAACGATTGATGAAACAAATTCAGCAATTAGATTATCAATATATTGTCGCAACAGATTTAGCAGCAAGAGGTATTGATATTGAAGGTGTTTCACATGTTATCAATATGGATATACCTAAAGATTTAGATTTCTTTATTCATCGTGTGGGACGTACGGGGCGAAATGGATTATCTGGAACAGCCATTACATTTTATGCTCCAGATCAAGATCAGGCAGTACAACAATTAGAAAAACGTGGTGTTCAATTTACACCAGTAGTGTTGAAAGATAACGAGTTAGTTGAAACTTTTGATAGAAATAGACGTGAAAAAAGAGAAAAAATTGTTGAAAAAGAGCATGATACCGTTATTGCAGGTATGGTAAAAAAAGCCAAGCAAAATGTAAAACCTGGTTATAAACGAAAATTAAAAACACAAATTGAAAAACGTGAACGACAAAAACGTAGACAACAAAAAAGAAAATAAAGAGAAAAGTCGGTGTATAGAAAATATACGCCGACTTCTCTTTACAAAATATCTTTTAAAATACGGTGTTGTTGAAAAATAATGTAAGCCGTAGCTAATGCAATACCTATGGAGATATAAATACCAAATAATTCTAATGCAGTCATTATCATATAAGGTAAAGCAGATAAAAATAAACAAACTCTCCATAAATAATCACGTCTTATTTTACGTCTGGTTGTTAAAAAAAACATATTTGACGTTAAACTAAAAACAATATTGTTAACGAGTACCGTCAGTAAAGACGTAAGAATCATTAAAAATGGTACTAGAAGATACAATAAGTATAGACTATTATTAAAACCGTTGATTAGTTGGGTTAACCTATCTTTTGAAAAATCATTTGAAATAGTCATGTTTGAAACATTCATACCGACTGTATAAATACTTAATGTTTTATCATTTAAAATAAGAACCATTGTATTTTTAGAAATAATTGTTTCGATGGTGCTTTTAGAAATACTGTTTTGACTATCATATAAAAAATACACATTATCGGTTTGAATAGCTTGGCTCTTTTTACTTGTTTCATCAATGGCTTGATGATTTTTTAAGTAAAAGTCGGGTAATTGTGACGAAATTTTTGTTAAGTCATTTCTTAGTTGTGTTGTTGTATAAATATTTCTCGCCATACTTGGTAAAGAAATCAATACTGCTAAAAATAGTGTGAGTTGCACAATCATTTTTCTAGGGAGTAATGTTACTTGTAAAAGTAATTTTGGATTTTGAAATGATAAGAGTAGTACTTTTAACACATCAGACCTCCTTCTTTTTTTAACTTCTTTACTATACTTTATTTAGTATGTAATTTCAAATATTTCACTAATGAAATAAGAAAATAATGAGTTGTTGTCTTGCACCAAATACTATTTGATGTTATCATGATAATTGAGTTTTAATGGTCAAAAAATGCTTAAGGTGGGTACAATATGGTTATGATACCTGAAGAAAAGATACTATATATTAAACAGCATACCAATATTGTGGATATTATTGATCAATATGTTTCTTTGAAAAAAAGTGGTAAAAATCATTTTGGTTTTTGTCCATTTCATGAAGAACGTACACCGTCTTTTTCTGTATCCGAAGAAAAGCAAATTTATAAATGTTTTAGCTGTGGTAGAGCAGGAAATGTTTTTTCATTTTTTATGGAAAAGGAAGGAATTACATTTCCAGAAGCTGTTAAGAAAGTAGCTGATTTGAATCATTTACCATTAGAATTACCTGAGGACGTTATAGAGAAAAGTCCAAAAACGAAGCAAATAGATACCTTAAAAGAGATACATCATTTGGCTGCTGATTTTTATCATCATGTACTCGTACATACGAAAGAGGGCGAAGAAGCACTTTCTTATTTATACCAAAGAGGTATTACAGATGAAACCATTCGTACCTTTCAATTAGGTGTTGCACCACATTCAAGAGATCTTTTAACAAAGTTATTGATACAAAAAGGTTATACGAAAGAACTAATGGAACAATCCGGTTTATTTTCCATTTATCAAGAAAGTTTTTTAGATAGATTTTTTGATAGAATAATGGTGCCATTGCGTAACGATAAAGGTGAATGCGTAGCGTTTTCTGGTCGTATTTATTTAGATACGTCCGAACAGGATGATAAAAAAGCACCTAAATATTTAAATAGTCCTGAAACATTGATTTTTCAAAAAAGCGCGTTCTTATTTAATTTAGATTTAGCTAAAGCAAATATACGTAAACAAACAGAGTTTATGCTTTGTGAAGGGTATATGGATGTCATTGCGACGTGGCAAGCGGGTATCACAAATAGTGTAGCATCAATGGGTACGAGTTTGACAGTGGAACAAATCAACATGTTGCAACGATTAGCAAATAAGGTACTAATTGCTTATGACGGTGATCATGCAGGGTTAAATGCAACGGATAGGGCCATTCAACTATTTAGAGAGCATGGTAAATTTGACATTTATGTTTTACCTATGTTGGACGGCATGGATCCAGATGAACTTATTCGTTCAAAAGGGAACCAATACTTTTTAAATTATATTGCTCATGATCAAGAAACAGCTTTTCATTTTTATAAGCGGTTTTACCGAATGCAATATACATTGGATACACAACGTAGCCAAATTGATTACTTAGATGATTTATTAAAACAAGTATTATTTGAAACAAGTTTAACCACACGTGCTATGTACATTCAAGATTTAGCAGATGAATTTCATTTGCCGATGAATGCGTTAAATCAACAATTAGCTGTATTTGAAAAGAAAGAGCGTCAAAAAAATAAAAACAAAGAGCGGTATTATCAAAAAGATGTGTCTATCTTAGATATTTCATTGTTACAACCTAGTCAAACAATTTTAAAAGCTAGAGATAAGGCACAACGACAGTTGCTCTATCGCTTGTTTACAAGTCAAGAGGCTTTTCAAACGGTACAAACTTTACAAGATATTCCATTTTTAGATAATGTCTATCAAAACGTTTATTTGTACTATGTTGACTATAGAAAAACACATCATTTTGATGACAATATTTATGACTTTTTAGATTATGTACCGAGTAGTGAATTAAAAAATACTGTCGCAAGTATACTAACCGATGATTTTCAAGAAACCGTATCTTCAGAGGAAATGCAAGATTTATTAGAGGTTTTGCGAATTGAACAGTTAAAAGATGAGAGAGCGGTCTTAGTTGCTCAGGTGAGCGAAGCTGCAAAATCAGTAAATAAAGATGAAGTCACTCGTTTACTGGAAATGATACAAGTATTGGATAAAAAAATAAATAAAAGGTGGAGAGTGTAATATGGCAGAAAACAAAATAACACAAACAAAGGAAGAAGCTATTGCGTTACTACTTTCAGAAAGAAAAGTGTTTGGAACAGTCACTTATGAAGAGTTAGCCGACCGTATTGCCATTCCTTATGAATTAAACGCTGATGATGTGGATACGCTTATTCAACGTTTTGAAGATAATGCTGTAAGTGTTGTTGATGAAACAGGAAATCCAACTGCTAGACAGTTAGAAAAAGAAGAAGATGAAGTCGTACATTTATTAGAAGATAGTATTCAAGATGATGATTTAGATTCAAGTATTAAAATCAATGATCCAGTCAGAATGTATTTAAAAGAAATTGGTCGTGTGCCATTGCTAACAGCTGATGAAGAAATTGATTTAGCTTTACGTATTGAACAAGGTGATCATGAAGCAAAACAACTTTTAGCAGAGGCAAACTTAAGATTAGTTGTGTCTATTGCGAAACGCTATGTTGGACGTGGTATGCAGTTTTTAGACTTGATTCAAGAAGGTAATATGGGCTTGATGAAAGCCGTTGAAAAATTTGATCATACAAAAGGATTTAAATTTTCTACATATGCAACATGGTGGATTAGACAAGCTATTACACGTGCGATTGCCGATCAAGCTAGAACAATTCGTATTCCAGTACACATGGTTGAAACAATCAATAAATTAGTGCGTATTCAAAGACAACTAGTTCAAGAATTAGGGCGTGAACCATCTCCAGAAGAAATTGGAGCCAAAATGGATTTACCTGCGGATAAAGTAAGAGATATTTTAAAAATTGCACAAGAACCGGTATCATTAGAAACACCTATTGGTGAAGAAGAAGATTCACATTTAGGAGATTTCATTGAAGATGATGGTGCAACAAGTCCAGCAGAGCATACAGCCTATGCTTTATTAAGAGAACAGCTTGAAGAAGTATTAGACACATTAACGGATAGAGAAGAAAACGTACTACGCTTACGTTTTGGATTAGATGACGGTAATGTGCGTACACTAGAGCAAGTTGGGAAAGTATTCGGTGTAACACGTGAACGTATTCGTCAAATTGAAGCAAAAGCATTGCGTAAATTACGCCATCCAAGTCGCTCAAAACAATTAAAAGACTTTTTAGAATAAAATTTCTTCGTCAAATCGTGTTGGTGGATGACATCCTACCAACACGATTTTTTAAATAAAAAGGATTCTCGTTAAATTAAGGTAGTTTGGAGACATGTTTATATTGGTTTATTCAAATAGAGCAATAGAATTTGTATGGTTCAAGTATTATTCTCAGTAGAAAAGTCAATATATAATAGAGGTAAACTAATGCTTACAAATGTTAGTTTACCTCTTTAGTATAGTACTGTAAATTTTTTGATAATTTTATTATTTATAATGGTACGTGATAAAAGACAATAAATGCTAATAAATCAAAAACATAGTGAATCATAAAACTTACCCATATACTATTAGATTTTTTCCAAAAAATATTTAATAGTAGTCTAACTGGAAAAATAGTCAACAAAAGATAAAAATATTGATTATGAAATACTGGTAAATGCCACATCGCGAAAAGAAAAGAAACAATCGTTGTACTCATATAAAAAGGTAGTTTTAAACCAGAAAAAGCAATGAGTAAATTAGTGCTTAAACATTCTTCTCCTATTAGCATAAAAGGAAGTGCATATAAAAGAACTTGCCAAGACAGTTGTGATGAGAAACGATTGATAGGTGGAGTACCAATATATTGACTATATAAATAATGCCCTATATATGCAACAAGAGTTACAAGAAGAATACCACATAGTGTTGATACGATAGAAAATTGTTTAAACTGAGATAAAAAAGCATGCCATGATAATAGTAGACCGATAAGTATGCATAATGTCATGTTCCAAAGAATACTTATATAAGGTTGATAAGGTGTAAAAATAGAAAAAGTATGTAATTGAAGATATGTAAATCCAATTATACAGGTGGATAGCAAAAGTAAAAGATGACGTATTGTTTTCATAATATCTACTCCTATATTATTATAAAAGAAGGTATAGAAGAAGCTACACTCCAAAGATGCAGAGTGTAGCTTTTATATATTAGTTACTAGTACTTCTAAATGTGTAGCGGCTTAAAAAGTCTCTCCAATTTTCTAATGATGTTGATGAATCGGTAGATTCTTCGTCCTGATGTTTTTCTTTTTCAGCCTTTTCACGTTCTTCTTTTTCTTTCTTCTCTTTTTCTTCTTTTTCTTTTTCCTCTTTCTCTTTGTCTCCGTTAATGAGTTTGTTCCAAAAATCTGTTAAATCTTTATCACTTGCCCCCGGTGAGAAATAATAAGAAATAGGGAATGGCGGTCTTGATTTTGAGAATAGATCGACAACTTTTTCTCCTGAAACAGGATGTTGGGAACCATCCGGTGCAGCAATACTTCCCTCTAATGTTCCTGTTGAAGCTAATACAGCTTGTTGTGTAATAGACGGTGGAGCAGGGCTAAATCGTTGTGATGTATCAAAGTATTCAGGTTTTGCCGCTCTCATTGCATTTGCAATATCTGCCCATACTTGTTGTGTTCTCACAGACACATTTCCGTATGCATTATCGATTGGAAAGACGTGTTTGACACCATGATTATTGTCCCAACCAGCCCATTGACCGATAGTAATTTGTGGTGTGCTAATAATAGCCCACATATCTAAGTAGAAATCAGATGTTCCTGTTTTCCCATAAGCTTCTGGGAAAGAGAAATTTAGATATTGTTTAAAGTATTGTGTCGTACCTCCATTGATAGAGTCAGTTAACATACTTCTCATTAAATAAGCTGTATCTTCAGTAAATACTCTATTTTTAGTAGATTGGTGTTCGTAAACGACATTACCTTCTCTGTCTTCAATGCGTTCAATCATATATGCTGGTACATATTCACCGTTATTAGCAAATGTTGTAAAGGCACTTGTTTGTTCTAAAACAGTTGGTCCAGTTGAAAATCCTCCAACAGATGCCGCTTCATTTGCATATTCATTTGCAGGAATAGCTGTAATTCCCATGGCATTCATATATGTATTTGTTTGAATACCTCTTGCAAGCATCGAACCATATAAATGAATAGTTGGATTATTTAGAGATTGTTTCAATGCTTGACGTGCAGAAATAAATTGATTAGATACGCTACCGCTAGCATTTAAAGGGGTCCAGTAAGTACCGTCTTGTTGTAATCTAGAAATTTGCGTATCAGCTAACATCGTTGCTGGATAAATTAAATTATTTTCAATCGCTGGTGCATAAACCAATAAAGGCTTAATTGTAGAACCAGGAGAACGTCTTGTAGCAAATGCGTGGTCAATTTGGGATGTGTTAAAATCTGTTCCCCCGATAAATCCTAAAATTTTACCTGTTTTATTTTCAATAGCAACAGAACCGAGTTGAGGTGGTTCATTTACTGTTGTCGTTTCATTTGTTTCAGGATTTGTGTATGGTGTTTCATAAGTTGGTCCTAATTTTACAGCACTATTTGAAATAGCTGTTTGCATAGCGTTATAAATGTCTTTGTCAATCGTTGAATAGATTTTATAGCCAGATGAAGCTAAAGTATCGGCTGCTCTAAAATAATACTCATTGTATAAGTCAACAGAACTGCTGATTGTTTCCCATGATCTGCCTTCTTTTTCGACTTGCTGTTGCATTAAGATTTCAATGGCTTCTTTATGAATACGTTGATATAAATACGTTTGAGCAGGACGTTGTTTATTTGTTCGTTCGATAAAATCTTGTGAAATATCATAGTTATATGCTTCTTGATAGTCTTGTTCAGAAATGTAACCTTGACGTTTCATAGCATCTAGGACGATTTTCATTTTTTGAATACCGTAAGAAAAATCTTCTTTTTTTGTTCCTGCATTTGTATATGGCGTATAGACATAAGGAGATTGAGGTAAACCGACTAAAAAAGCAGCTTGTGCTAATGTTAAATCTTTGGCAGATTTTCCAAATATACCTTCAGCAGCAGTTTCAATACCGGCAATATTTTGACCGTCACTATTTCTACCAAATGGCGATACATTTAAGTATGCTGTTAAAATTTCGTCTTTTGAAAAATATTTTTCGACACGCATTGCCAATAAAATTTCTTTTGCTTTTCGTGTAAATGTTAATTCATTTGTTAATAATTGCTGTTTAACTAGTTGTTGTGTCAGTGTAGAGCCTCCTGTTTGGCTACTTGCTCCAGACACTTCTTGTAAAGTCGCACGTAAAACGGCTTTAGGTACGATACCATTATGTTCATAAAAATAACTGTCTTCAGTTGCAATAATACCTTTTTTTACGTAATCAGAAATATCTTCTGAAGAAACGATTTTTCGTGTTAAATCGGACTGTACTTCAGAAATCAATTCGCCGTTTTGATAGTATAAGCTAGAAGCTTGATTTAATTGACCTAAACTTGTTTTTAAAGATGTTTCTGAAGGAATATCCGTATGTGAAATAATATTGGCAAAATAACCTAAACCAATCCCTAGTCCACATACACCGAGTAAGACAAGGCCTAGCGTACCAATTAAGATTAGTCTTTGAATGACAGTATAACTAATATTAAAAATAGATTTTCCAGTTTGACTAAATGGACTATTAAAAAATCGTTTGATACGATTAAACAAATTATTTTCGTTCATAAAATACCTCACTTTGCTGACAATTATACCAAAAAAACTTGTTTATGGCTATTCTTTATCAGTTGTTTGATACTGTTTCCAAAGTTGATATAATTGATGCTCATATTTTCCAGTATTACCAGGTACATAGTAAGTTTGATGCTGTAAAGTCGTTGGTAAATATTGTTGAGAAACAAAATGATTTGGATAGTGATGTGGGTATTTATAAGTTAGACCATGCCCACGTTCATTAGCACCTTTATAATGATTGTCTTTTAAATGAGCAGGTATCTCTAGATTTTCAAATAATGCTAAATCAGCCAGTGCCTTATCAATCGCTGTAATACTTGAATTTGATTTAGGTGATAATGCTAAATCAATAACAGCCATAGATAAAGGGATTCTTGCTTCGGGAAAACCTAGTCTTTCTGCTACTTGAACAGCATTGAACGTCCTATCCACAGCTGTAGGGTTTGCCAATCCAATATCCTCGTAAGCAATGACGAGTAATCTTCGAATAATGGATATTAAATCTTGTGATTGAATAAGTCTTGCTAAATAATGCAAAGAAGCATCTACATCGCTACCTCGAATTGATTTTTGAAAGGCTGAAATAGTATCGTAATGAGCATCTCCGTCTTTATCATGTACTAACACTTTTTGTTGTAAGCACTCACTGATAACTTGTGTATCAATATCAATGGTGTTATCAGCATTTTTTTGTGTGGATAGAACTGCTAATTCTAAAGCATTTAAGCATCGACGTAAATCACCATGCGTTGCTGTTGCTAAAAATGTCACAGCATCTTCTGTTATGTTTACGGCATAATTCCCTAAACCGTCTTTAGTATCTGATAAAGTTTTATAAATGGCTTTTTTTATATCTTCTGATGAGAGTGGATATAATTCAAATAGTTGTGTTCTACTACGAATAGCTGGATTAATTGAGATATACGGATTTTCAGTTGTGGCACCAATCAAAATAATAGAGCCTTTTTCTAAGTGAGGAAGTAGAAAATCTTGTTTTACTTTATTTAAACGATGAATTTCATCTAGCAATAAAATAACTGTTCCGCTTAACTTAGCTTCTTCCACAATAACTTCTAAATCTTTTTTGCCGTCTGTTGCAGCATTTAATATTCTAAATGCATATTGTGTTGAACCGGCAATAGCACTGGCAATACTTGTTTTTCCAATACCTGGAGGGCCGTATAAAATCATTGATGATAATCTTTTAGCGTTTACCATACGACGAATGATTTTGTTTTGACCAACGAGATGCTCTTGTCCGACAATATCATCAATATGTGTTGGACGCATCCGAAATGCTAAAGGTTTAACCATGACATACCTCCTATCTTTTCTTGTTAAGTATAACAAATAACCTATAAAAAAACACTTTTATCCTATTGATAAAAAAGAGTTAAACCGAAAGTATCGATTTAACTCACTGGTAGTCTATTTTAGTGTGATGCACACTGTTTAACAAAATCTTCGAATAAGGCACGAGATTGTTCATGATGTTCTTGTAATAAGATTTCAGGGTGCCATTGCACAGCTAATAAGTATTGGCTATTATTTTCCCATTCAAACGCTTCGATAAATCCATCTGGTGAAAAAGCCGTTGCACGTAAAGAGGAACCAAGTGTTTTAACAGCTTGATGATGAAAGGTATTCACATATGTTGTTTCTGTTTGCCAGATACGATGTAATAAACTATCTTTTTCGATAGATAAACTATGTGCAACATAATGAGGATCTGTTTTTTGTAAGTGTTGAATGGTTGAGTTTGTTTGTTTATGAATATCTTGGTAAAGAGAACCTCCTAAAAATACATTTACAAGTTGTAATCCTCTACATATTGCAAAAACAGGTTTATTTTGTTTTAGTGCTTCTTCTAAAAGCGAAAATTCGAATGCATCTCGAATGGGTAAAGTAGTACCTAACTCTAAAATAGGTTCTTCTCCATAATAGCTAGGAGAAATATCTTGACCACCTGCTAAAATCAATCCGTCAATAGCATTTATATAATCTTTTGCATGTTTAGAATCTTGAATGGGTAACATAACAGGAAGTCCACCAGCTTGACAGACACCTTTTACAAAATTGAGGGGTGTATACGCAATCCCTAAATTATTGATCAATGTTGTGTCGTTTGTGAGCTGATTTCCGGCAATGCCAATTATTACTGGTTTTGTCATGGAATGACCTCCTAAATTAAAATAGTATGAGAATATCATACACGATTATAAAAATAATGCAACTAAAGTATGATGAATTGATACAAAAAAAGTGTATACTTTTTAATGAAGAAAGGGAGCGAGAAATATGCAAAATATCAGTCAAGCATTAAATATTGCTTATACACTTAGAGAAAAATTAGTTATAACAAAAAATATATTATCATCCGCGAAAAATTGGGGAATATACGATTTATGGTCTGGTGGTTTTTTCACATCTCTGGTAAAACGTGAAAAAATGGATAATGCTTATAAAGACTTAAAAGAAGTAGAAAAATTATGCAATGAATTATCCTCTTATTTAAATGGAATTACTTTAACACTTAGTCCAAATATGCTCAATGCCGATAAAAATAGAGGGTGGGATATTTGGTTTGATAATCTATTTACAGATTTCAAGGTTCAAAGAGATATTAAAAATACTCTTGAAAAAGTGTGTGATTTGCAAGATGAAGTTGAGGATATTATTGATATTTTAACAGAAAACTTGAAAAAGCAGTCTTAAAATTTAGACTGCTTTTTTTTGTGTTTGTATCCAAAAGGAACTTTTGATTCAGTTTTTTGTCGAATGCGTTCAATATTAGAACGGTGTCGATAAATGATAAATACTGTTAATGAAAAACAAAAAATTGTAAAAATAGTATCTTGTAAAAATAAAGAAGCTAAACTTAATAAAAATGCTGTTAACATACTTGATAAACTAACCATACGTGAAAAGTAGAGTAAGATTAAAAATAATAAAATACCACTTAAAAGAAAAAATGGATAAATGGCAAGGATAACACCTGCGCTTGTTGCTACTGCTTTTCCACCTCTAAAATTGGCAAAAAGAGAAAATGTATGTCCTAAAATAGCAAATAATCCAATGATTAAAGGATTGATATCTGTTTTAATAAAAAAGTTAGCTAATAATGTTGGAATCGTACCTTTTAAGATGTCTATAAGAAGTACAATAATGCCTGCTTTTTTTCCTAAAACACGGAAGGTATTGGTGGAACCACTATTTCCACTGCCGTGTTCTCTAATGTCTATTTGGTAAAAATACTTTCCTATCCAAATACCAGATGGGATAGAGCCCAGTAAGTAGGCTAAAAGAATAAAAATAATGACCATGTAAGGCTCCTTTGCGTCATGATGTGCTGGAATTAGTGTAGCATTTTTTAAATAAAAAGAAAAGTCATACTTCAGTCTTTTGGCTGATGTTATCAAGTCTTTTGAAATGTATACTTGAATAGTATATAATTATAAAAAAAGAAAAGGAGAATATTATCATGGTATGGTTAATTATTTTAGGTATCGTCGCAATCGTTGTTTTGTGGGGTATCGCAACATATAATGGTTTAGTAAAATCAAGAGGTTGGATTAAAGAAGCATGGGCACAAGTAGACGTTCAATTAAAACGTCGTAATGATTTAATTCCAAATGTAGTGTCAACAGTAAAAGGATATGCAAAACATGAGCAAGAAACATTAGAAAAAGTGATTGCTGCACGTAATCAATTAGTGAACATGCAAGGTGCAACACCACAAGAAATTATGGAGACATCTAATCAAATTACAGGTGCATTAAAATCTATTTTTGCATTAAGTGAGTCTTATCCTGAATTAAAAGCAAATCAAAATTTCTTATCCTTACAAGAAGAATTAACAAATACAGAAAATAAAATTGCTTACTCAAGACAACTATATAATTCAAGTGTTGTCAATTACAATATTAAAGTACAATCTATTCCAACAAATATTATTGCTTCTATTGGTGGTTTTAAAGAAGAAAGTGTTCTTGAAACACCACAAGAAGAAAGAAATGTTCCAAAAGTATCATTCGATTAGAGGAAACGTATGTTACATCAACAAATTATACAAAATAAGAGAAAAACAATTCTTGTTTTACTTGTTTATACATTGTTATTTTTAACAGTTGGTATTGCTATTGGATACTTTATGTTTGATGATATTTTAATTGGTACAATAATTGCTACTGTATTAGGTGGCATATATGCTATTGCTATGCTTTCTCAGTCAACGGAAATTGTATTGAAAAGAAATCATGCACATCAAATAACCGAAGAAATGTATCCAATGTTATGGCATATTGTTGAAGATATGGCGATTGTGGCACAAGTACCTATGCCAAGTGTTCATGTCATTCAAGATGATTCACCAAATGCATTTGCTACAGGTATGTCACCAGATAAAGCAGCAGTAGCTGTTACAACGGGATTGTTAAAACGACTAAATCGTGAAGAATTAGAAGGTGTCATTGCACATGAATTTTCACATATCAAAAATTATGATGTTCGTTTACAAACAATTTTAGTTGCATTAGGAACAGCCATTGCATTATTAATTCAATTTAGTTCCTATGGCATGCGATTTGGTGGTAGACATAAGTCTAATAATAATGATAAAAATAGTGTACTCGGTATTGTTTTATTCATTGTGTCGATATTAGCGATTTTTTTAGCACCGTTATTATCAACACTTACGCAATTAGCTTTGTCGAGAAATCGAGAATATTTAGCAGATGCAACGGCGGTTTCGTTTACAAGAAACCCTCAAGGTCTTATATCTGCTTTACAAATTATTTCTCAATCACCTGATATGAAAGGTGTTGACCCACAAAGTGCAGCCTTATATATTGCGTCACCAATACATAAAAAAGAAAAAGATTCTCTGTTTGCGACACATCCGTCAACAGCCAATCGTATTGCTAGATTAAGAAATATGTAATAAAAAGCCCTTTGATAGTCACTGACTGTCAAAGGGCTTTTTCATATGTTGCTGAGATTTTACATAGTCTTTTTTCCATGAGTGTGGAGATTGGTTAAAAAATTTTTTAAAAGCAGCCGAGAAATTAAATTGGTTTGAATAGCCGACAGCTTCTGCGATAGATGCGATACTATCATTTGTGTGTTTTAGTAAATCGCATGAACGAATTAGTCGATAATGTATTAAAAACTGCTGGGGTGTCATGTTCATATTTTCTTTAAATAATCGACTGAAATAAGAGCGATTTAGATGACAATGTGCGGCAATATCCTCAATACAAATATTTTCAGCATAATGCTGTTCAATATATTGGAGTGCTTCGGTAATATATAAATCATTAGCGGTATATTCTGGCACGTTTACTTGATTGGTTGCAAGTGATATGAGAGCATCCATAAAAAGATACACATGTGCAATGATATTGGCGCTGTATAATTGATAATGTTGAAAAATATATTCCATTTCTTTATAGACATCATTTTCAGTAGGTGGTAATGGTTGTGTGAAAATATATTCTGTATCCATTAAATGAGCTTTTTTGAAATAGTGTTCGGCTTTTAATCCGTCTAGTTCAATCCAAATGTATGTCCAAGGATCATCTTTATCGGCTTCGTAGCTACAAATTGTATTTGGAGGAATTAAAAATCCTTGTCCGGCATTTAAATGATATTCTTTTTGTTTTTCTGTTTGGAAAAAGGTACCTTTACCAGAGATAATGTAATGAAATAAATAATGTTGTTTAATAGATGGACCAAAAGAGTGGAGTGGTTCACATGCTTCTTTTCCAAATTGAATTGGATATAAATCAACATAAGAATGATTATTGAAAATGTGAAATGTGGCATTGTTTGACATAGATAATCCCCTTTCTTGAAAACGTTATCTGTAAATAGTATATCATTTATATGAAGATTTGACAAAATATATAAAAAAGAGCATAAAATGGTCTTTGGTCATATATTAGAGTCACGTCATCGTATCGTGTAGAAAGCGTTTTTATATTATAGTAAAGATACAAATAAATGAAATTCTTTGTTTGTAATTTTTAATGAAGTGGAAGGGAAAAATTATGAGAAAAATAATGTCTTATATTGGTGCTATTTCAGCAACAGTTATGTTGGCAGCATGTGGGAATGGTGCACAAAATACATCGAATAAAACAGAATCAGAATCTAGTGGTACAAAATCAGAAATCACTTATGCAATTTGGGATTCAGGACAAGAAAAAGGATTGAGAAAAATTGCAGATAAGTTTGAAGAAAAAAATAAAGATATTAAAGTTAAAATACAAGTAGTGAATTGGGATGCGTATTGGACAATGTTAGAAGCAGGTGCAACAGGAGGCACATTGCCAGATACATTCTGGATGCATTCAAATGAAATTTACCGTTATGGTTCAAATAATATGTTATTGGGTTTAGATGATTATTTAGCAAAAAGTAAAGATGCTAAATTGGAGAATTTTCCAGAGGGGTTAAATAAAATTTATAATGTTGGCGGTAAACAATATGCTGTACCGAAAGATTATGACACGATTGGTCTATGGTATAACAAAAAAATGTTCGATGAAGCAGGCGTTGCTTATCCAGATGAGTCATGGGATTGGAATAAATTATATGAAGTAGCTAAAAAATTAACAAAAGAAGATGGTAGTCAATATGGATTTTTAGCACCTTTACATAATCAAGAAGGTTTTTATAATTTTATTTATCAAAACGATGGAACAGTAATTACACCTGATAAAAAATCAGGGTATGACAATCCAAAAACAATTCAAGCTTTAGAATATTACATGCGTTTTGTGAAAGAAAAATTATCTCCAGAAATTACAGATGACAAAAAACGTGCAGAAGCACTTCAAAATGGTCAAGTTGCTATGGCGTTATTCGGTTCATGGAATTTAAGTTCATTTAATGATAATGAATACATTAAAAATAATTTTGATATTGCTGTATTACCAAAAGGAAACACAGGTAAACGTGTGACAATTTTCAATGGATTAGGAAACGCTATTTCTGCCAACACAAAACATAAAGAAGCATCTTGGAAATGGGTTGAATTTTTAAGTTCAAAAGAAGGTCAAGATATGCAAGCAAGTTTAGGTGTAGCGATTTCTGCTTATAAAGGGGCAGCGACAACTTGGGTAGATTCAAATAAAAATTTCCATATTAAATCCTTTATTGATATGGTAGATGATGCACAAATTAGACCTTATTCTAATTCAACATCAAAATGGGAAGAAAAATCTTATGAATTATTAAAACCTGCTTACTTAGGACAAAAAACAGTTGAAGAAGCATGTAAAGATGTTGCTAAAATGATGAATGAAGAACTTTCTTCTGAAAAATAAGCATAGATAAATATGGAAGAAGACAGCAACTGTTTAAAGTCAATGTCTTCTTCCTTTTTATAACAGGCTTTGTTGAAAGTGAGGAAAAATCGATAATGAAAAAAAGAAATAAAAAGTGGAACGAATACTTTTGGGGATGGTTTCTCGTAGCACCGACAATTATCGGACTAATCATTTTAAATATTATACCTATTTTTGAAACATTACGTATGAGTTTTTTTAAGAGTGGTGATTTTGGGAAAAATAATATTTTTGTTGGATTGGATAATTATAAACGTTTATTTGAAGATACTCAAGTATGGCAAGCAACGTGGAATACAATTCAATATACACTCTTGGTCGTACCGATAACAGTTATCTTTGCTCTTATTTTAGCAACACTTTTAAATTCTAAATTAAAAGGGAAACATGTATATAGAACGATTTATTTTTTACCTATGGTTGCTGCACCAGCTGCGGTTACAATGGTTTGGAAATGGCTTTATAATACTGATTTTGGACTAATCAATTACCTTTTGAAACAAATTGGATTAGGACCTGTGAACTGGGTAGAAGATCCAACGATTGCTATTTATTCAATCGCTATTATTGGTATTTGGAGTACTGTGGGGTATAGCATGATTTTAATTTTAGCTGGTTTACAAGAAATTCCGAAAGACTTCTATGAGGCAGCAAAAATAGATGGTGCAAGTGCCACGAAACAGTTTTTTCATATCACGTTACCACTTGTATCGCCAACCTTATTTTTTGTTGTTGTAACAAGTATTATTCAAGCAATGCAAGTGTTTGATTCAATTTATATGATGGAGAGTGTGACAAGTCCTGCTTATGATAAGACTGTTTCATTAGTTTATTTATTCTATAACAATTCATTTAAATATGCAGATAAAGGCTATGGTTCAGCTATTGTAATGTTGTTATTAGCCATTATTTTGATTATTACAGTTATTCAAATGAAAGCACAGAAAAAATGGGTAAACTATATGTAGAGGAGGTAAATAATGAAAAAATATTATACATCAATACTGACACATGCTTTTTTAATCTTTGTTGCTTTAGGCATGATCGTACCATTTATTTGGATGGTATTGACATCATTTAAAACAGTGACAGAATCTACACAAATGAATCCATTTCAATTATTTCCTAGTCAATTAAGAACAGAGAATTATACAGAAGTCATTCGTTCTAATAATTTTATTATGCTGTATTTTAATACGATTATGATGATGTTATGGAGAATTATTAGTTCTGTTTTATTCAGTGCAATGGCGGCATATGCTTTTGCACGATTAGAATTTCCAGGACGTAATCTGTTATTCGGTTTAGTGCTATTTCAAATGATGGTACCAAGTCAATTATTTGTTATTCCACAATATTTAATGATTAATCAATTAGGTATGCGTAACACAATTTTTGCCTTAGTCTTTCCTGGATTGGTAAGTGCATTTGGTACATTTTTATTAAGACAATTTTTCATGGGATTGCCTAAGGAATTAGAGGAAGCAGCCAGATTAGACGGCTGTAATATTGGACAAACTTTTTTCAAAGTTATGTTACCTTTAGCCAAATCTGGTCTAATTGCACTAGGTATTTTTACAGCATTATTTGCCTTTAAAGATTTATTGTGGCCCTTAATTGTGAATTCTGATGCAAGTGCAGCAACGCTTTCTTCGGCGCTTTCTAAAATACAGGGTGCATACTCTGTGAATTATCCACAGTTGATGGCAGCATCGGTGTTAGCTATTTGGCCAATGGTTATTATTTATATTTTATTTCAAAAACAATTTATTCAAGGGATTGCTACATCAGGTAGTAAATTATAGAGATAAGGAAGAAAAAAATGTCAATTTCTGTTCAGCTAGAAAACAAAGAATTTCATTTATATAATGACGAAATAAGCTATATAATGCATCTTTTACCAAATGGGCATATTGGACATTTGTATTATGGAAAAAGAGTAAGTGAAAAAAAATCATATCAACATTTATTTCAGGGAGTATCAAGACCTTTAGGAGCATGTGTTTTTGATGATGACGACACATTTTCTTTACACTATACAAAACAAGAATATGCTTGTTATGGTACAACGGATTTTGGATTACCAGCTTTTTCATTACGTCAATCAGATGGTAGTACATTATCGGATTTTAAGTATAGAGAGCATCGTGTTTTACAAGGGAAACCGCATATAAAGGGGTTGCCACACACATATACAAATGATGATTTAGAAGCGCAAACATTAGAAATTATTTTAGAAGATAATATCTCAAGTACGATATTGTATTTATATTATACTATTTTTGAAAAATATCCTGTTATTACTAGACATGCCTCATTTGAACAGCTTGGACAAGAAAGTGTATCGATTGAAAAGGCGATGAGTATCTGTTTAGATTTGCCAGATTCTGTATATGAATGGATGCACTTAGACGGTGCATGGGGAAGGGAAAGACATCTCATCACTTCTAAACTTCAATCGGGGAATCAGTCTATTTATAGCTTAAAAGGAGCGAGTAGTTCAGAACATAATCCGTTTATTGCATTAAAAAGACCGTATACAACAGAAGATATAGGAGAAGCCATAGGATGCTCTCTTGTATATAGTGGCAACTTTTATGCAGGAATAGATGTCAAAACACATGGTATCAGTCGTTTGTTAATGGGGATTCATTCAGATTATTTTTGTTGGGAGTTAAAACCTAATGAACGTTTTGATACACCAGAGGTTGTACTAGTTTATTCAGATTGTGGATTAAATAAAATGAGTCAAATTTACCATGCTTTTTATCGAGAACATTTGATAAGAGGTACTTGGAAAGAAAAACCTCGTCCAGTATTATTAAACAATTGGGAAGCGATGTCCTTTGATTTTGATGAATCGAGTATTCTAGCTTTAGTAGATGAAGCAAAACAAGTAGGTATGGAGTTGTTTGTACTAGATGATGGTTGGTTTGGACATCGTAATCATGATGCATCAGGATTAGGGGATTGGACTGTTAATAAAGAAAAATTACCAAATGGCTTAGAGAGTATTATTTCTCATGTTCATTCATTAGATATGATGTTTGGTTTATGGATTGAACCGGAAATGGTTAATAAAGATAGTTTACTTTATCGAGAGCATCCGGATTGGATAGTACATCATCCGAATAGACGACAATCTCCATCAAGACATCAACACACACTTGACTTATCTAGAGAAGATGTCTATCAAAATATTTATAAGCAACTACATACTTTATTATCTACGAACCAAATCGACTATATTAAATGGGATATGAATCGATATATGACTGAAACATATAGTCTATATTATGATGCACGTCATCAAGGTGAACTTTTCCACCGATATATATTAAACGTCTATCGTTTATATGAGGCACTTACAACAGAATTTCCGCATGTTTTATTTGAATCTTGTGCAAGTGGAGGTGCTAGATTTGATGCTGGTATGCTTTATTATGCTCCTCAAACTTGGACAAGTGATAATACGGATGCTATTGAAAGATTGTTTATTCAATATGGGACGTCTATGGTTTATCCGCTTGTCAGTATGGGATGTCATGTGTCGGAAGTACCTAATCAGCAAGTTAATCGTGTAACACCGTTACACACAAGAGCAAATGTTGCTTTTTTTGGTAATTTTGGATACGAATTAGATTTATCTAAATTAACCGTAGAAGAGAAAAATAGTGTGCGAGAGCATATACAATTTTATAAAACATATCGTGATGTTTTTCAAAAGGGAACATTTTATCGTCTGTTATCGCCATATACAGATATAGATACAGCTTGGCAAGTTATATCAGAAGATAAAAAAACAGTAATTGTTGGATATTACCAGCAATTAACGAGAGCAAATAGAGGGTTTAGACGATTTGTTTTAAAAGGAGTATCTCCGGAGAAAATGTATCAATGTCAAAAAGGTGTTTTTTACGGTAATGAACTAATGTGTGTAGGTTTACCAATAGATAATCAAGAGCATGACACAGATTTTTCATCTGTTTTATATGTTTTAAAAGAAATAGAAGAATAAAGGAGTATATTATGGCAACATTATCATTAAAACATATCCATAAACGATATGAGAATGGGTATCACGCCGTCGATAATTTTAATTTAGAAGTTCAAGATAAAGAATTTATTGCATTAGTTGGTCCTTCAGGGTGTGGTAAATCAACTTTATTAAGAATGATTGCAGGATTAGAAGATATTTCTGAGGGGGAATTTTATATTGATGATTTATGTGTGAATGATGTTGAACCTAAAGATAGAGATATTGCAATGGTATTTCAGTCATATGCTTTATATCCACATATGACTGTCTATGATAATATGGCGTTTGCTTTAAAACTGAAAAAAATAAGTAAAGACGAAATAGATAGAAAATTAAAAGAAACAGCACAAATTTTAGGTTTAGAAAATTTATTAGATAGAAAACCTAAGGCTTTATCTGGTGGACAAAGACAACGTGTGGCACTGGGACGCGCGATTGTTCGTTCTCCAAAAGTCTTTTTAATGGATGAACCTCTTTCTAATTTAGATGCGAAATTACGTGGAGATATGAGAACGGAGATTATCCGTATTCATAATGATTTACAAGCTACAACCATTTATGTTACGCATGACCAAACAGAAGCGATGACAATGGCACATCGTTTAGTCGTTATGAAAGCAGGTGTGATACAACAAATTGGGACACCAAAAGAGATTTATGATTTTCCAATCAATTTATTTGTTGCAGGATTTATTGGTGCTCCTACGATGAATTTTATTGAAGGAACACTTGAAAAAGGTTGTTTTAAAGTAGATGAAACAATTTCTTTAGAGTTACCTTTGGCACAATATCAACAATTAAAAGAAAAGGGTTATGAAAATAAACCAATAGTATTAGGGATTCGTCCAGAAAGTTTATCTAATGATCCATTTGTGATGCAAACTTATGAAAAAGCAATGATAACGTCAAACGTTATGGTAGCTGAATTACTTGGTGCTGAATATATTGTGCATACGCAAATCGGTTGTCAAAAGATAAAAGCAATTGTACATAGTAGACAACATATTCAAATGGATCAAGAGATTACCTTGGCATTCGATATGAATAAGGCACATTATTTTGATAAGAATACAGAACAAAATATTTTGTTATCATAACGATATTTATTAGAAAGAGAGGGATAACGATGAAAAAATGGGTGTTGAAAATAGGTGTAGTAGCACTGGTGGGTTTATCTTGTGTATCCAAACAATCCAATGTATATGCACAGTCTAGCGAAAAATTAGTAGAGTCAAATGTTTTATTGGGAAAAATACCAACGTCCAATGCAACTACGAAAATTGGTTCTGGTGATTCTACAACACCGCAAGTTCAGATTTTAAATCCAGAAGGAGCTACTGACGGGCAAATTAGTCAATCAGATGATGCGATGTCTACAAAAGTGATTGTAGGGAATGAAGTTGGTGGAGATGATAATGGATATAATCAATGGCAACATGTATATTTGCAATACGATTTAGAAAAAATAAGAGAGTTAAAACGATTAAAATTATATCGGAATAGTTATCCAAATGCTGTATCTACGTTTAAAGATGTGAAAATAGAAGTATCTCAAACTGCAGATTTTAAACAATCAACGACGGTATTTAACACAACAGATGTCATTGAAACGCCTGAAACAAAAGAAAAACCACAAATTGTAGATTTAGAAAATCCTATTCAAGCGAGATACATTCGTATTTGGGGGAAAGGGCATTATATTCAAAATACGAATAGCTCATGGAAAGGATACAGTAATGGCATATTGTTTTCAGAAATTGAAGCTATTGCGAATGTACCTGAATCTGAAGTGGTTGTGCCAAAAGAGTTAGAATTGCGTAATATAGCTCTTGGAAAACTTCCTTTTGTGAAAGGGTTAACACCCGTAGATATTGAAAAGATAAGTGATGGTAAACTGAATACAGGGTATGCTATTCATCAGACACCTGGAGAAAATCAACTTCAATTTGAATATAAGAATGTATATCAAATCAAAGAAGTTCATTTTAAATTAGAAGAGGGAACATATAAACATGTTAAAATAGAGGTAAGCTCTTCTCCAACATCACTTGGAACAACTATTTTTTCCAAACAGCAATTTACCCAAGGGAAAGATATAGAGAAAGTTATTTTAGATAAAGCGTTATCTGGGAAAATTGTGCGATTTACTGTTGAAAAAGATGCACAGTCACCTGTTAAATATAATGAAGTTGAAATTTTAGCATCAGGAAAGGATTTTGATGAAACAAGACCAGACTATATGATGCCAGAAACACCTTATAATAAACTAGTTTGGTCAGATGAATTTAACGAAGATACTATTGATGAAAGTAAGTGGCAAATTATTGATGGTATGGTAAATCATGCTGCTATTTATAATCGTAAAGCAGTTAGTATTGTGAAAGACGGAGATAATAGTTATTTAGCGATTAACAGTCGTAATTATAATAGTACACAAGCGCTTATTGATGCAGTTGGTATTGATAGATATACAAAAGATAATATTCCAAGTAAAGTAACATGGTCGTCGGGTCGTCTTGAATCTAAAGATAAATTTTCGTTTCAATTTGGGCGTGTAGCTGTTAGAGCAAAAGTGAATGATTCAAAAGGGATTTGGCCAGCTATTTGGAAGATGAAACAGGACATGATGAAATTGATATTTTAGAGTATTTAGGTCAAGATTCATGGGATGCTTGGACAACCAATCATTATGGTATTTTAGCTAAAAACAAAGGTTCACATGGAGTACCGACAAAAAATTATGAAGCGTGGAGTCAAGCATTTCATGTATATGAAGTAGAATGGTCACCAACACATATTTCATGGTACATAGATGGTAAAAAAGTGTTTACATCTACTCAAGGACAAGAGTTAGATAGTATGCATCATCGTCCAATGTTTCCGATTTTAGAAACACAAGTTGGTGACGGTTGGGTTGGTGATGTCGATTATAGCAAACGTTTAACAAAACAAGACAGTAATTATTTGATTGACTGGATAAGAGTGTATCAAACAGAAGATGCACCGATAACACGATTTGATAATCTTGATACACCAAATGAATCAACACCATACCATATTCGTCCAATCGTTAAAACGGACGGTCTAACCTTTGTGTCACATGGTGAACAACAATATGAAAATAAAAATAATTTCTTCTATGGTGGACAACCACGATATGAAAATAGTCGATTGTATGTAAAAGAAGGATCAGAAAATCAATCGCTTATTTATAAAGTAAATGGTGTTAAAGATGTGCATTTAACGACTTATTATCAAACATTAAGTGATGTTTCTCAATATAATTCTAGAGCATGGGCAAATGAAGGTGCATCTATTCGATCAACTGTTGTTCAAAAAGATTCATTAGATTTTAAAATTGAAACATCATTAAATGGAAAAGATTGGACGCCGTATCAATCATTACGTGTTGTTGATAATTTTGTAGATGCTTATCCAGCCTATGCACGAACAACATTTGATGCGTATGATTTGCCGAGTGGAACAAAATATGTAAAAGTTATTTTCCCGAATTACAAAGGTGCAATGTATACTTTGAGAAATGGATCTGTTCAATCGGTTAAACATACTGATATTCAATTAGCAAAAGTTACTTTTTTAACAGATAATATTATAGATAAGTCTGATTTAGAAGCATTGAAAAATAAAGTAGAGGCATTGGAAAAAGATTCGTACATAAGTGGAATGGAGAAACTAGAACAAGTTTTAAAACAAGCAAAAAATGTACTATCATTATCAACAGCTACTCAAGAAGATATAGATGATGTGACAAAGCAATTAGAAGAGGCACTTGGACAACTTATTGAAAAAAAAGTGTTTATGTTAATAGATAAAAAAGTAACGGTTACAACAGCTAAAACGGAAAAAACAGATGACCTCTCTTTTGTAGTGAAAGATGCGACAGAAGAATTAGAAAAACAATTTGATAAGCAAGTAGATATATACGATATGTATTTTGTATCAAATAAAACAAAAGAAAAAGTATCGTTTGAACAAGAAGCACATGTTAGTGTCATGAAAAAAGATGACCGTAAAGTAGAACAAGTCTATTTCTTAAATGGGGATAAAAAAGAACCAATACCTTTTACTGTTACAGATAAAGAAATCTTATTTACTGTTAAACATTTTAGTCATTATGCAGTGGTTTATAATGAAGGTAAAACGAAAAAACCATTTGCTATCAAATCAGAAATTACTAAGTCAAATACAGTGTCCATGAGTAGTTCTTTATTAAAAAATAAAGTTTCTGAAGAGAGAAAGTTACCGAAAACAAATGAAGAAAAATCTTATGTAGGTGTACTCATTGGTAGTTTATTATTAGGATTAGGATGCTTTGTTTTTAAAGTAAAGGATAATAGAATTTAACATATATACATATATAAAAAGGATTGATATGATAATGTATCAATCCTTTTTATGATGCTTTATGTTATAAAGTTAAAATAGTTTGTTTTTATTTTATACAGGATTGATGAAAGAGTATGTTTTTAAAAGTATATGCCTTTCCCGATATCTCAAAAAGTGGTATGATAAAAAAGAGTATAAATTTTTAAGATAGAGGTAAAAAAATGACCGTAACTGTTCAAGAGCTAGTGAATACATTAAGATTGAAGGTACAGCATGGGGAGGCATTTTTAGAAAGACATATTTTTACTAGTGAATTATCTAGGCCGGGTGTTGAATTAACGGGATACTTTGAATATTATGATGAGCGACGTATCCAAGTCCTAGGAATGACTGAAATATCGTTTATTCAAAAATTAGATAAACAAGAAGCACTTGATGTTATGAGAAAATTATGTGCGCATGAAACACCTGCATTTATTATTGCACGTAATTTAGAAGCACCGATGTGTTTAGTAGAAGCTGCTGAAAAGGCGTGTATTCCGATTTTACAAACATCAAGTAAGACAACGAGCGTCATTAGTAATTTAACCAATTATTTAGAAAGTAAATTAGCAGAGCGTGTTTCTATGCACGGTGTGTTTATTGATATATTTGGTGTTGGTGTATTGCTTACAGGAGATAGCGGTGTTGGAAAAAGCGAGACAGCTCTTGAGTTGTTACAACAAGGGCACCGTTTAGTTGCAGATGATAGAGTTGATTTTTATCAAGTGGATGAGTTAACGCTTATTGGAGAGTCTCCGAGTATTTTGAAAAATTTATTAGAAGTACGCGGTATTGGTATTATTGATGTGATGACATTATTTGGTGTCGGTTCTGTTCGTGATACGAAAAAATTAGATTTAATTGTTAGACTTGAAGTGTGGAATGAACATAAAACATTTGATCGATTAGGGAATGGGCAACAAAGAGTTCGTATTTTAGACGTAGATGTGCCACAAATTTCTATTCCAGTTAAAATGGGACGTAATTTAGCGAATATTGTTGAAGTAGCAACGATGAATTATCGTGCTAAAGGAATGGGATTTGATGCAACAGAAGTTTTTCAAAATAATTTAAATAAACTTATTCAAGAAAATACAAAAAATTAAGGAGATTATAATGACATCATTAGCTATAAATCCAGAAATTGTATCTTTTTTTGGCCTGTCTATTCGTTGGTATGCCGTCATTATGGTATCCGGTGCTTTTTTAGCAACTATTCTATCAAATAGAGAAGGACAACGAAAAGGACTTCCAAAAGATTTTTTTACAGATTTAGTGTACTATTTATTTCCAGTTGGAATTTTAGGGGCACGTATTTATTATGTCGTCTTTAAATTTGAAGATTATCAACATGATTTATTACGTATCTTTTATATATGGGAAGGTGGCCTAGCCATTTATGGAGGATTGCTTGCTGGTATTGCCTTTTTATATTGGTATGCTAAGAAATTTAATATACCAACTTTTATTTTGCTAGATATTATTACACCGGGTGTGTTATTGGCACAAGCGATAGGAAGGTGGGGTAACTTTGTCAATCAAGAAGCTTATGGTGCCCCAGTTACACGTGCTTATTTAGAGCAACTACATTTGCCTAACTTTATTATTGAGCAAATGAATGTGAATGGACAGTATTATCAACCAACTTTTTTATATGAATCTGTTTTAAGTGTGATTGGCTTTGTGTTGTTAATGGTGCTTCGCCGAAAACTAAAAGGATTAAAAATTGGAGATACGACACTGTTTTATGTTATTTGGTATGGTATAGAGCGTTTCTTTGTAGAGGGTATGCGTTCAGATAGTTTATGGTTAGGGCCATTAAGAGTATCTCAAGCATTATCACTTGTATTAGTGGTTTTATCCATCTGTATGTATGTATATCGTCATCGTAAAGATGTATCGCTCTATGAAATGTATCAGTATGAAAACCAGTTAGGAAGTGTGTAGATGAAACAAAAGATTGCTGTATTAGGTGCTGGTTCTTGGGGAACGGCATTGGCGACTTGTTTAGTCGAAAATGGGCATGATGTATGTTTGTGGGGAAACAATCAAGATGATATTGATTGTATCAATGAATACCATAAAAATGAAAGATATTTAAAAGATATTTTATTGCCTGAACAATTAAGAGCTACTATAAATTTGAATGAAGCACTTGAACAGGTGGATTGTATTTTATTTGTTGTGCCTACAAATGCTATTCGACAAGTAGCACAACAAGTGAATATGGCTATAACGTCTAAACCTTACATTGTACATGCAAGTAAAGGTTTGGAGCAAGGTAGCCATAAACGTATTTCGCAAATTTTATCAGAAACATTAGATAAAGATGTGTATAAGGATATTGTGGTGTTGTCTGGGCCAAGTCATGCAGAAGAAGTGGCTAGAAAAGATTTAACGACGATTACGGCTGCGTGTCAAAATAATCAATCGGCAAAATATGTACAATCATTGTTTATGAATAAGTATTTTAGAATTTACACAAATGAAGATGTTGTCGGTGTTGAATATGGAGCAGCTTTAAAAAATATTATTGCATTAGGTGCTGGTATTGTAGCTGGACTAGGATATGGTGACAATGCCAAAGCAGCACTTGTGACGAGAGGACTTGCTGAAATTACGAGATTTGGTATGTATTTTGGTGCAGAACCATTAACATTTATCGGATTAAGTGGTGTTGGTGATTTAATTGTGACATGTACGAGCGTGCATTCGAGAAATTGGCAATTAGGTTACCGATTAGGAAAAGGTCTTTCTTTACAAGAAGCAATGGAAGAAATTGATATGGCAGTTGAAGGTGTTTGGACAACGAAAGCAACTTATGAAATTGCACATCAAGAACAAATAGATATGCCGATTACAAAGGCAATTTATGAAGTGCTATACCATAATAAAAATGTGAAGCAAGCGATTGTTGAATTGATGGCACGAGATGGAAAAAGTGAAGAAATAAAGGAGATATCATGATGAAAAAAGTGAAAAAAGCGATTATTCCAGCCGCTGGATCAGGGACACGTTTATTACCGGCTACAAAAGCAATGGCAAAGGAAATGATGCCAATTGTTGATAAACCAACTATTCAACTGATTGTGGAAGAAGCTGTTGCATCTGGTATAGAAGATATTTTAATTATTACTGGTAAAGGTAAACGACCTATTGAAGATCATTTTGATGCAAATATTGAATTAGAAGCAACATTGCGTGAAAAAGGTAAATATGATTTGTTGAAACTAGTGGAATCAACATCAGGCGCTAATATTTATTTTGTACGTCAACCGTATCCAAAAGGATTAGGAGATGCTGTTTTACAAGCTAAAGCATTTGTTGGTGATGAACCTTTTGTTGTATTATTAGGTGACGATATTATGCATGATGAGGTACCATTAACAAAACAGTTGATTGATAGCTATGAAAAAACACATACAGCACAAATTGCTGTCATGGAAGTTGAACCGCACCAAACAGGTAGTTATGGCATTATTGATGTCGATTCTGAATTAGAAGAAGGTTTATACAATGTGAAACGCTTTGTAGAAAAACCAAAACCTGAAGAAGCTCCAAGTAATTTAGCGATTATTGGACGTTATTTATTAACGCCAGAAATTTTTGAAATTTTAGAAACATTGGAACCAGGTGTTGGAGGAGAAATTCAACTAACGGATGCGATTGACCGTTTAAATCGTACACATCGTGTTTTTGCAAAAGTATTCCGTGGGATTCGTTATGATACAGGGAATAAATTAGGCTTAATTACGACGAATATTCAATATGGTTTATCTCACCCGGAAGTCAAAGAAGGATTGAAAGAATATATCATTCAATTAGGTAAAATTTTAGAACAAGAAAATTAAGGAGTATATATGGATAAAATATTTGATGTCATTATTATTGGTGCGGGTCCTGGAGGGATGACGGCGGCATTATATGCTTCACGTGCCAATTTATCAGTGCTGATGTTAGAACGCGGTGTTCCAGGAGGAGAAATGCTGAATACATCAGAAATTGAAAATTACCCTGGATATGTGTCTATTTTAGGCCCAGATTTAGCAAATAAAATGTATGAAAGTGCGATGCACTTTGGTGCAGAATATGCTTATGGAGATGTGACAGACATTACACTCGAAGAGGATATAAAAGTCGTTCATGCAGGTAAAAAAACATACCGTGCTTATGCTATTATTATTGCGACAGGATCACATCATCGTTTATTAGGTGTTGATGGAGAAAGTCAATATAGCGGCCGAGGTGTTAGCTATTGTGCTGTTTGTGACGGTGCATTTTTCAAAGATAAAGAATTGATTGTTGTTGGTGGAGGAGATTCTGCTGTTGAAGAAGGTACATATTTGACGCAGTTTGCATCAAAAGTAAGTATTGTACATCGTCGTGATGCATTACGTGCACAAAAGATTTTACAAGATAGAGCTTTTAAAAATGATAAAATAACATTTATTTGGGATAGTGTTGTTGAAGAAATTTTAGGAGAAGATAATGCTGTTAGTGGTGTTCGTTTAAAAAATGTTAAAACGAATGAAGTTTCAACAGTATCTGCTGCAGGCGTATTTATTTATGTTGGATTGCTGCCAAATACAGAAGCATTTAAAAATTTAGGCATTACAGATGATGAAGGTTGGATTTTAACAAATGATCAAATGGAAACAGTCATTCCGGGTGTGTTTGCTATTGGAGATGTTCGACAAAAAACATTACGTCAAGTAGCAACAGCTGTTGGAGATGGTGCCCAAGCAGGTCAAGGTGTATATCATTTTATTGAAACACTAAAAGAAAAACAAGCACAATAAGGAGATAAAATGGGCAGACGAGAACAAAGATTACAAAGAGAACGACAAGAAAAACGTCAAAAAGGAGCACGTTCAAATAAATGGGTAACAGCACTAGCTATATTATTAGCAATCATAGGTATAGTGTTGATTTTCTCAAATCAAATTCGTAACATGATGTTAACACATCAGATTACACAACAAAAACCTGTCACGGTTAGTGAAATTGCTGAAAACAAAAAAGTAGAAGCGAATTTTGATTATGCAGATATTCATCCAATTAGTTTTGAAACAGTATTACAAGCAAGTTTAGCCAATGCTAAAGTACCGTCTATTGGTGAAATCGCTGTACCGTCCGTAGGTATTAAGTTGACGATTGCTAAAGGCGTGAGTGATTTGAATATGTTAGTTGGTGCTGGAACACTTCGTGCCGATCAAGAAATGGGAAAAGGGAATTATCCATTGGCTAGTCACTATACAACAGCCGGAGATGGTAAAATGTTGTTTACACCATTATTAAATATTCAAAATGGGGCAAAAGTTTACTTAACTGATTTAGAAAATGTTTATGAATATGAAGTATACTGGCATGAAACAGTTGCACCAGAGCGTGTGGAATTAGTGGATGATACACCAGATGAAGATATTGTGACGTTGATTACATGTGCTGATTTAGAAGGGCTACAACGCTATGTTGTGCGTGGACGTTTGAAGAATAAAACGAGTGTTAAAGATGCACCACAAGAAGCTAAAGATGCTTTTAATTTAGAAAGTAGAACATTCTAATAGGAGAACTATATGAAAACATTATTTTTAATTTATGGTGGGAAAAGTCAAGAACACGATATTTCTATTCTGACAGCATTTAATATCTTAAAAGCTATTTCTTATGATACTTATACAGTAAAACCAATTTATATTCAAAAAAATGGAGATTGGATTTTAGGGCAGACATTAACACAACCTGTTGAAAATGAAGCTGTTTTAACATGGGAAAAAGTAGGACAATCTGTTTTACCAACGGTTGTAAAAGAAGAAAATGCCGTTGTCTTTCCTGTGTTGCATGGGCCAAATGGAGAGGATGGTACTGTTCAAGGTTTATTTGAAATTCTTGATACTGCTTATGTTGGGACAGGTGTTTTAGCAAGTGCATGTGGTATGGATAAAATTATTTCAAAAAAATTATTTGCACAAGCTGGTTTACCACAATTACCTTATGTGACTATTTTGAAAAAGCAATGGTTATCTAGTGCTGAAACAGTCGTGACACTTTGCGAAAAAGAATTAACGTATCCAATGTTTGTAAAGCCAGCTAATTTAGGTTCAAGTGTAGGGATTTCAAAAGCAACGAATAAAGATGAGTTAATCAAAGCGATTGAATTAGCTTTATCCTTTGATAGACGTGTTGTCGTTGAAAAAGGTGTGATTGCTAGAGAATTGGAAGTTGCTGTCTTAGGATATGATGATATAAAAGCATCTGTTGTTGGTGAAGTAGTAAAAGTGGTTGATTTTTATGATTTTGAAGAAAAATATAAAAACAATCAAGCAACTTTACAAATTCCAGCACAAATTCCAGAAGATATTAGCGAAACATTACGACAATATGCTATTCAAGCTTTTGAAGCGATTGATGGCAGTGGTTTAACAAGATGTGACTTTTTCTTAACGGAAGATAATAAAATTTATATCAATGAAGTAAATACTTTGCCAGGATTTACACAATTTAGTATGTATCCTTTATTATGGGAAGCTACGGGTATCCCTTATGCTGATTTAGTGAATATGCTATTAGATTTAGCTGTTAAAAGATATGAAGAAAAAAGAGTATATCAAATGGTAGAATAAATAAAATTCCACATCTAACGATGTGGAATTTTTATAATAATGAATTGAAAAGGAAAGTATCCACTGATATACTTAGTTTAATGTTAAATGAAATGAGTGAAGAATATGAGAGAAATGACGATTGTTGAAATCGTGAAAGCTGTAAGAGCCATTGATTATACATCAAGTAATCGTTTTGCACCTGTTACAAATGTACAATTTAATACATCACTTTGCAAAACAGGGAGTTTATTTGTCCCTTTAAGAGGAAATAGTGACGGGCATGATTATGTTGAAAAAGCAATTGAACAAGGTGCGACTGTGACATTTTGGGACAGATCACAAGATGAAGCACCAGAGGGGATTGCGTGTATTTTTGTGGATGATACATTACAAGCATTTCATGATTTAGCAAGTTACTATTTAGAAACAACTCAGATGAAAGTGGTGGCCATTACAGGAAGTAATGGAAAAACAACAACAAAAGATATGGTTGCTGCTATTTTAGAAACGTCTTATTCTGTGTATAAAACACAAGGAAACTATAATAATGAAATAGGTGTACCAAAAACAATTTTAGATGCTCCTGAACAAACGGATATACTTGTTTTGGAAATGGGTATGGATGGATTTGGACAAATCGAGCAATTATCTACATTAGCAAAACCGATGATAGCTGTGATTACATTGATTGGCGATAGTCATTTAGAATTTTTAGGTTCTCGAGAAGGAATTGCTAAAGCCAAATTAGAAATGACAGCTGGTTTACGCGATAAAGGTATCCTTATTGTACCTGCTGATGAACCATTATTACAAAATAAGTATCCTTTTACACAAACATTTGGTGAACAAAAAGATGCTTTCTTGTGTATTGAAAATATTTCAACTAATCAGTATGGAACGCACTTTACACTAAAAAATAGTGACCAATCTATCCAATTGAAGATTATTGGTAAATATAATGCAAAAAATGCTGCAGCTGCTATATTGGTAGGAAACTTTTTCCAAGTTCCTATGGAAACGCAAATTCAAGCATTAGCAACATTTACACTAACCGCTAATCGAACAGAATGGGTGGATGGGATTTATCATACAACATTATTAAATGACGCATATAATGCTAGCCCAACATCTATGAAAGCAATATTGAAAGATTTCCAAACCTTAAACGTATCTGGAAGAAAAATTGCTGTGTTGGGAGATATGCGTGAATTAGGGCAAGAAAGTGATATCTTACATGCTAGTATCGCAAGTGTTATTGATGAACATCATTTAGATTGTTTATATTTATTTGGTGAACATATGCGAGCATTAAAAGAGGTGCTAAGCACTAAACAAATACCTGTATTTTATGAAAAAGACAATCACGATACATTCATTCAATTATTGAAAAATACATTACAAGAGAAAGATACAATTTTAATAAAATCCAGTTTTGGCACGAATTTATTATCCGTCGTAGAAGCATTAAAAAATCCAAACAATTAAGGTGAATGGTTTGAAAAATATATGCTAAAACGTTATACTAAATGATGACTTTATATGAAAGGTAGAGGTGTAAAATATGAGAGTAAGACGAACAGAACGACTAATTGATATGACACAATATTTAATATCTAATCCGATAAAATTGATTCCACTATCTTTTTTTGCCAGTAAATATGACGCTGCAAAATCATCGATTAGTGAAGATTTATTCATTATTAAAGAAACCCTTGAAAAAAGAGGAACAGGGACTGTTGAAACGATTCCCGGAGCTGCGGGTGGAGCACGGTATATTCCGCTGATGTCCATTTATGACGCCAAACAAACATTATCTTTTTTACAATCTAAATTAGAAGATCCTGAGCGTGTACTTCCGGGAAATTATGTCTATATTTCAGATTTACTAAGTGACCCTAATTTATTATCACGTATTGGAAAACTTATTGCGACATTATACATGACA
The DNA here is from genome assembly GCA_013874835.1 of Carnobacteriaceae bacterium zg-84. Classification (NCBI taxonomy): domain Bacteria; kingdom Bacillati; phylum Bacillota; class Bacilli; order Lactobacillales; family Carnobacteriaceae; species Carnobacteriaceae bacterium zg-84. The sequence goes on along the minus strand of CP059430.1, from coordinate 1,467,904 downwards.
AAACGTATTGATGTTGTTATGACCGTTGCAACAAAGGGTGTTCCTCTTGCTCAAGCTGTTGCACACGAATTAGGTGTACCGTTTGTTATTGTAAGACGTGACTCAAAAGTAACAGAAGGGGCTACTGTGAGTGTGAATTATGCATCACCAACATCGACACGTGTGGAAAGAATGGAATTATCTAAACGTAGCTTAAAAGCAGGTGAACGTGTCTTAATTGTAGACGACTTCTTAAAAGGAGGCGGAACAGTGAATGGTATGTATAGTTTAGTTGAAGAGTTTGAAGCAAAAGTAGCAGGTATTGCTGTTTTGATTCAAGCAAAATTCCAAGGTAAACTAGAAGTACCGTCATTTACGTCTTTATTAAAAATTGACCAATTAGATTATCGTACAAAATTTATTAAAACAAGTTTAGGTAACTATATAGAAAAACGTACAAAATAAAGCTATATGGAGAATAAGATGATACAAGAAGTGACATCCTTACAAAATGCACAAGCAAAATTGTGGAAAAAATTACTCACGGCAAAAGGTCGAAAAAAAGAACAACTATATGTCCTTGAGGGGTATCATTTAGTGTTGGATGCGTTAAATAGTCAACAAGCCTTATATTGTATGATGTCGAAAGAGGTATATGAACGATTAACCATACAGATTGATGTTCCAATATATATTTTATCTGAGAGTATCTTGAAAGAAATTTCAGAAACAACAACGTCACAATCTATTTTTTGTGTCGTTAAGATGTCTAAAAAAGTATTAGAAAAACCAAAAGGGAAGTATATCTTATTAGACAGTTTACAAGATCCTGGGAATGTTGGAACGATTATTCGGACAGCAGATGCAGCGGGCTTTCAAGGTGTTGTGATTGGGAAAAATTGTGTCGATATTTACAACGGAAAAACAGTACGTTCGATGCAAGGGAGTCAGTTCCATATTCCGATTTATCACATGGATTTATGTGAGTCTATTGCTTTATTCAAAAAAGAAAACATATCTGTTTTTGGTACAGAATTAAATCATAAAGCTATACGTTTGCAAGAGGTTCCATATCAAGAACATTGTGCAATTATTGTCGGAAATGAAGGAAATGGTATTCAAAAAGACATTTTAAACATGACAACACAAAATGTGTATATTCCTATTTTAGGACAAGCAGAATCATTAAATGTTGCCGTGGCTGCTGGGATTATGATGTATCATTTTGTAAAAAAATAGGAGGGTATTATGGTTGTTGATATTATTGCAGGAGCGTATGCTTTATTTATATTATTTGCGATTGCAACAAGTTGGAGAAGAATTCCGAAATCAGCTTTAACAAGTTTATTTTCAGGAGCTGTTTTATTAGCTTATTGTGTAGTGCTACATATCAATCAACAGTTAGTCAATCACACATTTGTCGTGATACTATCTGTGACATTATTGCAGTTAGCACCATTTGAGATTGCATTACGAAAAGGACGTATCAACTGGCTACATCATACGATACGCTTTGCATTACATGCGTATATCGTATGGGCGTTAGTATTTTAATGAGAAAGGATATTATACATGGCACACGTTTTATACTACAGTTCACTTTGTCCAGATACTCCACCATTTGTAGAAGCATTAAAAGAAAGAAATATTTCATACGAAGCGGTAGATATTACAGAAAGTATGAAAAACCTAAAACGTTTTTTACAGTTGCGTGATGAACGTGCTGAATTCAATGAACGAAAAAAATGGGGATTTGTTGGAGTTCCTGTGCTAGTCACTGAAAACAATCAATTTATATTTGATTTTAATGATATTTTAGGGACAACATGCACACCACCAGTTATTTAATGGATAAAAAAGTGAGTATATGGGTAGCGAATGGTATCTACCATTCACTACCTTTTTCTGCACTTAAAATGGTATTGTAGCATTAAAATATATTGTCTTATCTGATGAAGACGTAAAAATATAGTCTTTTATCTGATTTTTTTATTTTAGTATGCTTTTATGAAAATAATTGATTAACTAAAGAAAATACTTGAAAAAGTTATCAGTATTTGATAATATATATCAGTACGTTTGTACAGAACGTAGGCGTGGGAGGGGAAATCTTTTAAACCCCATTAAACCACATCACGGACTTAATCAAGGAGGAATGTTTCGTGGCTAAAAAAGTTGTCAAAATTGTTAAATTGCAAATCCCTGCAGGAAAAGCAACACCAGCTCCACCAGTAGGGTCAACATTAGGTCAAGCACAAGTAAACATCATGGGATTCTGTAAAGAATTCAATGCACGTACAGCTGACCAAGCAGGTTTAATTATTCCTGTTGTTATTAGTGTTTATGAAGATCGTTCATTCGATTTCGTAACAAAAACACCACCAGCTGCAGTATTATTGAAAAAAGCAGCTAAAGTAGAAAAAGGTTCTGGAGAACCTAACAAGAAAAAAGTAGCGACAGTTACTCGTCAACAAGTTAAAGAAATCGCTGAATTAAAAGCACCAGATTTAAACGCAGCAAGCGTAGAAGCTGCTATGCGTATGGTTGAAGGTACAGCACGTTCAATGGGCTTCACCGTAGCTGACTAATCAGTCAAAACCGACACAGACAGCTTCTCATACTAGATTAAAACAAGGTCTTTAATCTGTGGGAGGTCAAACCGTTAAAACCACAATAGGAGGAAGAAAAATGGCAAAGAAAAGTAAAAAATTCCAAGCAGCTGCTGCGAAAATTGATGCAACAAAATCATATTCAGCAGAAGAAGCAGTTGCATTAGTAAAAGAAACAGACTATGCAAAATTTGACGCAACAGTTGAAGTTGCTTACCGTTTAGGTATTGATACAAGAAAAGCAGACCAACAATTACGTGGTGCTATCGTATTACCACATGGTACTGGTAAAACAGCTCGTGTATTAGTATTTGCTAAAGGCGAAAAAGCGAAAGAAGCAGAAGCAGCTGGAGCAGATTTTGTTGGTGAAGTTGACTTAATCGAAAAAGTTGCAGGTGGATGGTTCGACTTCGATGTTATCGTTGCAACACCTGATATGATGGGTCAAGTTGGTCGTTTAGGTCGTGTATTAGGACCTAAAGGCTTAATGCCAAACCCTAAAACTGGTACAGTAACAATGGATGTTACAAAAGCTGTTGAAGAAATCAAAGCTGGTAAAGTAACATACCGTGCTGATAAAGCAGGTAACTTGCACGTAACAGTTGGTAAAGTATCATTCGATAACGAAAAATTATTAGAAAACTTAAAAGCAATCCATGAAACAGTTGTTCGTATCAAACCATCAACTGCTAAAGGACAATACATTAAAAATGTATCATTAACATCTACATTAGGACCTGGTGTTCGTGTAGATAGCAACACATTATAATAGAAGATATAAGACCAGTAGATTTCTCTACTGGTCTTATTGATTATGAAAAAAGGTTCTTCGTTAAATTCTGTTATCAGGAGTAATCCATCAATATGATTTAACGAAGAGTAAAAAAAGCTTAAAATCAACATATTTAAGATGTTGATTTCAAGCTTTTTATTGATATAATTCTATTTTATTGTTCGTTTTTAATAGCGAGTGCAATACCAATACCACCACCAACACAAAGTGTTGCTAATCCGTATGTTCCTTTTGTTTCTTTTAGTTGATGTAAAAGAGAAACAACAATTCTCGCTCCGGAAGCACCGATTGGGTGTCCTAAAGCAATAGCTCCACCAGACATATTAACTTTTTCTTGATTTAATCCAAGTTCATGTATCACGGCAAGACTTTGAGCGGCAAATGCTTCATTCAGTTCAATACAATCAAAATTCTCGAGAGTGAGGCTAGTTTTTTGACATAGTGTATGAACAGCATTAACGGGAGCCATTCCCATATAGTCTGGGTCATTTCCAATTTCAGAATAACCGAGTATACTTGCTAGTATAGGTAAGTTGTGTTGTTGTGCATAATCACGTGTTGTTAAGAGTAATGCTGCTGCACCATCATTTAATGGAGAAGCATTTCCTGCTGTTACCGATCCGTTTTTATCAAAGGCGGGAGGGAGTTTCCCCAGAGAATCTAATGAGATATTTAAACGAATACTTTCGTCTTGAGTTAGTTCATCAATAGCACATAATGACTCGTGTTGAATATGTTGAATGGCTTTTTGATGTGAGTAGAATGCAAAATTATCCTGTTCTTCACGTGTAATGTGGTATTTTTTAGCAATATTTTCAGCGGTAAGACCCATGTGTTGCTGACTAAAAGCATCTGTCAATCCGTCGACTAAAATACTGTCGAATAATGATTGATGTCCATATTTAGCACCTGTTCGTTCATTTATTGCGTAGTGTGGAGCATTTGACATGCTCTCTGTACCACCGGCTAATATCATGTTTGCATCACCTAAAGCTAAAGATTGATAAGCTAACATAATCGCTTTTAAGCCTGAGCCACAAACTTCATTAACCGTCACGGCAGGAGTTTGTTGGTTTAATCCACTTTTTAAAGCAATTTGACGAGCAGGATTTTGTCCATTATTCGCTTGTAGAACATTGCCAAAAATAGCGTAATCAACAGAATCTTTATTTATTTTTGTTTTTTCAAGTAATGTAGTGGATACTATTGTACCTAGTTCAACAGCAGAATATTGACGTAATCCTCCTAAAAATTTACCGATAGGTGTCCGTAATGCACCAACAATGACAATATCTTTCATAATTATTCATCCTTTTTAAAATCTCTTGTTTACCATAACATATTCTAATTTTGTGGTATAGAGTTTTAAAGAATTTTTAAATTTTCCAAAATGGATATGACGCTAAAGATACTTTTATTTCTTTTGTTTTAGTAGCACTCACTTCACCGTCTATTTGCATCGTAGCATGTTTAGGTAGATGCAATGTTGCAGAAATATCATGATGATTGAAAAGAACTTTATCATTTAAATGTTTTTGTTGAAATAGTTTTGGTATAAAGCGGAGAATATCTTTAAAACCGACATCGTGTAAGACAACAATGCTGAATTGATTGTCCATTAAAGATAAACTAGGCTCCATATATATACCACCACCAAAATAAGGATTATTCATCACACAAACAAGGAAAGCGTGATCGAATGTTTTGGTAATGCCTGATGACGTTTCAATGGTGCATGTAAATGTTTTAAAGCGAAATAATGCTCTTAAAACATTGATAAAATAAACTGCAAAACCAAGTCCGATTTTATTTAATTTTTCTTTAAGCAAAGATTGTTCAGTCATAGCAACCACTTGCGCATCAAATCCGACACCAAAGCTATTGATAGCAATACCGTTTTCTGTTTGTAAGATAGGGACTTGTATCGTTTCTTTGGCGTATAATAATTTTTTCAAGTGGGAAATAGGGGACTTGGTGCTAGGGAAATATCTCGAAAAATCATTTCCCGTACCGGCAGGTATAAAACCAACGGGTATATGTAAGTTCATGCTGACAAGTGTTTCGATGACTTCGTGTAATGTGCCGTCGCCACCAATGACTAAAAATAAAATATTTTCTTGTTGACAATATTCTTTGGCGATGCGTCTTGTTAAGGAATAAGCATGTTCTTTATAGGCTGTTTTAAACAGAATATAAGGGATATGAACACGAGATAAATATGCTGTGACCTCGTTTGATAGGTGAAGTCCTTTTCCACCACCTGATTGTTCATTCACTAGAATATAGACTTTATCTTTTGACATAGTTGTTCTCACTTCCATAGAATATGTTTATTTTACGATATTTTTTTTAAAAATGCTAGAAAACTTGAGGAAGTGACAAAAATGTGACAAAATAAGAAAGACAAATAAAAAGGAGGCAAAATATGTTTACACCAGCACAAATGATGACAGCCTTTAGTTTGCTGAAAAGTCCTACATCTATATCGCAATATGTGACAGATGCAAAAGAAAAAGGGTATACAACACTTGTACTAAGTGAATGGCAAACTTTATCCAGTGCTGTATCATTTTTTAATGAGTGTCAAAAACAACATGTCAAACCAATTATCGGACTAACATTTCCAATAGATCAAATGATTCTTGTAGCTATTTCGATGAATGAAAAAGGATATTTAGAGCTCGTTGATTTATCAAGTCAACTATTGCTAGAACAATTTTCTGTAAAGCAATTATCAAATTATCAGCATATTACGTTTTTAACAACACAAAATATCACAAGAGAACAGCTGACATATCTATGTGAGTATATTGATAAAAAGTTTTTACGTATTAGTGTATATGCTGATGACACTAAACACATATCTCTTGCACGTGAGTATCAAATTGATACGATTGCCAATCGTGTTGTGAAATATTTGAACCCGACAGATTATTTAACACTTAAAGTATTACAATCTATTGAAGATAATACAACTATTGAGGAAACAATGACAGGGCAAACGGGAGCAGATTATTTACCTTATGCACAACAATTTAAAGAAAACTTTCAAGAGTATTCTGATATTTTGTATCAAACAGAACAATTTTATGAGAGTATTGATACGCATATTCCTTTACATCAATTACTACTTCCAAAATTTAGTACGCATGCTTATGATGAATTAAGACAGATTGCTTATGCTGGATTAGAAAAAAGAGGACTACAGTTATCTGTTTATCAAGAACGTTTGGAAAAAGAACTATCAATTATCAATCAAATGGGATTTTCAGATTATTTTTTAATTGTTTGGGATTTGATGACGTATGCACATCAAGAGGGTATTATGACAGGAGCAGGGCGTGGGTCATCTGCTGCTTCATTAGTGTCTTATTGTTTAAATATTACACAAGTAGATCCTATTCAAAATCAGTTACTATTCGAGCGTTTTTTAAATCCAGAAAGGTATACTATGCCCGATATTGATTTAGATTTTCCAGATAATAGACGTCAAGACATGTTACAATATGTTGCGAAAAAATATGGAGCAGATAAAGTGGCACAAATTGCAACTTTTGGAACCTTTGCAGCGAAACAAGCTTTGCGTGATGTTTCTCGAGTATTAGGATGTACACAAGTAGAATTGAAAAAATGGTCATCTAGTGTGCCAAATAGTTTGAAAATAACACTAAAACAAGCGTATGAACAATCTGTTTCTTTGCAAAAACTCGTCGAAAAATCTGAGAAAAACAAACTGATTTTTGATTTAGCTTGTAAAATTGAAGGATTGCCTCGTCATGTATCCACACATGCTGCAGGTGTAGTTATTAGTGACAGACCTTTAACAACCATTATTCCAATTCAACAATCAGAGCCATTGCATTTAACGCAGTTTGCTATGCAAGATGTGGAACAAGTCGGATTGTTAAAAATGGATTTTTTAGGATTGAAAAATTTATCTATTTTAGCAGATGCTCAAAATGCAATACAAAAAATAAATCCACAATTTAATGTATGGCATATTGATTTCCAAGATGAAAAAACATTAGATATTTTTAGGAAAGCAGATACGGAAGGTGTTTTTCAGTTTGAATCACCGGGTATCAAACGTGTCTTGCAATTTGTTTCTCCAAATTCACTTGAAGAAGTAGCTGCTGTCAATGCATTGTATCGTCCGGGGCCAATGCAGCAAATTCCTCATTTTGCCGATAGAAAGCATCAAAAAGAATTGGTCGTCTATCCTCATGATGACTTAAAAGATATTTTAGAAGAAACGTATGGTATTATTGTATATCAGGAACAAGTCATGCAAATTGCAAATAAAATGGCAGGATTTTCATTAGGGCAAGCTGATTTGTTAAGACGTGCTATTGGAAAAATGAAAAAAGATGTTCTACTTGCTGAAAAAGAGCATTTTATTATGGGAGCTATTCAAAACGGTTATTCAAAAGAGATTGCCACAACTGTTTATGAATATATTGAAAAATTTGCCAATTATGGTTTTCCAAAATCACATGCCTTTGCCTATTCGGTATTAGCTTATCAGTTAGCCTATATGAAAGCCCATTATCCACATGCTTTTTATTTAGCATTATTATTACATGTTAATGCTAAAAGTGAGCGATTTACAAGTTATTTAATGGAAGCCAAACAACATGGGGTGACATTTTTATTGCCTCATATCAATAAAAGTCATATAGAGCATACAGTTCAAGGTGAGGGAACGATTTTATTTGGGCTATCGGCTATTCAAGGTATTTATAAAGATTTACGGTATGCGATTGTGAAAGAGCGTTTTGCTCATGGCATATATCAATCTTTTGAAGATTTTGTGTCGCGTATGGATAAACGTTATTGTAAAAAGGATATTTTGGAAACATTGATTTTTTCTGGGGCTTTTGATTGTTTTGGTAAAACAAGAGCAACCCTTGTATCAAGTATTGATGCTGTTTTAGATAATACGTCTTTATTTTTAGGTATCTTACCGTTGAAAGAAGAAAGGCTTGAAGAATATGATGAGGATACCATTCGAGAAAAAGAAAAAGAAATTTTAGGTTATGCCTTTTCAAATGATGCACTTGATGCCTTCATGCCATATTATCAAACAGGACAATTACAAAAAACAGCAGATATAGTATCTCATCAGCAGGTTATATTATTAGGTTATTTAAGAAAAATCAAAAAAATTACAACTAAAAATAATAAACGTATGGCGTTTGCTGTTTTAGAAGATGCCTTTGGAAAAGTAAATATGACCATATTTCCAACAGTGTATGTTGCGAATATGTCACATATAGAAGAAAATGAATTGATTGTTGTACATGGTAAAATTGAGTGGACAGAAAGAGAAGAACTTACATGTATCGTGCAACGTTTTGAAACAGTAGATGCTTTTTTACAAAAAGAGAATCAATGCTTTTTAAAAATAGAAGATAGTACAATGTTGAAAGATATTCAAGCATTATTATTGAAACATCCTGGGCATACACAAGTTGTCGTTTATTTTAGTCAGTCAGATGTTTATAAAAAAATGCCTGAAAAGTACAATGTTTATTTTCAAGACGCTTTCAAAAAAGAGGTTGAAGATTTATTAGGTAGTGGAAATGTGGTCCTGAGAAAAAATAAAAAATAAATAAAAAAATCAAATAATACAAGACATTTTAAAAAAAAAATGATATGATGTGACAGAAAAGAAGTTGTGAAAATTGAATGAAAACAACAATAAAATTTTTGAGGTGATAAAGCAATGAAGCGTATTGCGGTTTTGACAAGTGGTGGAGATGCTCCTGGTATGAACGCAGCTGTTCGTGCAGTAGTACGTAAAGCCTTGTATGAAGGTATGGAAGTCTATGGTATCAATTATGGCTATGCTGGTTTGGTAGCAGGAGATATTCGTCAAATGAGTGTGAGCGATGTTAGCGATACAATTAGTAGAGGTGGTACACTATTATACTCTGCTCGTTATCCAGAATTTGCCAATGTTGAAGGTCAATTAAAAGGTATTGAGCAATTAAAAAAATATGGTATTGAAGGTTTAGTCGTTATTGGAGGAGATGGTTCTTATAGAGGAGCACTTGCTTTGACAAAACATGGTTTTCCAGCCGTAGGTATTCCAGGAACCATTGATAATGATATTCCTGGTACAGACTACACCATTGGATTTGATACAGCCGTTAATACAGCACTAGATGCTTTAGACCGCATTCGTGATACAGCAACAAGTCATGTACGTACGTTTATCGTTGAAGTAATGGGGCGTAATGCAGGAGATATTGCTTTATGGGCAGGTGTAGGTAGTGGTGCAGAGCAAATCATTATTCCAGAAGTAGATACAGAGATGGAAGATATTGTCGCTAAATTAAAAGAAGGACGTCAAAAAGGTAAAAAGCATACATTGATTGTTCTAGCAGAAGGTGTAATGGGCGGAAATGAATTTGCTCAAAAACTGAAAGAGTATGGCGAACAGCATACGCGTGTTTCTGTTTTAGGACATATTCAACGTGGAGGTTCTCCAACAGCTCGTGACCGTGTTCTAGCAAGTTTATTTGGATCGAAAGCCGTGGACTTATTACTTGCAGGTATTGGTGGCGTATGTGTAGGTATCCGTGATGATAAAGTCATTTATACAGATATTATTGAAACACTTGAACATGGTAAACATATACCAAACTTAGATTTGTATCGCTTAAATAAAGAAATTTCAGGATAGAGGAGATTGAATATGAAAAAAACAAAAATCGTTTGTACGTTAGGTCCGTCAAGCCAAACTGTTGAACAATTAGTGAAAATGATTGATGCTGGTATGAACGTGGCACGCTTTAACTTTTCACATGGTTCTCATGAAGAACATTTAGCACGTTTTAATGCGTTAAAAGAAGCAAGAAAAATAGCAGGTAAACCATGTGCTATTTTATTAGATACAAAGGGACCAGAAATTCGTACACATGATATGAAAGACGGAGCGATTGCTTTAGAAACAGGTATGATTGTCCGTGTAAGTATGGAACAAGTGGAAGGAACAGTAGAACGTTTCTCTGTTAGTTATCCAGAATTGATTAATGATGTGACTGTTGGTAGCCGTATTTTAGTAGACGACGGATTAGTGTCATTAAGAGTGACAGAGATTGATGCATTTAATAAAGATATTGTGACAATCGTTGAAAATTCAGGTGTTATTAAAAATAAAAAAGGTGTCAATGTACCAAATGTAAGTGTGAATTTACCAGGTATTACACAAAAAGATGCTGACGATATTCGTTTTGGTATTAAAAATGGTATTGACTATATTGCAGCAAGTTTTGTTCGTCGTGCCAGCGATGTATTAGAAATTATCAAGATTTTAGAAGAAGAAAATGCGACACATATTCAAATTATTCCAAAAATCGAAAACCAAGAAGGTGTCGATAATATTGATGAAATTTTAGCTGTATCACACGGATTGATGGTTGCTCGTGGTGATTTAGGTGTTGAAATTCCAACAGAAGATGTACCAATCGTGCAAAAAGCTTTGATTAAAAAATGTAATATGGTTGGAAAACCAGTTATTACAGCAACACAAATGTTAGATTCAATGCAACGCAACCCACGTCCAACACGTGCAGAAGCAGGAGATGTTGCAAATGCAATTTTTGACGGAACAGATGCTGTGATGTTATCTGGTGAATCAGCAGCCGGAGATTATCCATTAGAAGCTGTTCAAACAATGGCAAATATTTGTGTTCGTACAGAGCAGGCATTAGAAAATCAAGATGTATTTAAATTGAAACAATTTAAACAAGATATTACAGAAGCTATTGGACGTTCAGTAGGTCATAATGCACGTAGCTTAGGTATTGAAACAATTGTTGCAGCAACAAGTTCAGGTCATACAGCACGTATGATTTCAAAATATCGTCCAAAATCAAATATTATTGCACTGACTTTCTCAGAAAGAGCACAATTAGGTTTATCACTTGTATGGGGAGTTCAAGCTGTATACGTTGAAAAACCATCTTCAACAGATGCTATTTTTACAGAAGCAGACAAAGTGGTGAAAGAGTTAGGATTTGCTAAATCTGGAGATGTGATTATTGTAACAGCAGGTTTACCAGTTGGTGAAGCCGGTACAACAAACATGATGAAACTACAAGAAGTACAATAAAAGCAATAGAAAGGTAGTAAATAGCGTTTGCTATTTACTCAGACTGTTGACAAAGTAAGAGTGTCAACAGTCTTTTTTCGTATCAGACGTTAAGTTGTACGGCTTACCACGATGTACACGATACATCGCTCGTTCTCTACTACGTGCGAGAACGAAGCCATTCGTACCACAACGTCTGATACGATAATAACGCTTAAAAGTGGTATAATAGAGATAAGAAAAAGGAGGGAAAAATCTATGTTTTATAAAGAAACTCACCCAAATGATGAAATCATATTAAACACATTGTCCGAATTAGTACCAAAAGACCATTTACTACGTAAAATTGATAAATCAATTGATTTCAATTTTATTTATGAGATTACTTCTCCCTAGTATAGTCATACCAACGGTCGCAATAGTTTAGACCCTGTTGTTTTATTTAAATTGGTCTTTTTAAAAGATATTTATGGCATTAAATCCATGCGAGAAACCATTAAACGTGTCGAAACGGATGTAGCGTTTAGATGGTTTTTAAACCTCCCTTTCTCTAAACCTACCCCACATTATTCTACTTTCTCTCAAAATTATATTCGCCGTTTTCAAGGGACTTCTGTGTTTGAAGATATATTTAATACTATTGTACACCAAGCTATCTCACATCATTTAATTAGTGGGACAGCTTTATTCACAGATTCCACACACATTAAAGCAAACGCCAATAAAAATAAATTTAGAAACGCTGTTATTGAAGTGGTTCAAGAACGTAAGCGAGATTTAGAAAACGAAATCAACGCCGAACGAGAAGCTATTGGAAAAAAGCCTTTTAGCTACACAGATAAAATCATCTCTAAAAACATAAAAGAAAGTACGACTGATAAAGAAAGCGGCTATTACCATCGGGATAATAAAGAAAAAGGATTTATGTACTTAGACCATCGTAGTGTAGATGGTAAACACAATTTTATTGTAGACTGCTTTATTACGCCAGGAAATGTTCATGATAGTGTACCGTATATGTCACGATTAACGTATGTGATGGAAAAATTTAAATTTGATGTGAATTGTGTCGCGTTAGATAGCGGGTATTATAAAAAAGACATTTTAAAATTTTTAGAAGAGAAAAAGATATTTTCTGTGATTGGGTATAGACGTTTTCATCGCAATCCTGACCATAAGTTTTTTCGCTATGATTCATCTAGAGATTGTTTTACGGATACACGTACGGGAGAAATTTATACCTACAGAAACATTGATAGACAAGGATATAAGCAGTATCGTATAAGCGATAACAGTAATAAACGGATACTACGTCGAGCGATAGATGCTGATGTATATGATAGATGTCGTGAACGTCGATTATCTACGTTTGGGAAAGCACTATATAAACGACGGAAAGAAACGATTGAGCGTAGCTTTGCAGACTCTAAACAAAATCATGGGTATCGGTTTGCACAATATAGAGGAGTAGCCAAGATGCAACAGTACACTTGGTTATCTTGTGCTGCCCAAAATATGAAAAAAATGGCAATTCTGCTCACGAGAGATAGCCATTTTTTACAATATAGTTCTTTATTTATCATTTTTAAATGCAAAATCCAACGTATTTTTCAAAACTGGAAAAATACGTTGGATTTTTTATCGCTATTGTCAACAGTCTGAGTAAATAGCGTTTGCTATTTACTGCCTTTTTTATTTAAAAACCATATTTTTTATGTATAAATATAATGATGTTTTGTATAAGGGGAAAAAGTAGAAATCATTGGGGGAGTTGACAAAGAGCATCTCTCAAGTGATAATGGATACTATATTTAAAAATTGATTTTTATACAGGGGGATTATGGGTGTAAAATCAATAGCCAAAAGGAGATTCAGACGTGAAAAAACGAATAAAGCGAATGGTTCTAATCATGTGGAGTTTAGCACAGTTGTTTGGAAGTATGGCCTATTCAGTGAATGTAGCGCACTCTGATAACACAAATTGGTGGGGAAGTATACCGACACGATTTTTTGATTTTGGTAAGTTTGCATTTCCAATAAAACTGGAAAATCTTGAACAACGTTCAGAACTTATCAAAAAAGAAATTGTAAGGCATGAAGATGGGACATTTCGTATTATTTGGGAGTATAAAACGCACTTAACGGGTATAAAACAAGTGACGCAAGTCCAAAAATTAGAAACTTATTTTACGACAACAAAAGATTCAGGATTGGGGCAACCTGTTATTACCTCTATTCAAAAAGATGGTGTGGATATTACTGATACGGTTATACATACGACAACATCTGATTTATTAAATTCAACAGAAGAAGTCACAACGGATGTTAACAATGGTAATTATACATATATTATTGAAACGCCAGTCTTAGATATACGTGATAACTATGCTCTTGATTTTTATACGAATTTATCAGTACTTGTGAAAAAGGGTGTAGAAGTAACTTATAATGGTCAAAAAATAGTGTTAGAACAAGATAAACAGTTTGACTTACCTGCCTCTTCTAGAGTTTTTTTATCTGGTGATGATAAAGACTTATTAACGCTTAGACAAGATGCTCCTGTATCACACTCATTATTAGAAAATAAACAGTTATTAGGAGGAGAGTATCTGTCAGAAACGTCTGTTCGATGGACATCTTCTTATTTTAATACAGAATCTGTACCGGTTACGACAACATTTAATATGACGCCTGATCACTCGCAAGAACCGGTTAGTATGAAAGTTTATTATTATAAACCTAGTCATGATGCACATGCATACGTTTTAGATAGAGTTGAAGAAGAAACGACGACGAATTTTACGGTATCGGACATACCGAGTGGTTGGATTGTTCAAACAGAAGTGATAACACATATTACAAATGAAAAAGAAGAGCATTGTATACCAAATGCAAGTTTGGAATCTTTAAAAACAGATTTATCTATTCGTAAAATTTGGGAAAATGAATCTAGACCCGTTGAAACGAGTTATGACATTCTTAAAAATAATAATCTTTTTGAACATGTAATCTTACCTCCCTCTGAAGCGGAATATGTTTTAGAAAATATTGATAAATTTGATGTAGATACATCAGGTAGACGTCATCGGCATCTTTATAAGGTGAATGAAAATGTACCTGATGGGTATTATCTTTCTTATTATGGTGTTGAAAATAATACATTGCACTATTATTTTGCCAATAAAGAAGAGATTCAAGAAACTCCGAATATAACAGAAACAGCATGCAATATGTATGGTGTGACGAAAGTACACGACTTAGAAATCGACTGGTTTACATCAAAAACTTGGACTGGTTGGGGTGGAAATTTGAGGTTTGATTTTAAAGTACCTGCACATGTTCATGCGGGAGATTCGTTTTCCGTGACTTTACCAGAAACTATCTTTTTTGGGCATACACCTGATGCATCTAAAGTGTATGAACGACTAGATATTGGTGACAAAAAAGGAGCCATTGAAATTTATCATGTAGCGGATAGAGAGTTTAAATTCGTTGTCACAGAAAATGGTGTTTCTCCTGTCGATTATTTGGGTTATTTTGAATTACAAGGAGCTCATGAAAATAAAGAAAATATTTCTTCTGTGAATGGGGGAAAACCGAAACAAGATAGAGAGTATTACTTTGGTGGTATTCAACCGACAACAACAGGGGATTTACGTCAAGGGAATGCGAATAAATGGGAAGGTCCATTAGTATTTGAAACGACAAATACTTTTTCTTCAACGTCCTGCCATTCTCAACTAAAAAATAGAACGCTTGTTCACTATGATGATACAGTATCAGCCAATGTTTCTCCTCAAATTGGAAAAGGTATTGTTGAAGAGGGAGCCGATTATATTGTTTGGGAACTTGTGTTTAATTCGGCTGGTTGGAATAGAGATTCAAATCTACATAGACAAAACCAACGTCGTTTTTGGGAGGTGTTAAATAAAGACATTCCTCTATACCATGGAAATGATGCGTCTAGTTTAGAAAAAGATGTACAAGTCTTTATAGCAGATTCTGCACCAGGTGGCTATGTGGGAAGTACAAAAAAAGCATTATTTCCTAATCGAGAACCTGATACACCGGAATTAGAAATTGAATTTGGTCCTGCTGCTAAGAGGGATTTATTAGGTAAAGGGAACCAAGATTTAACAGTCACAAGTTTTTATGATGATAACGGTCATGTACAAACGATAAAAAATAATTATCAAATCGCATTTTTTATAAAGAAAAATTTAGGGACAAAAGCTGTTGTAGCACGTGTTAAAACAAGAAAAATGCCAAATCCTCAATACAATATGTATTTAAATTCGGCGTATGCCTCCTTCCGTTCAGGAACAACGGAACCCTATAAAATTATTGCTGCGTCAAAACCTGTAGATAAAGAGGGACATATTTTTTATCCAAATGTCTTTTCTTATTCGTTTAAAAAAGTTGAAGAAATAGACGGATATACACAACCGATGATAAATAAGACGGCTACATTTCTTTTATATGACGAAGAAATATTACCCTCTGGAGAAAAAAGAAAAAACACATTAGGAACATATACGTCAGATAAAACAAATGGATTGGTGACTTTTGACAATTTATATCCAAATATTCCCTATTTTTTTAAAGAAATAAAAGCACCAAATGGATTTGAAAGAGATGATACAGAACATGCATTAATGGTTGATGATCAAGGAAATACGACTGTTGATGGGCATACTTATACAAGTGAACATCTTCAAGAAATTATCAATAGACGTTCTCCAAATTCTAAAGACACAACATTGACAGTTGTCAAAAAAGATAGTTTAACCAATCAACTTTTATCTGGTGCTGTTTTTGAATTAGCCAATCAAACAGGGACATATCGTGTTAGACAAGGGGAGATGTCCTCGGCAAGCACTATGGTATTTACACATTTATCTCCTGGAGAATATACATTAACTGAGGTGACACAACCTACTGGCTACATTCTATTATCTAAACCAATTACTTTTACGGTACAAACTGATGGGACAATTCAACAAACAAGTGAACATAATGCTGTATATGCTAATTTAACCAATCATCAATTAAATCTTGAATTACATATAAAAAATAGTAAACAGCTTTATCATTTTGATGTTATAAAGAAAAATACACAAAATGAACATCAATTATTGCAAGGGGCAACATTTAGATTGTATAAGGAGGATCAAATTACACAAATTGGTATTGATAAAACGACCGATGAACAAGGACATGTGCAATTTCATTCATTAAAACCAGGTATGTATTATCTTCAAGAAGTCATTGCTCCAGTTGGTTATCAGTTAAACGATAAAAAATACCCTGTACTAATTGCAGAGGACGGTACGGCACATCTAAAAAAATCGGATAGTCACGTTTTTGAAAATCAAAGTGATACGCAAGGATTGACGATTATTGATAAAAATGATGAACAAACATATCACATAAAATTGATAAAAATAGATGCGGCGACGAATGCTTTATTACCAAATGCACGTTTTTCAATAAAACAAAGTGCGGATAAACAAGCTAGTGTTTATAATGGACAAATTGCTACGCTGACAACTGGAGAATTTGAATTTGATAATCAAAATAGGGGATTTGGTAAGGGAACTTACTATATTCATGAAGAAATTGCACCAAATGAGTATCAAATATTATCTGAAGCAATTCCAATAACACTTTCTGAAACGGGAAATATTATTGTATCTGAAAAATATAAAGATATTGTCCTTATTGATAAGAACGAACAGGAAAATATTGTGAATATTCGTATCAAAAATGTTAAAGTTGGCGAATTTCCAAAAACAGGTAGCTTTATTGGAACAGAAGTATTCTTATTAGTAGGCATTAGTTTAATGATGAGCTGTTTTTGGTTATATCATAAACAGAGAAAATAGTAAAATTGTGCTGATGAGTTTTTTTCATCAGCACAATTTTTGATAGGAGATACAACTAAAGTATGATTTCTTGGAGAACGCTTTAAAAAGCTGTTTTTTAGTAGTATAATCATGATAAGGAAAAAGGTGTGTAATGATGAAAAATATTAAATTAACAGTCGATAAAACGATACCTAAAGAAAGTTATTTTTATAGTATCTATGATGAAAATAAAAAGCAACGTATTGAGTGTTTGAAAAGCTTAAAAGATGAACAAGAGATTGCATTAGAGGACGATGTAGAGATAATTAGTATTCGCTCTTTTTATGGACGGAGTAATCGTATCCAAGTTGAACAGGATATGCATTTACATTTCTCAACAGTAATGAAGATGTATACTATGTATGGATTGTTTGAAGGACTATTACTCTTGTCCGTGCAGTTATTTATAAAAGAATGGTGGATTTATGGTATTGCTTTTTTAGTGATGTTATTCACTATCTTGTTTATATACTGTCATTATTATTTATTAAAAAGAATAGATTAAGAGGAAGAAACGATGAACAAAGTGATTATTAAAAAAGATGATATGAGTTTTTGGTTAAGAGCACTATCTTGTCATGTTTATGACAGTGAAACAAAGAAAAAAATTGCGACCATTCATAAACGTCAAACAGAAGTGGTGTTGGAAACAAATGCAAATAGTGTTTATGTTGCATCGATATTAGGAAGAGGAAGAAAATGTTCTATTGAAAATGGAGATATACTCTTTTTATCATATCAGAATAGATTATTGTTTGTATTATTTGCTGCTATTTATGCTATTTATGTGATTTCAAAAAAATTCTCCAAAGGATATGGTATCCTGTTTATGTTATTTATATTAGTCATAAATTATTTTGAAAATTATGAATTAACTTATGCAGGTAATACTTACAAAACTGAAGAAAAAGACTCTATTTTAATTTCAACATCTAACCCTTATACAACTTTTAATATATATGGTAATAAAGAAAAAATTGGTGTTTTACTAGCCAATCATAATGTATTTTATATATCTGACATGGAAAGTGTCGTAATACATATTCGACATATTCTTTCTCGTTGTAGAGCTGTTCAGGCAATAAAAGGAGACGTGTTTATTTTACAACGCTCAGCATTATCTTATGTACCACTTACATTTATATTCTTATCATATATCAATCCATTATTTTTTATTGGCTTTTTATTATCATTGCCACTCGCCTTTTTATATGGGTTTAAACTATCTAAAGTGAAATAAAAAATTTTTTAAAAAGTAAAAAGGAGGTATATAAATGAGTACAATTACCGTTATAAAACAAAAAGTATTTGAATTAAATCATATATCATGCCATATTTATGATAATCAAACAGATACTAAAATTGCAACAATAGCACCACATGAATGTTCTAAAACGATTGAAACAGACGCAAAAGAGATTTATGTTAAGACGCTATTTGGTCGCTCGACAGCTACTCCTTTAGACCAAACAGATACACTTTTTATTTCACAAAAATATACAGTGGCGTGTTATTTTCTTGTTGCTGCGGGTATCCAGATTCGAGATTTAAGAGCAAATTGGTTTGTCATATTAGGCATTTTGGGAATTTGGTTTTTCTTTAGACAGATGATGTATATTATGACACCAATCCAACATGTGCAAACGACTGAAGAAAATGTACTTATATTCAAAGAATCACCAACAGTTAACTATACATTGACTCTAGATAATGGCGACAAATTATCTTACAAAGGAGATAAACCCCTACTTGTAATAGTCCCCACACAAACATTGCAAGTAACAAGTTGGCATGGATATTCTAAAAAAGTATTGGTGAATGCGTACGACAAACTAATCATTACGTCTGATAATACGTTTTATGGAAGGATAGTAATCATTTTAAGTATATTCAAAGTTCTGTTTGATTATTATTTCGGTCATATAGGAGATATAAAATACTCCGTATATATGGGAGTTTCTTTATTGTTATATTTGGTTTTATTATTTATACCACAGTTGTTCAAAGTATATCACATTGAAAAATTACCTGTGGAGGAAGTATACAATACATATCATCATGATTAGAGATGATTTAAATATAGTGTGCCACAAGATGATTAAATATTATCTTGTGGTATTTTTAGTAGGGGGTAAAGATGAATCAGGGTATCTCTAAACTGAATATCACATCGTGAATGTTTATTCAAAACAGTAGCTGCTATTTCTCGTATGAATGGTTTGTTTCACTATGGTAAGCAGGTAAATGCTTTCTTCTTTATAATGGGTTTACTCTCTCTTATTTTGGTTATTTATGCTATAATAAATATGAAAACTAGTAAACATAAATATGATGAAGGAAGAATGATATGACACAACAATATGAGTATCCAATAGACTACACATGGACGCAACAGGAAATGACAACGGTCATCACATTGTTTAATGCGGTGGAATCAGCGTACGAAAAAGGTGTTGATACACAGGTATTCTTAAAAGCGTATCAAGCATTTAAACAAGTTGTCCCTTCTAAAAGTGAGGAAAAGCAACTAGGTAACACTTTTGAAAAACGATCAGGCTATTCATTATATAAAGTATGGAAGAAAGCACAAGAAACACCTAAAAAGATATATATGGAGAAATGAAATGATAGAGCAATTACACCAAGAAATAAAGGCGTGGATAAAACAAGCTGGTGAAATGGCGAAAAAGGGTTTAGAGGACGGACTTACTGTTGATACAAAAACATCGGCATCAGATTTAGTCACAAATATAGATAAAGCCATTCAAGAATCTTTTATAGCGTATATTTATAAACATTATCCAACGCATCATATTTTAGGAGAAGAAGATGATACACATATTACGTCCATGAATGGATATGTGTGGATTATTGACCCCATTGATGGTACATTAAATTATGTGAAAGAAAAAGAAAATTATGGCATTACGGTTTCTTTATACATCAATGGACAAGGAACGTTGGCATACATATATGATGTTGCTAAAAGTCATTTGTATCACATGATAGCAGGGCAAGGTGTGTACTGTAATGAAGAAAAATTACAACCCTTAGATTGTGGATTATTAAAAGATACCGTGATTAGCATATCCTCAAGTGCGTTAGATATACCTGTTTATCAAGAGATAATGAAAAAGGCGTTATCAGTACGTGTGATAGGCTGTTCGTCCCAATCATTTATCCGCGTGATAACAGGGAAATATGGAGCATATATATCATGTGCTTTACCTTCTTGGGATTTTGCAGCAGGTGCTATGATGATTAAAGAACTTGGCGGTAAATGCACACAGCCAGCAGGAACAGATTTGAATATACTACAAAAAACACCAATTATTGCATCGTCAGGTACGATACATCAAGAACTAATAAATATGGTAAAAGGATGTTGATATGAAAATCGTACACGCTAAAGTGGAACAATTACCACAAATTTTAAACATCTATGCCTATGCAAGAGAACAAATGAAAAAATCGGGTAATCCAAATCAATGGAAAGATAATCGCCCATCGATTGATGCAATAAAAGAAGACATTCGACAAAAAAGATGTTTTTTGCTTGTTGAAAAAGATGTGATTTGTGGAGTATTTGCTTTTATGATTGAACCAGATATATACTATCGAGCTATTTATCATGGAAACTGGTTGAATGATGGGCCTTATGGTGTTATTCACCGTGTTGCCAGTAGTGGACAACGAAAAGGTGTATTGAACGACATTTTAGATTACTGTGAAACACAAATTGATAATATTCGTATTGATACGCATGAAGATAACCGTATTATGCAACATTTATTAGAAAAAAGAGCGTATGTAAAATGTGGGATTATTTTTGTTGATGATCAAACACCTCGATTAGCCTATCAAAAAGTAATTGACAAAAAACATAATTAGTAACACAGAAATACTCAAATGTTTTTCTTGCTTTTCTCATCATAATTTGTTAGAATGACACTGTTGTATGCACACCAGCTACAACCGCACGATGTAGCGTTATAAAGACCGAAAGGCACGTACATTGGCGAGTCTAAGTGAACAATAAGGAGGTGCAAATATGTACGCAATTATCAAAACAGGTGGTAAACAAGTCAAAGTTGAAGTAGGTCAAGCAATTTACGTTGAAAAATTAAACGTAGAAGCTGGCGAAAAAGTTGTCTTTGATGAAGTTGTTTTCGTAGGTGGAGAAACAGTTAAAGTTGGTGCTCCATTCGTGTCAGGAGCAACTGTTGAAGGAACTGTTGAAAAACAAGGACGTCAAAAGAAAGTTGTAACGTTTAAATACAAACGTAGAAAAGATACACACCGTAAACAAGGTCACCGTCAACCATATACAAAAGTTGTTATCAATGCAATTAACGCATAATAACAGGTGACAAGATGATTCAGATTATCTTTAAAAAGAACGAAAAAAACAAATGGGTATCGTTTGAAATAACGGGGCATGCACAATTTGCCGAACATGGAGAAGACATTGTCTGTGCGGCCGTATCAGCCTTAGCTATTACAACGTGCAATAGCATTGAACACATTGCTAAATATCAGCCGATTATTGATATAGAAGAAGAATTTGGTGGATATATGTATGTTGAAGTTTTGGATGATTTAACAAACGACCAACACTATATTACGCAAATTTTATTAGAAAATCTCTATTTAGGACTTTGCGAGATTAGTAAAGAATATCCTGATTTTGTTCAATTTCAATGATGAAAGAAACCAACGAGGAGGTGCAACCAAATGTTGAAAATGAATTTACAATTATTCGCCCACAAAAAAGGTGGAGGTTCTACTTCTAACGGACGTGACTCACAAGCGAAACGTTTAGGTGCTAAACGTGCAGACGGTCAACACGTATTAGGTGGAGCAATTTTATATCGTCAACGTGGTACAAAAATTCATCCAGGTTTAAATGTAGGCCGTGGTGGAGATGATACACTATTTGCAAAAGTAGAAGGTATCGTACGTTTTGAGCGTTTAGGACGTGACAAAAAGCAAGTTTCTGTTTATCCAGTAGCTGCTAAATAATGAAATTAGAGGTTGAAGCGGTAACGTTTCAGCCTTTTTTTAAGGAAGGATGTGTTAATCATGACGGATAAAGATCATGTATTATCACTATATGATGTTCTCAATCAATCTGCACAATTATTATCTTCAGATTTAGAAACAGCTTATTTAGAAGGGCTAGCTGAAACATTACAAAATTTAGTGTTTGAACAAAAAGCTCAACAAGTAGATGGATTGCCAAGTCAAGAAACGATTCAAACATTAAATCAGTTATATCAATTGATTGATTTAAATGCATATACAAAAGAAGAAAAAAGAAAAGCCATTCAACTTGCTTTATTACAAGCTATTCAAAAGGATAATATTCAATCAAATCATCAAATAACACCGGATAGTATTGCATTTTTGATTGGGTATTTTATGAATACATTAAGCAAAAAGCCGATACGATTATTGGATATTACAGCTGGGACAGGAAATTTATTAAGTGCTTTATTAAATCATTTCGGAGATGAACATATTGAATCAACGGCTATTGAAGTTGATGAGTTATTAGTGAGTATTTTAGCTATGTCTATGCAACTTCAAGGACATGATACAAAAATTATGCATCAAGATAGTGTCCAACCTTTATTGGTAGATAAACCAAATATGATTGTCTCTGATTTACCCATTGGTTATTATCCACATGATGATATTGCTAAAATGTTTAAAGTAAGTGTGAGTAATGAACATACGTATGCACACCATGTGTTGATTGAACATGGTATGCAATTATTAGAAGAGAATGGTTGGGGAATTTTTATTGTACCAAGTAATGTTTTTGAAACACCACAAGGCCACCATTTGTTACAGTTATTAACGACTGATTATTATATGCAAGGCTTTTTACTTTTACCAGCAACCATGTTTAAACAATCTTCTGCTAGGAAAGCTATTTTACTTGTTCAAAAAATGGGTGATACAGCGACAAAAGCAGATGAAGTACTTATCGGAGAAATTCCCCCTTTAAAACAAATTGAGAAAGTACAAGACTTTTTAAGTAAATTTGGAGAATGGGCGGAAGCGTTCGCAAAATAGTTTAAACATCTGCAAATTTGTGGTATAATATTTCAGAAAATTTAATGATATAAAGGAGAAAAAACATGTCAAAAACAATTGCAATCAATGCAGGTAGTTCAAGTTTGAAATTTCAATTATTTCAAATGCCTGAAGAAACAGTATTAGCAAAAGGTTTAGTAGAAAGAATTGGATTAAAAGACTCAATATTTACAGTAAGTTATGGAGATGGAGAAAAACATAAACTTGTTTTAGATATTCACAATCACGACCAAGCTGTTCAAATGTTATTAGATACATTATTAGAATTAAAAATTGTTGAAAAATATGAAGAAATTACAGGAGTTGGCCATCGTGTTGTTGCTGGTGGAGAAATCTTTAAAGATTCAGCTCTGATTGATGATAAAGTCATTGAACAAATTGAAAGTTTAACAGAATATGCACCATTACACCAACCAGCAGAAGTTGCCGGCATTCGTGCTTTCAAAAAATTATTACCACATATTACAAGCGTTGCGGTATTTGATACATCATTCCATACATCAATGCCTAAAAAAGCGTACTTGTATAGCTTGCCAATTGAATATTATGAAAAATATGGTGCTCGTCGTTATGGTGCACATGGAACAAGCCATAATTATGTATCAAGACGTGCAGCAGCAATGTTAGGTAAAGATATTAAAGATACAAAAATTATCACATGTCATTTAGGAAATGGCGGTTCTATTACAGCTGTTGACGGTGGAAAATCTGTTGATACATCAATGGGCTTCACACCATTAGCGGGTATTACAATGGGAACACGTGCAGGAGATTTTGACGCATCTCTTATCCCATTCTTAATGGAAAAAGAAGGTATGACAAGTGTTAATGAATTTATTGATGTAGCTAATAAAAAATCTGGTTTACTAGGTTTATCAACTGTATCAAGTGATATGCGTGATGTAGAAGCTGCAGCAGCAGAAGGTAATGAACATGCTAAAACAACATATGAAGTGTTTATTTACCGTATTCAAAAATACATTGGGGCTTATATTGCAGCTATGAATGGTGTTGATGCTATTGTCTTTACAGCCGGTATCGGAGAAAATTCAGCAGAAGTAAGACGTGATGTTATTGGTGGATTAACATGGTTTGGTTGTGATATCGATCCAGAAGCAAATGCATTACGTGGACAAGAAAAAGTTGTATCAACACCAAATGCGAAAGTAAAAGTACTTAATATTCCAACTGATGAAGAAGTGGAAATTGCCCGTGATGTAGAACGTTTAAAAAAATAATTTAAATAAGTTTAGATAAATGAGGGGATTTTCTATGATTACGAAAGATCAGTATAGGTTTATTCGCGAACATGTAGCGTTCAAAAATATTAGGCAAGAACAGTTTGATGAGTTATCTAAATTTATTCAATATCGTCGTATTCCAAAAGATCAAATTTTATTTTTTACTGGGGATACACGAGATAAGTTTTTTCTAATTTATTCAGGTTACGTACGAATAGAACAGTATGATGCATCGGATAACTATTTATATGTAGATTTTGTAAAACCGGAAGCTTTGTTTCCGTATGGGGGAGTTTTTCAAGATGAAGAGTATCACTATACGGCAGTTGCAATTACGGATTTAGAATGTTTTTATATTCCTCGAGAGTTATTTGAAACATTTAGTTTAAAATCAACAGAACAAATGGCATTTTTATGTAGCAAGCTATCACAAATTTTAAGACTGCATGAATTGCGTTTGCGTAATATGATTAACTCTAGTGCAACAGATAGAGTGATACAATCATTGGCTGTTTTATTATTTGATGTGTGCGGCGAAGAAAGTGTTCTACCGTTTCCAATTACTATTTTAGAATTGGCAAAATTAAGTGGAACGACACGGGAAACTGTAAGTCAAGTCATGAAACGCCTAAAGCGAAAAAATATTATTACTTACTCTCATAAGCGTTTAACTTATATGAATCGAAATGTATTTTTAGAAAATTTATATTAGTAGTTAAAAAGAAGTGCTGAAAGGTACTTCTTTTTATTATGGATAGTATATATTGTGAATGATGAACTTTGTTTGAAAGATATTATGAACATTACACAAATGGCATCGATATTTTTCTTCATCAATACTATTATCAAAAAATTTTTTATGCACAAAAGTGACAAAACAAGAATATTTTATACAATTTCTTGCATAATTTTATTTTTGGAATAAATGATATTTAAGTAAAAAGTCAAATTTTATATTGAAAAATATTTATTCCGTAAAGAAATGATAATGTATAAACTTTCATATTTTTGTATACCTCTTGAATAAAACGGAAAAACCATTAAAAAATGAGAAATTCTTGGCAAATTATTTGAGAAATTATTCGAGAAAGCGCTATAAAAAAAGGCTATGATATGAGTGTGAAGTGGAGCATGGTTGAACCACAGAACAGATTTAAACAAATAGGAGGAGAAAACAATGACAAACGAAAGACCAATTCACGTATATTCAGAGATTGGAAAATTAAAAAAAGTTATGTTACATAGACCAGGTAAAGAATTGGAAAATTTGATGCCAGACTATTTAGAAAGATTACTTTTTGATGATATTCCATTTTTAGAAGATGCTCAAAAAGAACATGATGCATTTGCTGACGTTCTTCGCTCAGAAGGTGTCGAAGTTGTTTATTTAGAAGATTTAGCAGCTCAATCACTTACAACGCCAGAAATTCGTGAACAGTTTATTGATGAATATTTAAATGAAGCAAATATTAGAGGGGCAAAAACAAAAGAAGCAATTCGCGAATTATTATTGAATATTGAAGATAATAAAACTTTAGTGGAAAAAACAATGGCAGGGGTACAAAAAAGTGAATTACCAGAAATTAAAGATAAAGGTTTGACAGATTTAGTTGAATCTGATTATCCATTTGCGATTGATCCAATGCCAAACTTATATTTTACACGTGATCCATTTGCGACAATGGGACATGGGGTTTCTTTAAATCACATGTACTCAGAAACACGTAATCGTGAAACATTATATGCAAAATATATTTTCAAATATCATCCAGAATATAAAGATGCACAAGTACCACTTGTTTACAATCGTGAAGAAACAACACGTATCGAAGGTGGCGATGAATTAGTTTTATCAAAAGATGTATTAGCTGTAGGTATTTCTCAAAGAACAGATGCAGCATCTATTGAAAAATTGATGAAAAATGTATTTGATAATAATTTAGGATTTAAAAAAGTTTTAGCGTTTGAATTTGCAAATAATCGTAAATTCATGCATTTAGACACAGTGTTTACAATGATTGATTACGATAAATTTACTATTCATCCAGAAATTGAAGGAGATTTACGTGTCTTTTCTGTAACACCTGACGGACAAGGTGGATTACATATTGTTGAAGAGCATGACTCTTTAGAACATATTTTAGCAGTTAATCTAGGTGTTGAAAAAGTAACATTGATTCGTTGTGGTGCAGGTAATTTTGTAGCAGCAGGACGTGAACAATGGAATGACGGATCAAATACATTAACAATCGCTCCAGGTGTTGTTGTTGTATATGATCGCAATACAGTGACAAACCAAAAATTAGAAGAATATGGTATTCGTTTATTACGTATTCGTGGAAGTGAATTAGTTCGTGGTCGTGGGGGCCCTCGTTGCATGTCTATGCCATTAGTTCGTGAAGATATTTAATATAATAGAAGAAAGAGGTAGTATATAATGACACAAGTATTTCAAGGAAGAAGTTTTTTAAAAGAGAAAGATTTTACACGTGCTGAATTAGAGTATTTAATTGATTTTTCTGCACACGTTAAAGATTTGAAAAAACGTGGTGTACCACATAAATTTTTAGAAGGAAAAAATATTGCTCTATTATTTGAAAAAACATCTACACGTACACGTGCTGCTTTTACAACAGCTGCCATTGACTTAGGTGCACATCCTGAATATTTAGGTAAAAATGATATTCAATTAGGGAAAAAAGAATCAGTTGAAGATACAGCTAAAGTGTTAGGTCGTATGTTTGACGGTATTGAATTCCGTGGTTTTAGTCAAGAAGTAGTGGAAGATTTAGCAAAATATGCAGGTGTTCCAGTATGGAATGGTTTAACAGATGCATGGCATCCAACACAAATGATTGCCGACTATTTAACAGTTAAAGAAAACTTCGGTAAACTTGAAGGATTAACATTAGTTTATTGTGGAGATGGTCGTAACAATGTTGCCAATAGTTTATTGGTAACAGGTGCTCTTTTAGGTGTGAATGTACATATTTTCTCACCAAAAGAATTATTCCCTGAGCAAGAAATCGTTACATTAGCACAAAAATACGCAACAGAAAGCGGAGCACATGTGTTAATTACGGATAATGCAGATGAAGCTGTAAAAGGCGCTGATGTATTATACACAGACGTATGGGTATCTATGGGTGAAGAAGATAAATTTGCAGAACGTGTTGCTTTATTACAACCATATCAAGTAAATATGGATTTAGTACGTAAAGCAAATAACGAAGATTTAATCATTTTACATTGCTTACCTGCATTCCATGATACAGAAACAGAATATGGTAAAAAAATTGCTGAAGAATTTGGTGTAAAAGAAATGGAAATTACAGATGAAGCATTTAGAAGTAAATATGCTCGTCAATTTGATCAAGCTGAAAACCGTATGCACTCAATCAAAGCAATTATGGCATTAACAGCAGGAAATTTATTTGTGAATAAAGTTTAATCTTTTATCGTAAATGGAACAAAATCGTTCTGGTTTTGAGTTTAAATCAGAACCAGAACGATTTTTTGATTAGGGAGGGATATAAAATGAGTAAAGAAAAACGATTCAAAATGCCGTCTTCTTATACAGTTTTAATGATTATTATTTCATTGATGGCTATTTTAACATGGTTTATTCCAGCAGGTCGTTATCAATCAGATGCCGACGGTAATGTAATGTCTGGTACATACGAAAAAGTAGAAAATACACCTCAAGGTGCTTATGATGTGCTAATGGCACCAGTAAATGCCATGCTAGGAAAAGATACTGTTGTCAACGAAGGAACAGATAAAGAATATACCATTCATACAGACGGAGCGATTAAAGTAGCGTTCTTTATTATTATGGTTGGTGCTTTTTTAGGTGTTGTAACAGAAACAGGAGCATTAGACGTAGGGATTGCCTCAATTGTTAAAAAATTCAAAGGACGAGAAAAATTACTTATTCCAATATTGATGTTTTTATTTGCTTTAGGCGGTACAACTTATGGTATGGGGGAAGAAACAATGGCGTTTTATCCTCTACTTATTCCAGTTATGTTAGCTGTTGGATTTGATACAATTACAGCCGTAGCAATTATTTTAGTGGGGTCACAAATAGGGTGTTTGGCCTCAACAGTAAATCCATTTGCAACAGGTGTTGCTTCTGATGCAGCCAATATTAGCGTGGCTGATGGTATTGTGTTACGTTTAATATTCTTCTTCGTTTTATTAGCGTTAGGTATCCTATTCGTTTATCGTTATGCAAGTAAAATTGAAAAAGATCCAACAAAATCATATGTCTTTAAACAACGTGAAGATGATTTAGCATTCTTTAAAGTTGGAGAATCAGTAGAGCAACAATCATTAACAAAACGTCAAAAATATGTATTGGGCGTGTTTGTTGCGACATTTATTATTATGATACTAAGTTTGATTCCATGGACAAAATTCGGTATCAATTTATTCGTTGATATCAATAATGGTATTCAAAATATCCCAGGTGTTGGGCAAATATTTGGACATTCATTAGAATTAGGTGAATGGTATTTCCCAGAAGTAACGATGTTGTTTGTTTTCATGGGTGTTCTAGTCGGTATTGTATCTGGTATGGGAGAACAACGCTTTATTAAAGCTTTTATGAATGGAGCAGCTGATTTATTAAGTGTTGCTTTGATTTGTGCAGTAGCTCGTGGTATTCAAATTATTATGAATGACGGTCAAATTTCTGCGACAATTTTACATTCAGCAGAAGGATTTTTAAGTGGATTTTCTTCACAAGTCTTTATCGTGTTGACATATATTTTCTATTTACCAATGTCATTTTTAATTCCGTCATCTTCTGGATTAGCCGGAGCGACTATAGGTATCATGGCGCCTTTAGGCGAATTTGCCAAAGTTCCTGCTTCATTAGTGGTCACTGCTTTCCAATCTGCTAGTGGTGTGTTAAACTTATTAGCACCAACATCTGGAATTGTGATGGGAGCATTAGCAATAGGACGTATTGATTTAGGCACTTGGATAAAATTTATAAGTAAATTTATCGTCATTGTGGTCGTTGTTAGTATATTATTGTTAATATTGGGAACAATGATTTAAAATAAAGGAGAAACAACATGAAAAACTTTGTGACAGAAACACATCAAAAAGCATGTATTGATGCGATTAAAACACTCGTAAGTTATCCATCTGTTTTAAACGAAGGAGAAAATGAAACACCATTTGGGCAAGCTATTCAGGATGTTTTAGAAAAAACATTAGACATTACGGCATCACTTGGTATGCGCACGTATATAGATCCAAAAGGTTATTATGGCTACGCTGAAATCGGACAAGGGCAAGAGTGCTTAGCTGTTTTATGTCACTTAGATGTTGTTCCTGCAGGTGATCTAAGTAAATGGCAGACAAATCCATTTGAAGCAGTTATCAACGGTGATACGATTTATGGACGAGGGGTTCAAGATGATAAAGGACCTTCTATGGCTGCTCTATTTGCTTTAAAAGCACTTATTGATGCAGGTGTTACGTTTACGAAACGTGTACGTTTCATTTTTGGGACAGATGAAGAAACATTGTGGCGTTGCTTGAATAGATATAACGAAAAAGAAGAGAGTGCCACAATGGGATTCGCTCCTGATTCATCTTTTCCGTTAACATTTGCTGAAAAAGGTCTATTACAAGTGAAATTACATGGAAAAGGTAGTCAAGACTTTAACTGTCACTTAGGAGAAGCTTTTAATGTGGTACCTGCAAAAGCATTGTATAGTGGAATATATTTACAAAGTGTCAAAGAAAAACTTGATGCATACGGCTATGAATATAGTCAAGATGATACAAGTATTACGGTACTTGGAGTATCGAAACATTCAAAAGATGCTCCAAAAGGTATCAATGCGATTATTCGCTTAGCTAAAGTATTGAATGATGAAATCTCTCATGATGCACTGGCATTTTTAACAGAAGCTATTGGAGAAGATGCCACAGGAAGTCAGTTATTTGGAGAAATTAAAGATGAACCAAGTGGTTCATTAACAGTTAATGTTGCTGGTTTAACAATTACACCAAAAAATTCAGAAATCAGAATTGATATGCGTATACCAGTTTTAGCCGATGTTGACTTTTTAGTAGAACGTTTAAAAGAAAAAGCGTCTATGTATCATTTAATATATGAGCAATATGATTTCTTAAATGCTTTATATGTACCGTTAGACAGTGTATTAGTCAAAACTTTAATGTCTGTTTACCAAGAAAAAACAGGTGATATGACACCAGCAAAATCATCTGGAGGTGCAACATTTGCACGTACTATGAAAAATTGTGTGGCATTTGGAGCTTCTTTCCCAACGACTGTTCAAACAGAACATCAAGAAAATGAGCGCACATTATTAACAGATATTTATCGCGCAATGGATATATACGCTGAAGCTATTTATCGTTTAGCGTGTCATGAATAAAGATATTAGGAGGCTATTATAATATGGGTAAAACAATTGTAGTTGCTTTAGGAGGCAATGCCATTTTATCAACGGATGCATCGGCAAAAGCACAACAAGAAGCACTAGTAAAAACATCTAAATATTTAGTAAGATTGATTGAAGAAGGTCATCGTTTAGTTATCACACACGGAAATGGACCACAAGTTGGTAATTTATTGTTACAACAAGCTGCTGCACATTCTGAAAAAAATCCAGCACTGCCATTAGACACATGTGTTGGGATGACAGAAGGTAGCATTGGATATTGGTTACAAAATGCAATGGGCAATATTTTAAAAGAAAAAAATATTAATCGTCCAGTTGTATCTGTTGTGACACAAGTTGTCGTAGATGAAAAAGATGAAGCATTTGTAAACTTAACAAAACCAATTGGACCATTTTTAACAGAAGAAGAAGCAAAAGTTGCAGCACAAGAAACAGGCGACACTTATAAAGAAGATTCAGGTCGTGGATACCGTAAAGTTGTTGCTTCTCCAAAACCTGTACGCATTCATGAAATTGAGGTCATCAAAAAATTAGTTAAAGATGATGTAATTGTTGTTGCTGTTGGTGGTGGTGGTATTCCAGTTGTGGAACGTGCAAATGGTCAGTTAGAAGGTGTAGAAGCTGTTATTGATAAAGATTTTGCAAGCCAACGTTTAGCAGCAGATATTGAAGCAGATTTGTTTATTGTGTTAACAGGTGTAGATAATGTATACGTGAACTTTAATAAACCAGATCAACGTAAACTTGAAGAAGTGACCTTAAACGAATTAGAAGAATATATTGCTCAAAATCAATTTGCTCCAGGTAGTATGTTACCTAAAGTGGAAGCAACAATGTCTTTTGTAAGAAGCTTCCCTAAAGGAAAAGCGGTTATTTCTTCATTAGAAAATATTGAAGCAGTCGTATCTGGAACAGGTGGAACGGTAGTTGTTCCTGACTAATATACAAAAATCTTGATAAAGACATCGCAGATGTCTTTATCAAGATTCAGACTGTTGACAATATATCTAAAAAATCCAACGTATTTTTCAAAACTGGAAAAATACGTTGGATTTTGCATTTAAAAATGATAAATAAAGAACTATATTGTAAAAAATGGCTATCTCTCGTGAGCAGAATTGCCATTTTTTTCATGTTTTGGGCAGCACAAGATAACCAAGTGTACTGCTGCATCTTGGCTACTCCTCTATATTGTGCAAACCGATACCCATGATTTTGTGGCTCTATAATAAATCGTGTTGGTGGGAATAATCCACCAACACGATTTTGTATATAAAAGTGGACAAAAAAAGAGAAATACCTGTATGATTAAATCACCACAATTAAACAAGGAGGTATTTCTCATGGATTATTATACAAAAAAATTATTGACATTAACAGATAAATCTTTCATAGCTGATGAACATTGGTTAGAAGAAAAAACAATAAATGGTATTCCACACCACTTTATTAAAGGTACTTGGACAAAGCCTTGCCACACCTGTCCACATTGTCATGCTAAAACACTCATCAAACATGGGACATATCAAACGAAAACATTATTACCAAAGTTTAGACAAATCAAAACTGTTTTACTTCTTAAAAGAACCCGTTATCGCTGTAAAACGTGTCTAAAAACCTGTTCTTCTTCGTGTTCTTTAGTCGATAAACATTGTTGTATTTCTAAAGAATTAAAACAACTTATTGCACTTGATTTAACGAAAAATATTTCAAGAAAACATATCTGCCAAGACCACTTTGTATCTGATGTGACCGTACAACGTGTCTTAGATAAATATACAAAACAAGTTAAACCGTCTTTTCATTATCTACCTAAGGTACTATGTATCGACGAATTTAAGTCTGTGACATCTCATTTAGGGAAGATGAGTTTTATCTGTGTAGACGGATTGACGCACCGTATTATTGATGTGTTACCTAGTCGCCAATTAGACCATTTAATCACTTATTTTAAACAATTTTCTAAAAAAGCAAGACATAGCGTTCGCTATCTTGTTATGGATATGAATGCCAATTATGGCAAACTTATTCAGAAGGTTTTTCCTAATGCCGTTATTGTCACAGATAGATTTCATATCATACAACATATACATCGGAATTTAAATACACTACGTATAAAAAAATGAACACCTTTAAAAAAGAAGAAAAGGCTTATAAACACTTAAAGAAATACTGGAAATTATTATTAAAAGATGCCTTTGATGTAAATGATACAGACTATCACTATCACCAATCCTTTAAAACATATCTGACACACGCACAAATCCTGGATAGATTATTAGACTATAGTCCTGTTTTAAAACAAGCATATGAGTTTGTACAAGAGTTGAGATATGCTTATAGACAGCGAGATTTTGAGTCATTTATGGAGGTTATTCATCATATTGACCCGTCATTACCAGAGTGGTTTAGAAAGAAATTTGATATTTTTAAAACCTATCAGAATGGTATTTATCAAGCTTTTACCACACCTTATTCAAACGGTATCACAGAAGCTATCAACAATCATATTAAAGTCATCAAACGGATTGCCTATGGCTACAGACGTTTTTCTTATTTTAGATTGCGTATTTTAATCATACAACACCATTCTCAGTGGCAGAAAAAGAATGTGAAAAAGGTAGTGAATGGTTAATGCCATTCACTACCAACATACTCACTATTTCTCTCCACCAACACAATTTGACGAAGAGCCGATTTTGTTTAGAGTCTGCAAAGCTACGCTCAATCGTTTCTTTCCGTCGTTTATATAGTGCTTTCCCAAACGTAGATAATCGACGTTCACGACATCTATCGTATACATCAGCATCTATCGCTCGACGTAGTATCCGTTTATTACTGTTATCGCTTATACGATACTGCTTATATCCTTGTCTATCAATGTTTCTGTAGGTGTAAATTTCTCCCGTACGTGTATCCGTAAAACAATCTCTAGATGAATCATAGCGAAAAAACTTATGGTCAGGATTGCGATGAAAACGTCTATACCCAATCACAGAAAATATCTTTTTCTCTTCTAAAAATTTTAAAATGTCTTTTTTATAATATCCGCTATCTAACGCGACACAATTCACATTAAAATGAAATGTTTCTATTATATGTGTTAATCGTGACACATACGGTACACTATCATGCACGTTCCCCGGTGTAATAAAGCAGTCTACAATAAAATTGTGTTTACCATCGACACTACGATGGTCTAAGTACATAAATCCTTTTTCTTTATTATCCCGATGGTAATATCCGCTTTCTTTATCAGTCGTACTTTCTTTTATGTTTTTAGAGATGATTTTATCTGTGTAGCTAAAAGGCTTTTTTCCAATAGCTTCTCGTTCGGCGTTGATTTCGTTTTCTAAATCTCGCTTACGTTCTTGAACCACTTCAATAACGGCGTTTCTAAATTTATTTTTATTGGCGTTTGCTTTAATGTGTGTGGAATCTGTAAATAAAGCTGTGCCGCTAATTAAATGATGTGAGATAGCTTGGTGTACAATAGTATTAAATATATCTTCAAACACAGACGTCCCTTGAAAACGGCGAATATAATTTTGAGAGAAAGTAGAATAATGTGGGGTAGGTTTAGAGAAAGGGAGGTTTAAAAACCATCTAAACGCTACATCCGTTTCGACACGTTTAATGGTTTCTCGCATGGATTTAATGCCATAAATATCTTTTAAAAAGACCAATTTAAATAAAACAACAGGGTCTAAACTATTGCGACCATTCGTATGGCTATAATAAGGAGAAGTAATCTCATAAATAAAATTGAAATCAATTGATTTATCAATTTTACGTAGTAAATGGTCTTTTGGTACTAATTCGGACAATGTGTTTAATATGATTTCATCATTTGGGTGAGTTTCTTTATAAAACATAGATTTCTTCCTCCTTTTTCTTATCTCTATTATACCACTTTTAAGCGTTATTATTGTATCAGACGTTGTGGTACGAATGGCTTCGTTCTCGCACGTAGTAGAGAACGAGCGATGTATCGTGTACATCGTGGTAAGCCGTATAACTTAACGTCTGATACGAAAAAAGACTGTTGACACTCTTACTTTGTCAACAGTCTGAATCTTGATAAAGACATCGCAGATGTCTTTATCAAGATTTTATTTTTTACAATAGAACTATTGGATTGGTTACTCAAAAAAGTGAGGTGGAGCGTATTGTTTTAGACGATCGAAGCAAAGAAGAGCATGCTCATTGTCTTTGCAAATGATAAGGCATGTATCATCTCCACAAATTGTAGCAATCGCTTCGGGGAACATAATGCCATCTAAAATGGCACCAAAAGATTGTGCAACACCAGGCATCGTTTTAATGACAACTTGATGTTGAACTGGCAAAATATTGATAAGCGCGTCTTCCATATGGAAACGTAGACGCTCTTCCCATTTGATTTTTGTAAAGCTATGTATGACATATTGGGAATCTTCATCAGAAGAAATTTTTACTAAGTTTAAATCTTTAATATCACGGGATAGAGTTGCTTGTGTTACTTTAATACCGTGATCACGTAAAGCTTGTTGTAATTCTACTTGTGTACTGATTCTGTTTTCTAATACAAGCGAACGAATAAGTTGATGTCGAATTTCTTTTTTGTTCATAATCATACACTCCAAATCCAATAATGTAGTTCTAATTTTTTATTTAAAAAAACAAGGGCAAACGCCCTTGAAAGACATCCGGTGATGCCGTTTGATATATTTCTTTGTCTTGAACCTGCTTAAAAACAGGTGGGCTCCAAAGTAAATGTTATTTAACTACCAAGTGAAAGGGCTTGTTATCACATGTATCTAAAGGATCCCTAAATCAATAAAAATATGTAAGGTCAACACATTAGAAATATGACGTACATCTCAGAAATCTATGCCCTTATTATAGCAAAAAATAACAAAAAATCAACCTTTTTCTGTAAATGCTTACAGAAAAATGAGAGTGTCTGATGCATTTTCCGTTGACAATATAAAAAGAATGGCATAAGATGAAAGACGACTTTGACGTTATAAATGAAGTATACACAAAAAGCATGTACATGAAGAGAATTGAGGAGGATATATGGCATACAAAAATCTTGTTATAGTAGAATCCCCAGCAAAAGCGAAAACAATCGAAAAATATTTAGGTAAACAATACAAAGTAGTGGCAAGTAAAGGTCATTTAAGAGATTTACCTAAAAGTAAGATGGGTGTCGATATTGACAACAATTATGAGCCATACTATATTTCGATTCGTGGTAAGGGAGATTTAATTAAAGAATTAAAAAAATATGCGGATAAGGCAGAGAAGGTTTACTTAGCATCTGACCCGGATAGAGAGGGAGAGGCTATTGCGTGGCATTTATCTTATTTATTAGGGTTAAATCCAAAAGACAATATCCGTGTTGTGTTTAATGAGATTACAAAAGATGCTGTTAAATTGGCATTTAAAGATCCTAGACCGATTGATATGAGTTTAGTCGATGCACAACAAGCAAGACGTGTTTTAGATAGACTTGTTGGATACACGATTTCACCAATCCTTTGGAAGAAAGTGAAAAAAGGATTAAGTGCAGGGCGTGTCCAATCTGTTGCTCTAAAACTAATCATTGATAGAGAAAAAGATATTCAAGAGTTTGTACCAAAAGAGTATTGGCAAATTGTTGGAGCATTTATAAAAGATAAAAAAGTATTTTCAGCGCAATTTTATGGTGTAAATGGAAAAAAAGTAGAGTTGAAAACAAAAGAAGATGTAGAAGATATTCAAAAGAAACTAACAAGTAGAGATTATCAAGTAACGGATGTTGTGAAAAAAGAAAGAAAAAGACAGCCTGCGTTACCATTCACAACGAGTAGTTTACAGCAAGAGGCTGTGCGCAAATTAAATTTTAGAACTGGACGAACAATGGCAATAGCACAACAACTTTATGAGGGTGTGTCTATTGGTCGTACTGGAACAGTAGGGTTGATTACATATATGCGTACTGACTCTACACGTATTTCTGATGTTGCCAAAACAGAGGCGATTGATTTTATTACTCAAACTCACGGGCAAGCATATGTAGGGAAAACGACGTCTAAAAATAGTAAAGCAGCTCAAGATGCTCACGAAGCAATTCGTCCAACCAGTGTTTTTCGTACACCGGAGAGTTTGGAAAAATATTTAACAAAAGAACAATTTAAATTATATGCGCTAATTTGGGCAAGATTTGTGGCTAGTCAAATGTCACAAGCTGTGTATGACACCGTTCAAGCAACGTTAATGCAAAACCAAGTACAATTTAAAGCGAATGGATCTGTTGTGAAGTTTCCAGGTTTTTTAAAAGTGTATGAAGAATCATCTGATGATAAAAAATCAGAGAAACAACTCACATTACCAGAATTAGTTGTTGGAGATGTGGTGCTAAGCAAAGATATTGAACCGACGCAACATTTTACACAACCACCTGCACGTTATTCAGAAGCAACGTTAATTAAAGTATTAGAAGAAAATGGTGTGGGACGCCCATCAACATATGCACCAACCTTAGATACCATTCAACGTCGCTATTATGTAAAACTTGTGTCAAAACGTTTTGAACCTACTGAATTAGGTGGTATTGTCAATACATTGATAACGACATTTTTCCCTAATATTGTTGATGTCCATTTTACAGCAGAAATGGAAACGGATTTAGATGATATTGAAGAAGGAAAACGTGTGTGGCAAGAGGTTATAGATTTATTCTATAAACCATTTAGTCTTTATTTAGAAAAAGCCGAAACAGATATTGAAAAAATTGATATTAAAGATGAACCCGCTGGGTTTGACTGTCCAGAATGTAGTAGTCCAATGGTGATTAAAATCGGAAAATTTGGGAAGTTCTATGCGTGTAGTAATTTTCCAGATTGTCGATATACACAAGCTATCGTTAAAAAAATTGATGTGTCGTGTCCACAATGTCAAAAAGGTGAAATACTGGAACGAAAATCGAAGAAAAATAAAATTTTTTATGGATGCTCATGTTATCCAGAATGTGATTTTGTATCGTGGGATAAACCAGTTGGTAGAAATTGCCCGAAAGACAACGCCTATCTCATTGAGAAAAAAGTACGTGGTGGCAAACAAATTGTATGTAGTCATTGTGACTATAAAGAAGAAGTACAAAAATAAGTATACCCCGACAGATGTATCTGTCGGGGTATTTGTATGTAGAAAAATGCAATCTTTTGATACGGTA
Source organism: Carnobacteriaceae bacterium zg-84 (assembly GCA_013874835.1). Classification (NCBI taxonomy): domain Bacteria; kingdom Bacillati; phylum Bacillota; class Bacilli; order Lactobacillales; family Carnobacteriaceae; species Carnobacteriaceae bacterium zg-84. The sequence goes on along the minus strand of CP059430.1, from coordinate 1,429,526 downwards.
GCATAAGTATGATATAATTTTTTATATTTAGATTGGAGTGATATCATGGCAGAACAAGTAAAAAGACATGAAATAGAAGAAGCGTTAACGTGGGATTTAACCCTTATTTTTAAATCAGATGAAGAACAAGAAAAAGAAGTTGCTGCACTAGAACAGGACTTAGATGCAATTAAAGCATTAAAAGGTACATTAGGCAGCAGCGCAGAGTCATTATTGAATGCTTTACAGACGGTTGAAAAATTTGAGCGTCGTATTGAAGTAGCATATATTTATGCACATTTAAAAGCAGACCAAGATACAGCTAATGGTAAGTATCAAGCAATGTTTGCTAAAACATACGGTGTATATGTAAAATTTGCTGAAGTAACAGCACCTTTTACACCAGAACTTCTAGAAATACCAGAAGAAACATTAGAAAGCTACTTTGGTTCAAATAGTACATTGGCAACGTATCGTCATTTCTTTGAACGTTTAACAAGTAAACGTGCGTATACATTATCTGAAAAAGAAGAAGCGTTACTTGCAGGTTCTTCAGAAGTGATGGAAGCAGCAGGAGATATTGCAGCACAACTGATGAATGCCGATTTGAAACATGGGGAAGTAACAACAGAAGACGGCACAAAACAACGCTTAACAAATGGATTATATGCACAATTATTAGAATCAAATAATCGTGCTTTACGTCAAGAAGCGTATAATATGATGTTCACAACATTTGGTAGTGTAAAAAATACATTGGCTTCAACATTAAGCACAACGGTTAAAGGACATAATTATAATGCACGTATTCGTGGCTATAAATCAGCACGTCAAGAAGCATTATCAAGTAATTTTGTTCCTGAGGAAGTGTATGACACATTAGTGAAAGTCGTTAATGATAAATTACCGATTTTCCAAAGATATTTAAATTTACGTAAAAAAGTATTAGGTTTAGAAACATTAAATATGTATGATGTGTATACACCACTAGTAGAAGATGTTGACGTAAAATATACAATTGAACAAGCGAAAGAAACAACATTAAAAGCATTAGCACCATTAGGCGAAGAATATCTTTCTGTATTAGAACGTGCTTTTGATGAAAGATGGATTGACTGGATTGAAAATGAGGGCAAACGTACAGGTGCTTATTCTTCAGGTTCATATGACACAGCACCATATATTTTAATGAACTGGCGTGATTCTATCGACCAACTTTATACATTAGTCCATGAGTTAGGTCATAGCATGCATAGTTATTTTACACACCAAGCACAAAATCATACATACGGAAAATATCCAATTTTCTTAGCAGAGATTGCATCAACGACAAATGAAAACTTATTGACAGAATATTTGTTAAAAACAGAAACAGACCCACGTGTACGTCAATATGTAATCAATCATTATTTAGACGGTGTGAAAGGAACTGTTTTCCGTCAAACTCAATTTGCTGAGTTTGAGCATTTCATGCACGAACAAGATGCAGCAGGTGTACCTTTAACACATGAATTTTTAACCCAATCTTATGCTGAACTAAATGCTAAATATTATGCAGTCGTTGAACAAGATGACAAAATTGCATTAGAATGGGCAAGAATCCCACATTTTTATTACAATTATTATGTATTCCAATACGCAACAGGATTTTCTGCTGCATCAGCTTTAGCGGCACGTATTTTAACAGGTAATCAAGAATACATTGATCAATACTTCTACTTCTTAAAAGCAGGAGAAAGTGCGTATCCAATTGATGTTATGAAACACGCAGGCGTTGATATGACACAATCAACATATATTGAAGAAGCACTTGCTGTTTTTGAACAACGTTTAGAAGAATTAGAACAATTATTAGGTTAATCAAAACGGTTATTCATTGAATATAGAAATTAAAAACCTCGCAAAGAGAGTATCTCTTTGCGAGGTTTTTAATTTGTGCTATTGATTATAGAGCAATTCGTATATAAGAATAGCTGAATTTATGATACAATATCAACAATATGGAAGAGTAGGTGAGAAAGTGCAAAAAGTATTATCAAAGATTCGTAAAGGACAATTAGAACCGGTATACTTTGTTCAAGGTACAGAAACATATTTGATGAATTTAGTCAAACAAACATTTTTAAATGATGTGTTAACGCAAGAGGAAAGAGAGCTAAATATTTCTATTTATAATGCACAAGATACAAGTTTAGAATATGTTGTGGAAGATGCATTGAGCATGCCTTTTTTTGGAGAAAAGAAAGTTATTCTATTAGAGCAACCTACCTTTTTATTACAAGAAAAAACAAAATCTGTTACAGACGGAGCGTTAGAAACTTTTTTAACTTATTTAGAAGAACCAAATCAAGATACAATTTTAGTTGTTTTGGCTCCTTTTGATACAGTTGATAATCGTAAGAAAGTCGTAAAACAATTAAAAAAAGTTGCAGAATACATTGATGTTAATCCACTGTCTGAAAAAGAAACGTCACATTTTATACAAGATGTTATTTTAGCAGAAGGATATGCTATTGATAAACAGGTTTTGGCGTTGTTGTTAGAGAGAGTCGGTTATCAATTATCTTTAGCAATGAATGAAGTGGATAAACTATTTTTAGCAACAATGGATACAAAGAAAATCACAAAAGATAGTGTATTATCCCTAGTGCCTAAACATTTGGAAAATAATGTCTTTACACTTGTTGAGGCTGTTTTGAAAAAAAATGTGGAACAGGCATTATTGATTTATCGAGAACTGATTTTACAAAAAGAAGAACCGATTAAGTTACTTGCTTTATTATTAGGGCAGTTTCGATTGTTGATGCAAGTCACCATTTTAGAAAAAAAAGGCTATCAACAACAAGATATTATTAAACAATTAAAACAGCATCCATATCGTGTTCAACTAGCGATGAAACAGTCGAGTGCTTATCATTTAAAGGATATGATTGTTTATTATCAAATATTATCAGAAACGGATTATGCATTAAAAACAAACACAACGGATAAACACCTATTACTTGAATTAGCGTTGTTAAAAACAATGATACAGGAGTCAGAAAATGAAACAGAGAATTTTACAAAAACAATTACAAGGTCTTTTTAAACAAGCAACATTTGGTATTGAAAAAGAAGGGCAACGTGTAACAAGTTCAGGACATATTGCCAAAACATTGCATCCTAAAAACTTTGGAGATAGAGCATATCATCCATATATTCAAACGGATTTTGCAGAATCACAACTTGAATTGATTACAGCAACAACCCAATCAGAAACAGATGCATTGAGATATTTAAGTGCCATTCATGAAGTGACATTACGACAATTACCAGAGGATGAGTATATTTGGCCTTTAAGTATGCCGATGTTGCTGCCACATGAAACAGATATTTTAGAAGCACAATTAAATGAAACGGATACTGCCTATCGTGAGTATCTATCTAAAAAATATGGTAAATATAAACAAATGGTATCAGGTATACATTTTAATATGGGGTTTTCAACAGCCTTTTTAGAACAACTTAAACAAGATACCGAAACCCTTTCAGATATTCAAAATAATGTTTATATGACAGTTGCTCGACGGTTTATGCGTTATCAATGGGTATTGGTTTATCTATTGGGAGCGTCCTCTTTAGTAGATGAAAAATATTACGACCATCATGAGCATTTAAACAAACCCGTAAAAAGTATTCGAGCAAGCCGATATGGCTACGTGAATAGTGACGATATTAAAGTATCTTTTGATAGTTTGACAGACTATGTGACGTCGCTTAGACAACTTGTAGATACGAAAAAACTAATTGCCGAAAAAGAATTTTACTCAAGCGTTCGCTTTAGAGGAGCATCGTCTGTTGTTGAATTTTTAGAAAAAGGCATTCAATATGTCGAATATCGCTTGTTTGATTTAAATCCTTTTGCACCTTACGGTATTTTGGAAAAAGATGCACGTTTTATTCATCTATTTATTATGTTAATGTTGTGGTTAGAAGAAAGCGATGAAAATATAATGCTAGGTAAAGAAAAAAGTGAAAAAACAGCATTATCACATCCACTTGATTTACCACTTTATATCGAAGAAGGACAATGGTTATTTGAACAATTTTTAGATATGGCACAGTACTGTCAGTTTTCTCAAAAAGATATTGATATTATTCGTGAAAAACAGCATCAACTTCTATATCCAGAGGAAACAGTCGGAGGAAAATTATGGATGTTGTATGAAGAAAAAGGAGATATGCTCGAAGTAGGTTTGTCATTGGCAAAACAGTACAAAAAAGAGGCAGTTGAAAAACCATTTGGATTGAGTGCTTTTTCAAATATGGAACTATCCACACAAGCCTTTATGGCAGATGCAATTCAACAAGGTATACATGTTGAGTTGTTAGATGAACATGATCAATTTTTAAAACTAACATACAAAAATCATGATGAATATGTTAAAAATGGGAATATGACAAGTAAGGATAGTTATATTTCACCATTGATTATGGAAAACAAAGTTGTGACAAAAAAAGTTCTTGAAAAAGCAGGTTTTAAAGTTCCGCACAGCATTCAATGTCAAACGGTTGATGAAGCAATGGAACAATTTCCACTTGTGTCTGGAAAACCGATTGTTATTAAACCTAAATCAACAAACTATGGCTTAGGTATCACTATTTTCCAAAATGGGACGCATGATAAAGAAGATTTTAAACAAGCTGTCACGATTGCTTTGAAAGAAGATAAAGAAATCATGATTGAAGACTTTATAGCGGGTACAGAATATCGTTTCTTTGTTATTGATGGTAAAACGAAAGCTGTTTTATTACGTGTACCAGCTAATGTAATTGGAGATGGGCTACATTCGATTAAAGAGTTAGTCGATATGAAAAATCAATCTATTTTACGAGGTGATGGAAAAACAACACCTCTGAAACAAATTGAATTATCAGATATTGAGCAACTTCAATTAAAAGAACAAGGGTTTACTGTGAATACTGTTTTAAAACAAGGTGAAATAGCGTATTTAAGAGCAAATTCAAATATTAGTACGGGTGGAGATTCTATTGATATGACAGATGAGGTGGATAGTAGTTATAAAGATATTGCACAGAATATTACAAAAGCGATGTTTGCAAGAGTGTGTGGTGTCGATTTAATTATTCCGGATATAAAAGTACCGGCTTCTTCTAACTCTAGTTATGGCATTATTGAAGCAAACTTTAATCCAATGATGATGATGCATATTTTTCCAGCTAAAGGCCAATCAAGACGATTGACAACAGATGTGTTAAAAATGTTATTTACAGAAAAGGACGATTGGTATGAATAAGAAGTATAAAATAGGATTTATGATTGTTCTAACAATTTTATTTTTTTTAACAGCTTTTTTAACAGGTTTTATTGCTGCCTCTTTGAAAGAATTACCTTTAGTTATCTTATATTTTTGTGTGTATCTTATAAGTTTAAATGTGTTTTATATCATACATGAATTAGGACATGCTTTTTTTGGGAAAGTAACAGGTTATCGTACTCTAGTCATAGGAATAGGTTCATTTCAGTGGTTTAAAAAAGGTGGAGAATGGCATTTCATAAAAAAACCATCCATTTTTAGTGGTGCTGCACAATATGCAGGTATCGCAAAAGATAGACAGAGCCACTCTTTATGGATGCTTCGTGGAGGACTAATCACACATATTTGTTTTTGTATTCTCTTTTTTGGCTTAGCCTACGTTCGTCAAAGTTTGTTATATGTTCCTTTTGCAATGATGCATGTCTTTTTATTTCTTATGAATAGTTTTCCAATGGGTATTACAGACGGTGCTCGTATTCAGGAGTTAAAAAAACACCCTGAACGTTTTGATTTATTCTATGAAAATAATCGACTATATGAAGCAGAATTAAACAGTGAAAAATTAACAAATTTTGAATTGGTATTACCCGAATTAGAAAAAGGAATTTTAGTAGAAGCAGCCTATATTCAGTATTATACTCAAGCGTTTTATAAAAAAGAATTTGATGAAGTAAAAACAGCTTTGGAATACTACGGTTCATTTACAGAAAATGATATTTTAAGAGCGATGTCCAATGCTATCTTACTAGAAACATATATCATAACAGGTGATATAGAAAAAGCAACAAATTTATATAAAGACAAAACATTGATGAAGTATTTGGCACAAAAACCATTGCTTCATGCAATGTATGTATTGTATATACAAAAAGATTTTAAAAAAGGCAAGAAATATGTACAACAAGCAAAAAAATTGTTGTCGCCTAATATGGAATTTTCTGATGTCTTTGAACATGATAAACAAAATCTCGAAAATTTAGAACAGTTATTAACACTTGATGTGTCATGGAAATAGGTGAAAAATATGATTTATTTAGACAATGCAGCAACAACAATACCACTACCAGACGTTATTAGTGCTATGACAGATACCATGATGAATGTTTATGGAAATCCGTCTAGTACATATCAAGTGGGTAGACAAGCAAAAAAAAAATTAGATGAATCTAGAACGAGTTTGGCGATGTCCATTGGTGCAACATCTGATGAACTCATTTTTACAAGTGGTGGAACAGAATCAAATAATTTTGCTTTGCATAGTTTGGCGTATCGTGATGTGACAAAAAAACATATTATTACAAGCGTAATTGAGCATCCGTCGGTTTTAAATACAGTGGAAGAATTAGAAAAAAAAGGATTTGATGTGACGTATTTGCCAGTCGATAAATCGGGCGTTATTTCTATTCAAGATGTCAAAAATGCGATTCGACCAGATACAAGTTTTATTAGTGTCATGTACGTAAATAATGAAGTTGGGACAGTGCAGCCTATCGAACAAATTGCTGAATTATTAAAAGATAAAGATATTTTATTGCATACAGATGCTGTTCAAGCTTATGGTATTTTACCCATAGATGTTAAAAAATTAGGCGCAGATATGCTCAGTGTATCGTCCCATAAAGTACATGGGCCACGAGGTACTGGATTTGTATTTGTGAAAAAAGGTGTTCGTGTACAACCGTTGCTACATGGTGGTGGACAAGAGCAGGGCGTTCGGTCTGGTACAGAAAATGTCGCAAGTATCGCTGGATTTGCTAAAGCTATATCACAACTGCATTTGACAGACAAACAAAAGCACATAGTACAACTTCAAGAAACGTTATTAAGTGAATTATCCAAAACAGAGATTGATTATGAAGTAAACGGTTCTATGGAAGAAACAAGAAAAGTCCCAACCATTGTGAATGTGTGGTTTAAAGGTATTCCTGCAAGTAAATTGTTGATTCAGCTTGATTTATCGGGTATTATGGTATCTGCAGGCTCAGCTTGCTCTGCAGGAAGTTTAAAACCAAGTAGAATTTTATTGAGCATGTTTCAAGATGAAAAAAGAGCAAGTGAATCTTTACGTATTTCTTTTTCAGAAATGAATACTTTAGAAGAAATAAAAACTTTAGTTGAAACATTGAAGAAATATGCAGTATAATAACACTAAAATAGGAAAAAAAGGAGTTACTATGTCTTATAATAAAAGTGATTTAGAAAGACAAACACGAACGAGAAAGCAAAGATACGATCGTGAAAACCGTATTTCGAGAAAAATTGTCTTTATTATTGTAACGATTGTTTTATGTGTGCTAACGATAGGGGCTATTACAGCATACGGGGCTATTCAGTACAATTTACAACCGTATGATACAAATAATAAAGAAAAAATTGAAGTAAATGTATCTGTTGGTTCTTCTATGAAAGATTTAGCTAAAACATTAGAAGAAATGAAAATTATTCGCAATGCAACAGTGTTTAATTTTTATTTAAAAACAAAAGATGTGGGGACTTTAAAAGCAGGAAATTATGCTTTATCTCCATCTATGACGCTTGACGATATTATCGGTGTATTGAAAAGTGGAGGAACATCTGACCATGCTGTTTTAGCAACGGTACTTGTACGTGAGGGAGATCAAATTTCACAAATTGCTGAAACGATTGGCAAATCTACACCTATTACAAAAGATGAGTTTTTAGAAGCCATTAAAGACGATACTTTTGTAAATGAATTAGTCCAAAAATATCCAAAATTATTGACAAGTATGTCTAAAATGACAGATTTAAAATATAAATTAGAAGGATACTTATTCCCTGCAACGTATGATTATGTTAAAGATGATACAGCAAAATCAATGATTGAAAAAATGGTCAAAAAAATGGATAGTGTGATGCAACATTATTATCAAGCGATGATTGATAGTAGTAAAGATGTGCATCAAGTCTTAACGATTGCCTCTCTAGCAGAAAAAGAGGGTGTTAAAACAGATGACCGTAAAAAAATTGTAAGTGTCTTTGATAATCGTTTACAACAAGATATGCCATTACAATCAGATATTAGTGTGTTGTATGCTTTAGGAGAGCATAAAGAATTGGTTACATTTAAAGATTTAGAAGTAGATTCACCATATAACCTATATAAATATAAAGGATATGGACCAGGACCATTTAACTCGCCAAGTGAAGATGCGATTTCTGCAACACTAAATCCAGATAAAACAGAGTATTTTTATTTTGTAGCGGATGTAAAAACAGGTATTGTGTATTTTGCGAAAACATTACAAGAACACGAAGCTTTAGTTGAAAAATATGTGAATAATAAATAATAAATTGCTTTTGACAAATCATATTTGTCAAAAGCTGTTTTTTAGAAAGGAATAACTTATGAATAAAAAGCCTATTGTCATTGGTGTAACAGGTGGATCTGGTAGTGGAAAAACATCTGTGAGCCGTAAGATTTTAGAATCATTTCCCGGATTGTCGATTTTATTATTAGAACAAGATTCTTATTATAAAAATCAAGATCACTTAACATTTGAAGAAAGATTAAAAACAAATTACGATCATCCAAATGCTTTTGACGGAGATTTATTAGTTCAAGATTTACAAAAACTAATCAATTTTGAATCTATTTCAAAACCAGTATACGATTACGTGAACCATACAAGAAGTTCGGAAGTGATTTTACAAGCACCGAAAGACGTCATTATTTTAGAAGGGCTATTTGTTTTAGAAGACGAGCGTTTACGTCATTTAATGGATATTAAAATATATGTAGACACAGATGATGATTTGCGTATTATTCGTCGTATTAAGAGAGATATTGAAGAAAGAGGACGTTCATTAGACTCTATTATTCAACAGTATTTAGAAGTTGTTAAACCAATGCATCATCAATTTATCGAACCAACAAAACGACTAGCAGATGTGATTATTCCAGAAGGTGTTTCTAACCAAGTTGCACTTGATTTAATTATGACAAAGATTGCTAGTATTTTAGAAGGCTAGATGTGATATAAACATAAGATATTCCAGTGGTGAAAGTCGTTTACCACTTATGAAAAATGATGTTGGTGGCCCCCGCCAACATCATTTTTTTTGTATTATTAGAAAGAGATTTTAATATATTTTACTAGATTTTTTATAAAGAAATCTGTAACATAGAGTAGACGAGTAAAAAAGGAGATATATATGATTATATTTGTATTTGCACAAGATAAAAATGGACTAATCGGAAATAAAGGAACATTGCCGTGGCATTTGCCTAATGATTTAGCATTTTTTAAAAAAACAACATTGCATCAAACCATTGTAATGGGTCGAAAAACATTTGAAGGTATGGGAAAACGATTATTACCTTATAGACATACCATTATTTTAACTACCGATAAATCTTATCAAGTAGAAGGTGCAGAGGTTTGTCATTGTGTGCAAGATATTATGAATTTAAGTCAGCAACAAAATATTTATATTGTAGGTGGTGCAAAAGTATTTAGTATGTTTGCTGATAATGTGGATATGATTTATCAAACAATTATTGATGAAACATTTGACGGTGATGCTTATATGCCTAAATTGGATATGACAAAATTTGAATTGATCGAACGCATAGAAGGGGTTATTGATGAAAAAAATGCCTATCCACATTACTTTTTAATTTATAAGCGTCATTCTAATAAGTGCTAATTTAGGTAAAATATGATAAACTAGATATATCAATAGTAGTAGGTGACGTATGAAAAAACGAATACAAAAAACAAATATATCGCAAGATACATTAAGACTTATTTTTAGCGTCTTTTTATTATCATTGCTACTCATCGTATCATCGTTATTAGATGCAAAACATGTTGAGAGTGTTAAAAACACATCAATGAAAAGCGAACAAATACAACCAGTAAAAAAATAAAGATATAAGGAGATCGTTATGGCATTTCAACAAACAGTAACCGTATCTGGATTAAACAAAACATATTCTATTAGTGATAAATGTAAAAAATATACATTACGTGATAATGGTTTTGAAGAAACAAAAGCAGGAAACTTTCAATTACAACGTTCACTTGATGTTATTGGAGCAGAAAAGAAGAACTTCAAATTAAAAATTACTGTTTCAAAAGATTTAAAAGAATTAAAAATCTCTACGACAACAGGCAATGGTTTAAATGCTGTTGATTTATACAAATTAAAAAATAACGAGATGATTATTGAAAAATTTGAATTTACATTGGACGGTTTAGTTGATCGTGATGTCTTAGTTGAAGTAAACAATTAATAGGATGCATTCATCTTTGATGAGTGCATTTTCAATATAGTAGGTGTAGAAAGAGGTAAGAAAATGCCGACGAAACATGAACTTATTATTCAATTTATCGATAGTTTGGCTGTAGGGGAAAAAGTATCTGTACGCTCCATTGCCAAAAATATGAAAATTAGCGAAGGAACAGCTTATAGAGCGATAAAAGAGGCTGAAAAATTAGGGTTAGTTTCTACGATTGAACGTGTTGGAACGATTCGTGTCGAAAGAAAAACAAAACGTAATTTTGAAAGTTTGACGTATGAAGCCGTCGAAAAAATTGTTGAAGGACAAATTTTAGGCGGACATAGTGGTATCACAAAACAATTAAATAAATTTATTATTGGTGCCATGCAAGAAGATGCCATGCTTCGTTACATTACACCTGATTCTTTAATGATTGTCGGAAATAGAACGAGTGTGCAACGCTTAGCATTAGAAAGTGGTGCAGCAGTTTTAATCACGGGTGGTTTTGAAACGACTCCAGATATTATTTCTCTAGCTAATCAAGTAGGTTTACCAATTATTACAACATCGTACGATACCTTTACTGTAGCAACGATAATTAATCGTGCTATGTCGGATCAACTTATTAAAAAAGAAATTGTCCTTGTTGAAAATATTTATACAGAATTACATAATAGTGTTTATTTAACAACAGATGATACCGTAGCAAAATATCGTGAATTAACACAAACAACAAACCATACACGTTTTCCTGTTATTACACCACAAGGACGACTAGTAGGTATTGTTGCTGCAGCAGATGTTATGAGAAGACCCGATTATATGAGCATTGAAAAAGTAATGACCAAATCGCCCGTTGTTGCTAAAACATATATGAGTATTGCGAGTGTGTCCCATATTATGATTTGGGACGGGTTAGATGTATTGCCTGTTGTTGAAGATAATATGCAATTTATTGGTATTATTTCACGGCGAGATGTTATGAAAGCTATCCAACTATCTCAACGACAACCACAAGTAGGCAATACCATTGAGGATCAAATTGTTTCCAATTTAAATAGTGTTGATGAAAGTGGATTTGAACAAAAAGAATATATTTTTCAAGTTGAACCACAAATGTTAAACAGTGTCGGAACAATTTCTTACGGTGTTTTAGCAGAAATTATTACAGAAAGCTCCCAAAGAATGATTTATGAAATGTATCAACAAGGAGCTATTTTAGAACAACTCCAACTTTATTATTTTAAACTTATACAAAATGAAAATAAATTACATATTTTATGTGATGTTTTAGATGCTAATAGACGTTCTACAAAAATAGATGTCGGTGTCTATAATGAAAATAGACTTGTGGCAAAAGCGGTTGTTTCTTATCAAGTCATTAGTAAAACATAAAGGAGATAGGCATGTTTTTTAAACAATTATCCACATATATTCATGAACATGACACGATTATTATTCATAGACATACAAATCCGGATCCAGATGCTCTTGGTTCACAATTAGGATTAGCAGGTATTATTACTGAAAATTTTAAAGACAAACACGTTTATTGTGTGGGTCGAGATATAAATAGCTTAGCTTTTATGGGACAAATGGATCAGATTGACGACTCATGTTACAAAAACGCATTGATTATTGTGACAGATACAGCTAATACACCTAGAATTGATGATAAACGATTTACGCTTGGGAAAACTCTCGTAAAAATTGATCACCACCCTGATATTGAGCCTTATGGTGACATCTCTTATGTGGATACAAAAGCAAGTAGTACGAGTGAAATTATTACACAATGGGTTTATGAAGAACGTTTGATGATAACATCTGAAACTGCACGGCACTTATACGCGGGTATTGTAGGTGATACAGGACGATTTTTATATGAATCAACATCTAGAAAAACAATGCAATTAGCAAGTTTTCTAAGAAATTATGATTTTTCAGCGACAGATATTCAATATGCGATGATAACGCAGTCTATCCAAACAGCAAAATTATCCGGCTATGTATTACAACATTTAAAATATACAAAACAAGGCGTCGCATATATTGTCCTATCTCAAAAATTATTAACCAAATATGGATTATCAGATGAAGACACAGCCGGGATAGTATCTTTACCGGGTACTATTGAAAATGTGTGTTGTTGGGGCATTTTTGTAGAACAGCCAAGCGGAAAATACAGATGCCGCTTACGCTCTAAAGGACCTGCGATTAACAGTATTGCACAAGAACATGATGGTGGAGGACATCCATTGGCGAGCGGAGCGAATGCACAGCATTTAGATGAAGTGAAAATTATTATTTCCAAATTAAAAAAAGCAGCTGAACACTATCAAAAATAAGAAAGGATTATCCAATGAGTGAACAAACAGAAACAATGACACCTATGATGGCACAATATTTTTCTGTTAAAGAAAACTATAAGGATTGTCTATTGTTTTATCGCCTAGGCGATTTTTATGAACTTTTTTATGATGATGCTAAAATTGCATCAGAAGTATTAGAAATTACATTAACATCACGCAATAAAAATGCACAAAATCCGGTGCCTATGTGCGGGGTGCCTCATCATGCCGCACAAGAATATATAAAAACACTCGTCGACAAAGGTTACAAAATTGCAATTTGTGAACAATTAGAAGACGCTAAGTTAACAAAAGGTATGGTCAAACGTGATGTGGTACAAGTTATTACACCGGGGACAGTGTTAGATCCTAAAAATAAAGATGATAAAAAAAATCATTATTTAGCATCGCTTATCTATGCACAAGGGTATCATTTGGCGTATGTAGACATTGCCACGGGTGAAATAAAAGTGACAAGCACCTCAAATGATGAGAGTTTATTGAATGAATTACGCAGTTTGGATATTTTTGAAATTGTCTACTATAACTTGCCAGATGCGACCATCAAACAATTGCAACAACATTTCTCTTATGTTCTTTCTAAGCAAGAGCAGAATATGGATAGTACAGCGTTTGAAACAATTTTGGAGCCAGTTTATCATAAACAACAATTAGAAGCTGTACAATTATTATTAGCTTATGTGAATAGAACGCAAAAAAGAAGTTTAGTTCATTTACAACCTGTTCAAGTATATGAAATCAATCATTTTTTGAAACTTGATTATAATGCTAAATACAATTTAGAATTAACGGAAAGTATTCGCACAAAGACTAAAAAAGGAAGTCTTTTATGGCTTTTAGATGAAACCAAAACAGCAATGGGTGGACGTATGCTTCGTCAATGGATGGAGAAGCCGTTGATTGATAAAAGTAAGATAGAAAGTCGTCAACAAAAAGTGGCGAATTTAATGAATCACTATTTTGAGCGAATGGATTTAGTTCAAGCCTTAAAATCGGTTTACGACTTAGAACGATTAGTAGCACGTGTGTCTTTTGGTAGTGTAAATGCAAGAGATTTGATACAACTCAAAACGTCATTAGAGCAAATTCCAATGATCAAAGAATATTTATTATTGATGAATGAAACAGGTGAATGGACAGATACGCTTGAACAAATGGATTCTTTAGATCATATTACTCATTTAATTGAAAATGCCATTATAGACGAACCACCGATTTCTACAAAAGAAGGGGGCGTTATAAAAAATGGATATGATGAGTTATTAGATAAATATCGTGATGCAATGGTTAATGGCAAACAATGGATTGCGAACTTACAACAGCAAGAACGTGAAAAAACTGGTATTAAAACATTAAAAATTGGGTATAATAGAGTATTTGGTTACTATATCGAAGTGACGAAAGGAAGTTTACATTTACTGCCCGAAGGACAATACGATCGTAAACAAACACTAGCGAATGCAGAAAGGTTTATAACTCCCGAATTAAAAGAAAAAGAACGTATTATTTTAGAAGCCGAAGAAAAATCTGTTCAATTAGAATATGAATTATTTGTATCTATTCGTGAACAAATCAAACAATACAGTGCTGCTTTACAATTATTGGCAAAACAAGTAGCCAGCATTGATGTGTTACAATCTTTTGCGTATGTCAGCGAACAATATCATTATGTGAAGCCAATCTTACATCAACATCAACAAACCATTTTTATTAAAAATGGACGTCATCCAGTCGTTGAAAAAGTTATTGGCATCCATAAATATGTTCCAAATGATTTAGTCATGTCAGACGATAATACATTATTATTGATAACAGGTCCAAATATGTCTGGGAAAAGTACCTTTATGCGTCAACTAGCACTGACGGTCATTATGGCACAAATGGGTTGCTTTGTTCCTGCTGATACAGCAGAATTACCAATTTTTGACCGTATTTTTACACGAATTGGTGCAGCAGACGACTTGATTTCTGGACAAAGCACATTTATGGTTGAAATGCTTGAAACAAATCAAGCTATACAATATGCCACAGAAAAAAGTTTATTATTATTCGACGAAATTGGACGAGGAACGGCAACATACGACGGTATGGCACTAGCAGAAGCTATTTTACGATATGTTCATCATCATGTGCACGCCATAGCATTATTTTCAACTCACTATCATGAATTAACCGTTTTAGATAAAGAACTAAAAGGATTAAGAAATGTTCATGTAGGTGCGATTGAAGAAAATGGAGAGCTTATTTTCTTGCATAAACTAATGGAAGGCCCAGCAGATAAAAGTTATGGATTACATGTTGCACAATTAGCCGGATTACCTAAGGAATTGTTATTGGAAGCGACACATATTTTAGAGCGATTAGAAGTGGGTCAAAAAGACGTACCGATTTCAAAAGAACCGATACAAGAACAAGTATCTTTATTTGAAGAGTTGGAGTTAAAAGAAAAAGATGTCCTACAAGAACTACGTACAATGGATATGTCACATTTAACTCCAATGGATGTGATGATAAAGATGAATGAATTACAAAAGAAATTGATGTGATAGTAAACCCCCTAGACGAACCAACATAATGGCGGTTCGTCTAGGGGGATTTTACGATATGCTTAATGTTTTTGGAAATTACTGTTTGCCCAATGGATAACACTTGATAGTAAAAATAAACTAATGATTGTCCCTTCTCTTACATATAAAGGAAGATGATAATAAAAAGATAATCCTAATGAGAGAATAACGGATACGACATCAATACTATATCTGTAAAAAGAAAAAGATAGTTTTGTCTTTGCTTCAAGTAATTGACATAGTGTTTCAATTGGAAATTTTAGTGTGCCGTAATATAAAACACGACCCGTTCCAATACCGCCAATAATTGTTCCTAGTATAAAAGTCAGAATTTGTAAAGGGTATATCGTTATATGAACATTCGCTAAAATCGAATAGAGTATAATATTAACGACATTCCCAAAACAGATTAAGGACATAATCATTAACACATATTTTTTAATTGTACGCTGTTTATCAAGAAAAACACACATACTTAAAAAGAAAAAGTTAATACCTGTCGTGACTGTTCCAACTTTAATCTGTGTCACATCTGACACAGCAACATTTAATGCATTGAAACTACTAACACCTATATTGGCTTTAATAGTCAAACTAATACCGAGTGCGGAGATAAGATAAAAAATAAGCGATTTAGCGAGCTGTTTATACATAGTTCCCTCCATAATGAGTTCTTACTTTACATAGTATGCTATTTATTATAAATAGGTCAAGTGAAAACGTATCAATCTTGCTTAATATCAAGGAATATAATAAAATATAAATAACAAAAATAAAACGTTTTAATGACAAAAAATAGAAAGAGGTTTTACTGTATGAGTTGGGAAACAACCTATGAACAATGGAAAAATTTTGATAATTTAGATGAGAAAGTAAAAGAAAGTTTAAATTGTTATGATGATAAACAAGCAGAAGATGCTTTTTATGAACCGCTTAGTTTTGGGACGGCAGGTATGCGTGGTGTTCTAGGTGCAGGTATTAACCGAATGAATATTTACACAGTTCGACAAGCAACAAAAGGGTTAGCCTTATTTATAGAAAGTGTTGGGGAAGAAGCAAAACAACGTGGTGTTGCCATTGCCTACGATTCTAGACATCAATCAAAAGAATTTGCGATTGAATCGGCTCGTGTATTAGGCACGCACGGTATTCCGGCTTATGTTTTTGAAGAATTAAGACCAACACCAGAATTATCCTTTGCGGTACGTGAATTAAAAACATTTGCCGGTATTATGATAACAGCAAGTCATAATCCAGCTAATTACAATGGTTATAAAGTATATGGACAAGACGGTGGACAAATGCCACCACAAGATGCCGATGCATTAACAACATTTATTCGTTCTATTGATAATCCATTGACGATTGATGTGTTATCAGAAGAAGCATTACTGGAACAAAATCTATTACACTGGCAATCAGATGCACTGGATAATCGTTATTTAGAACAGGTAGACACTGTGACAATCAATAAAGAGCTTGTAAAAGAAATGAGTCAAAAAATGACACTTGTCTTTACACCACTTCATGGAGCAGGACAAATGCTTGGTGAAAAAGCATTAAAACAAGCAGGTTTTGAATCTGTCTATCTTGTACCAGAACAAGCCGTAGCTGATGCTGATTTTTCAACAGTACGCTTGCCAAACCCAGAAGATGCTGATGCGTTTGATTATGCTATTGCACTAGGAAAAGAAAAACAAGCGGATGTTTTAGTGGCAACTGATCCAGATGCAGACCGTTTGGGTGCGGCCGTTTTACTACCAAATGGCGAATACCAAGTAATAACAGGAAATCAAATTGCCGCTTTAATGGTCGATTACATTTTAAATGCACATCAACAAGCAGGTACTTTAAAAGAAAATAGTGTTATTGCAAAATCTATTGTATCTAGTGAATTACCAACAGCAATTGCAACATCTTATGGTGCAGAAATGGTTAATGTATTAACAGGCTTTAAGTTTATTGCCGATAAAATTAAACAATATGAAGCAGACGGAAGTAAAACTTTTATGTTTGGTTTTGAAGAAAGCTATGGTTATTTAGTCAAATCATTTGTTCGTGATAAAGACGCCATTCAAGCATTAGTATTGATTGCAGAAGTAGCTGCATACTATAAAAAACAAGGCAAAACATTATATGACGGTTTACAAGCACTATATGAAAAACACGGTTACTTCTTAGAAAAAACAATTTCTGTGACACTTGCTGGTATTGAAGGTATTGCTAAAATCAAAGCCTTAATGACACAATTTAGACAAGAACCTCTCCAAACATTTGGAGGTATTCAAATTGTCGAAACACAAGATTTTGCCACATCGACAATCACGTTGGAAAATGGAGATGTGAAACCATTAGATATGCCAAAATCAGACGTTTTAAAATATCTTTTAGCCGACGGGACATGGGTTGCTATTCGCCCAAGTGGAACAGAACCAAAAATCAAATTTTACATTGGTGTAAAAGCACAAGATTTACAAACAGCAGAAACGACTTTGTCTACCATTAAACAAGACATTGATACATTGGTGAAATAATAGCGTGAAGTCAGATAAAATACAGTATTGGTATATTTATCAGGCTTTTGCGTACAGTGATAATGAAATATAAAGTTAGAGGTAGGGGAATAAAATGAAAGTGGGAACAAAAATGAAAAAAAGGTCTATGCAATAGTTTTAGTGATGTGTTTATGCGATATTTTCGCATTTATGAACGTTCAAATGTATCATCACTATATTATTGTATCCAGTGTTGTATTGGCGATGAGTGCATTGAGATGAAAACATCATCGCACGATATGTATATGTGGAGCATTTCTGTTTTTAGTCGTTCATATTGCATGCTTTACATTTTTATATTCCTTCGTGTTTGCAACATAAAATACACCTAAAGTACGATTATTCACCTCCGATTTATGCTATACTTATAGTGTAGAAAGTACGGGGTGAAGAAAATGAGAAAATATACAAAATGGGTTTTTATCTTTAGTTTATTTTTGTTTATAGTACCTTTTCAAGTGAGTTATGCAAGAGATCTAACGATAAAAGATTATCAAATTGATGCACAAATACAGGAAAATGGTGATGTCGATATAACGGAAAGTATTCTTTATGATGCTTATGGAAAATATAATGGTGTATTTTATAATTTAGATAAACGAGAAGATGGGTCAAATAAAACACAAATAGAAGATATATCCGTATCATTACTTGAAAATAATGAATTGATACCATTGACACAAAATAAGTCTGAAAATCCACAAACGTATTTATTAGATAATAACGGTGATTATTTGAAATTTAAAATCTTTCTACCAATGGAAGATACACAAAAACGTCTTGTTTTTAAATATAGATTAAAGCATTATATTATCAATTATTTAGATGCAGCCGAATTTAATCGAAAATTGATTGGGAAAAGATTTGAAATTCCTCAAGAAAACATACATATTCATATAACATTGCCACAGTCTTTAACGAAAGAAACTTTACGTGCATGGGCGCATGGTGGAAGTGGTAATGGAGAAGTGAAGATTGATGATGACTATAAAGGTGTCACAATAACGACAAGCCATAATTCAAGTGGGCAGTTTGTTGAAGCACATGTCTTATTTCCGCCTAGTGTTACAGCTAGCAATCCCCATTTAATAAATGAAAATAAATGGGACAAAATCATTGCTGAGGAAGCCTATTTAGCACAAGAGCCAATGAGAAGAGAAGCAGAGCGTCTTAAAAACAAACAAATGGCTGAAACGGTTTCACCTTATATTGCAGGTTTTTTAGGACTAACATTGATAGGTGTCTATCCTTTTGTGATTAGACCATATAAAAAATGGAAAGAAAGCATCCCTTATGTACCAAATCATCTATATGATATTCCAAAAGATATTACACCTGCTATTATGACAGATAAAATTTATAATGATTATATAGCAAGTGAAGATGTTGGGGCAACTCTATTAGATTTAGTTCGTAAAAAATGTGTTCGCATTATAGATGGTAGAAATGGTTATGGATTTACCTTAGTGAAAGAACCAGATACATTGTACGAACATGAAGAAGTGTTGATTGATTTTATTTTTAATGATATTGGTAGAGGGAAATCCGTTGTTTATTTAGAAGATATTCAAGACTATGCCGATGAACATCCAGAATTTTATAATGACTCTATGGATTTATTTGAAGATGCTGTACAAGAATATCCATTCGAATATACAGATACAAAGACACGTTTTAGCTCTGCATACACAGTTATTTCCAATGCCATTGTTGTCTGTGTATTAGCTGCAACACTTTTTATTAGTCTTAAATATTTGCTCTTTGGTTTTGTAGGCTTTGTGTTATTGGCAAGTGCTGGTGTTGTTTTGTTAAATCGTACATTTAGTGTAAAACGAACAAAACAGCAAGAATATGAACTTGCACAATGGAATGCTTTTAAACAGATGCTTCTTGATATTAGTTCATTAAATCGTGCTGAGATTGAATCCATTGTCATTTGGGATCATATTTTAGTATATGCAACGTCTTTAGGCGTAGCTACAGAAGTTATTGCTCATTTAAATAGAGTGTTTCCAGAGGGCATACCTAGTACGATTGGTAATCCAAGCACAACACCACTTTTCTATAATCATATTTTTATGAATGATTTTACATCATCTATAAATGAAGCAAATACAACTGCAGCATCTATCAATTCACACGGAGAAGGTGGCAGCTTTAGTAGTGGTTCATCAGGTGGATTTGGTGGTGGATCTAGTATGGGTGGGTTCTAATTTAAAATAAATAAACATCAATAAAGCAGTAAATGAAGTGGTAAATTGACATCTTAGCGAGTCGGTTTACCACTTTTTATTGGTTCTTTGCTAAATTGTATTGATAGATTTTACTTCCGCCAACACAATTTATTATAGGCACAAGGTAGCAAAATGGTTTGCTCTAGTATTTTATATGAAAATTTAGTAAAATAAGGCGAAAGTGAGTAAATGAGTAAGGAGGTTATGATGCATAAATACGCAGTTGTTGACCTAGAAGCAACAGGTATTTCTTCTGGGCAAGTAGGACATATTATTCAAGTCGGTATAACGCTTGTCGAAGAACATAAAATTGAACAAGCATTATGTTTTGACGTACAACCTCCAGTATCCATTCAATCTCATATTACGGAATTAACGGGTATTACAAATAAACAAGTGAAAGATGCGCCTTTATTTAGTGATATTGCGGATTATTTATATACATTACTTGAAGGATGTATTTTTGTAGCACATAATGTTCATTTTGATTATGGCTTATTAAAAAAAGAATTTGAACGAGTAGGTATTATGAATTTTTCAATGCCTCGTATTGATACAATTGAACTTGCAAAAATTATTTATCCAATGGAAAAATCGTATGGGTTGAAGCGATTGACGACAGTACATGGTATTTTATTAGAGCATGAGCATAATGCTGGTGAGGATGCATTCGCAACGGCACAGTTATTTGTAAAAATGCAAAGCGATTTTGGAAGATTAGATGATAAAACCCGTACAACAATTTCCGATTTACTAAAAAGAAAACAAGACACCATGTCTTTGTTTTTTGACGATATAAAAGACTATGAAGCAGATAGTTTCTTTCCGCAGACTGATGTGATAAAGCCAGAATCTCATACAATACTTACAGAAAATACAGTATTAAAACAACAGCTATTGGACTATTTATTAGATGAAACAGACAATAAACATAAATTATTAGAACAACATGAAGCAAATCGCATGTGGGACGATGTATTTTCGATTTTATCATCTTTAAATAAAAAAACCTTTGTTTTAGTACATCACAAAGAATTGGCGCAAAGTATTTCACAACTTTATCAGGTGCCTTATTTTAAAACAAAAGAATATTACCTAGACTTAAATGCTTTAGAATATTTATTGACGATACCACAAGAATTGACTTTTCAAGAAGTACGCTATTTATGTTGTGTGTTAGTGTGGTTAACTCAAACACAAACAGGTGATTTAGAAGAACTGGATTTTCCCAATAAATTTCTTTATCGATTAACGCACGCTTATCCTGAAAATACTTATTTTTTTGATAGAGCAGTACAAAAAATAAAACAATCGACATGTGTCGTGTCGACACATCTTGATTTTCTGGCGTATCTCGATACTTTAAAAGAAATTGAAAAAGTAAATGTATTTATTGACGATGTGCAATATTTTAATGATACATTAACACAGTATTTTAAAACCAAACTATATGATACACGTTATTATCAAGAAGTAAGACGCTATATGCATACATATCAACATGAATTAGACGCTGATAAACAAGAAGCAATGGATATTGTGCTTATGCTCGATAAAGTGCTCGCTGGTTTCCGATCATTCATGACATTACTAAAAAAACAATATCCAGTTATGCCTTATCCAGAAGATGATATGATTAAAACCGTTTATATTGATAAACTAAGTCAAATAAAGAAAGAAATTTTGTATTCTTTAAAAGAAAGTTTTGATACATTAAAACAAGTCATTGCTAATGCAAAAATAAAACAAGGTTCGGGGCTAATGAAAATTGTTGAAGGAGCACAATATCTTGAATCTGTTCTAGAAACTGAAATATCAGATGACTATATGACGATGTTGATAAAAAAACAAGATATATACATGCACTATGAATGCATTTGTCAAAAATATACAAGTGCTCACTTTATGCAAGAGCATGTGTATCCCTTTGTTGATAAGTTGATTTATACAAGTATTAGCATGGATAATAAAGCGACATTTGATTATTTAGAAAAACAGCTTGGCGATACTCAGCTGGATAAAAATGTCATGAAAACAACACATACAAATCCATTAGTTCCTTTACATGTTCTAACTGATTATGTGCCTAAAATATATGTGAAAGAAAATTTATTAGTGCGTAAAACCATACGTCTTTTAGAAAAATTACCCATTAAAAACACAGTTATCATCGTCCCTTCAACGAGCTTTTTAGAAAAAGTAAAAGAGATGGAAACACAGGCTTTAATCATTGAGCATGCCAATTCTAAAAAAGTATGGCTACAATTAGGTGAAACATCTCATGCTGTTTATGTCACATGGCATCAATGGCAACTCATTCAACCAAAATACGACTTGATTGAACGTGCGATTATTGTTAGATTACCATTTGAAGCACCAGATTCTATACATGCACAAGTTAGCAAACATTTTTTATTAAATGGCACAGAGCATTATTTTAAAACAATAGCATTACCAAAAATGATTATGACGATGCGTTATTTTATTCGACAAATGGCACAGAGCACTGGAGAGATGATTGTGCTAGATGAACGTATGATAAATAGTCCTTATCAAGATGAAATTAAAGAAAATTTAGTGCAAGATTGTCAAATTACAGCTGCAACGCTAGAAACATTGTTAAATCAATGATAGAATAGATGTAGCACATATATTAAAGAGGATATGATATGAAAAAAATATTGATAGGTGTAAGTATTGTTTTTGTTGTCGGGCTGATTTTAACAGTATCTACCATAGAAACATTATTATCACCGTATAATAAAGCCAAACAAGAAGCAGCTCAGCTTGTTTTCAATGATGGTATTATGAAAAAAATTGATGATTTTTATTTGTATCAGTTTGATAAAACGGTATACGGGTTATACGGTGATAGTCAAGATAATAAAAAAATATATGTTGTCATTGACGTAGAAAGTAGTCAAGCACAAATTTACGAAACATCTGAATTAATTGATAAAGACAAAGCAAAAGAAGTGGCAATGAACGAAGAAAATACCATTCAAATTTTAAATGTCACATTAGGCTTGATGAAAAATGAACCTATTTGGGAAGTGTCATATAAATCTAGTCAAGTGTCACTTGGTTATATGCGTATATCTGCAAAAACTGGACAGATTATCCAACATATTAAAACAATATAAAGGGAGATATTCATGGTTATATCAAATCGAGCAAAAAATATCCAAGAATCTGCAACTCTAGCAAGTGCACAACGTGCTAGAGAATTGATTGCACAAGGGATAGATGTCATTCAATTAACGCTAGGAGAACCTGATTTTAGTACACCACAACATATTAAACAAGCTGCTATTCAAGCAATTAAAGAAGGTAACTCAGATCATTATACGAATGCTACGGGTATTTTACCTCTAAAGCAAGCCATTGTTGATTTTCATAAACAGTATGACGGTGTTACATATCAACCACAAGACGTTGTGGTAGGTACAGGTGCAAAACATATTTTATTTGTTTTGTGCCAAGCACTGCTAAACAAAGACGATAAAGTGATTATTCCAACACCGTACTGGGTAAGTTATAGTGAACAAGTTAAATTAGCAGGTGGTGTTCCATTATTTGTAGAAACAACTTTTGAACAACAGTATAAAGTAACAGTGGAACAACTAAATGCCTTAGACTTAACGCATGTAAAAGCTATTATTATCAATTCTCCAAATAATCCAACAGGTAGTGTTTATACAAAAGAAGAGTTATTGCAAATTGGAGAATGGGCTGTTCAACATGATTTATTCATTATTTCTGATGAAATTTATTATCGTTTAGTTTATGGGGATACTCAGGCTATTTCTATGGCAAGTCTGTCAGAAAGCATAAAAAGTCGAACGATTATTGTAAATGGAGTCGCAAAAAGTTATGCGATGACAGGTTGGCGTATCGGTTATGCATTGTCAACAAATAAAGATATTATTGGTGCAATGGGACAAATTATTAGTCATGAAACGAGTAATTTAACGGCTGTTAGCCAATATGCAGGTGTTGCAGCTTACTCAGGTACACAAGAACCTGTGGAAGAGATGAGAAAAGTATTTGAAGAACGTTTGCATTTGTTTTATAATTTGATTAGCCAAATCGAAGGGTTTAAATTAACAAAACCACAAGGTGCTTTTTATTTGTTTCCAAATGTAAAAGAAGCAGCACGTTTAACAGGATATGACTCTGTTAAAGAGTTTGCAGATGCATTATTAACGAAGGCTCATGTTGCGGTAGTATCGGGTGATGCATTCGGTATGGATGACTGTATTCGTTTGAGTTATGCAGGAGATAGTGAACAACTCATCGAAGCAGCACGCCGTATAGCACGTTTTATAGATGAACATAAAAGAAACATATAAGAAAGCAATGTTAGAAGGAGTATACAATGGAAAGAATTACAATGAATCATGCCAAAGATTTCGTCGGTCAAACCGTTGAAATAGGTGCATGGGTAACGAATAAACGTAGTAGTGGGAAAATAGCGTTTTTACAATTACGTGATGGAAAAACATATTTTCAAGGGATTGTTGTAAAACAAGATGTCGGTGAAGAGGTTTTTGACATCGCAAAAAACTTAGCACAAGAAACATCGGTTTTAGTAACAGGAATTGTCCAAGAAGATACACGCTCAAAATTGGGGTATGAATTATTGGTGACCGGATTAACTGTTGTTGGTGAAAGTGGAGATTACCCAATCACACCGAAAGAGCATGGAACAGATTTCTTAATGGATCATCGCCATTTATGGTTACGTTCAAGTAAACAACACGCTGTGATGCAAATTAGAAATGAAATCATTCGTGCAACATACGAATTTTTCAATAAAGAAGGGTTTATTAAAATTGATCCACCAATTTTAACAGGAAGTTCACCAGAAGGCACAACAGAATTATTTGAAACAGATTATTTTGATCAAAAAGCATATTTATCACAAAGTGGTCAATTATATATGGAAGCTGCAGCTATGGCATTTGGTAAAGTATTCTCATTCGGACCAACATTCCGTGCAGAAAAATCAAAAACACGTCGTCATTTAATTGAATTTTGGATGATGGAACCAGAAATGGCATTTACAACACATGAAGAAAGTTTAGTTATTCAAGAACGCTATGTTGCTTTCTTAGTTGAAAATGTCTTAGAAAATTGTCAGTTAGCTTTACACACATTAGAACGTGATGTAGAAGTATTGAAAAAATATACACAATTACCTTATCCACGTATTTCTTATGATGAAGCTATTACTTTATTAAATGATAATGGTTTTGATGATATCACATGGGGAGAAGATTTTGGTTCACCTCATGAAACATTTATTGCTAATCATTTTGAAAAACCAGTCTTTATTTTAAATTATCCAAAAGGTATTAAACCATTCTACATGAAACTACATGAAGAACGTGACGATGTAGTGATCAATGCAGATATGATTGCTCCAGAAGGATATGGTGAGATTATTGGTGGTAGCGAACGTAATATTGACTATGATAGTTTAAAAGAAAAAATTCAAGAATTTGGTTTAAGTTTAGAAGAATATGGTTGGTACTTAGATTTACGCAAATACGGAACAGTACCACATTCTGGTTTTGGATTAGGTTTAGAGCGTATGGTAACATGGATTAGTGGAACAGAACATATCCGTGAAGCCAGCCCATTCCCAAGATTATTAAATCGTTTATACCCATGATGAAAAGAGAGTAGATTTTACTCTCTTTTTTCTTACACATTGACAAATATCTTAAAAAAAGATATACTTCAACTCATGCGACGGGTCGAGGCGTAACCGTGATAGGCATATCACAAAAAGGTTACAAATCAAAGTAGCGTGCACGTGAGGTAACTCACACTGTCGGATACAGGCACGAGTTAAGGAGTATGTGAACTGCTCTTTAACGTCTACTAGCTGATTAGAGTTTTTCTAATCGGCTTTTTTTGTTATACTAGTTTTATAAATAGAGTTGAATGTTATATGAGAAAAAGATAAGATAAATAGGCATAAAAAAGAGGTGGATAATGAAAGTCATTGGGTTAACAGGAGGTATTGCGACAGGGAAGTCAACAGTCACTAACATACTTTTGGCACGAGGTGTTCCTGTGTGTGATACGGATAAAATTGCTAGAAAAGTCGTAGAAAAAGGTACACCGGCATTACAAGCATTGGCAACTGCTTTTGGAACAGAAATTTTAACGTCTGAGAAAACACTAAATCGTCAAGTACTAGCGACGATTATTTTTCAAGATGAACAGAAAAGACATCTTGTTAATAGTATTGTTCATCCGTATGTGTTTGAGGCTATTTTAAATTGGAAAAAAGAGCAAACAGCATCGGTTGTCTTTATTGATATGCCTTTATTGTATGAAGTCGGTTATGATACACAAGTGGATTCTGTTTTAGTCGTCTATATACCAAAAGAAAAACAATTAGAACGATTGATGAAGCGAAATGGGTATACGTTAGAGGAGGCATCTATACGGATTGAAGCGCAAATGCCTATCGAGGAAAAAAGAGTATGTGCGGATGATGTGATTGATAATTCTGGAACAATCGAAGAAACAGAAAAACAAGTCATTGCATATTTAGAAAAACAGAAAATGTGATATAATAGACATAATATTAGTCATTTATAAGGAGAAAATTCATGCAATGTCCACGTTGTAAATATACAGGTTCTAGAGTAATTGATAGTCGTCCGGCTGAGGATAATACGGTCATTAGACGTCGTAGAGAATGTGAGGAATGTAAACATCGTTTTACAACATTTGAACGACTTGAAAGAACGCCACTACTCGTTGTGAAACGTGATGGGAACCGTGAAGATTTTAATCGTGAAAAATTGTTACGAGGATTGGTACGTTCGTGCGAAAAACGTCCGGTTTCATTGGAAGTTTTGGAAAAAATTGTGAGTGAAGTTGAGTTTGAAGTGTATAATGTTGGTGAAAGTGAAGTATCTACGACTGAAATAGGTGAATTGGTAATGGATAGATTAGCGAAGATTGATGAAATTGCCTATATTCGTTTCGCAAGTGTTTACCGTCAATTTACAGATAAAAGTCGTTTTTTACAAGAATTAGAAGAATTAGCAAGAAGATTACAACAATAATAGGGAGAAAAGCAGATGACGTATTTAGGAAAAGATATTAGTCCAAGAGATTATATTTTTATACAAAAATTAAATACTATCACGGATATAGATAAACAAGTTGTGCTATCTTTATATCAACCAATTATTGGAGCATCTGCAACGGCTTTATATTTATTTTTAGTGAATTGCCCACAAAGAATACAGCATAAGACGATTTTTGATATGTTGCATTTTGGTACACAAATACTATATGATGCACGTATTCGTCTAGAAGCTATTGGTTTATTGAAAACGTATATTACTCAAGTAGAGCAGCAAGATAAATATATTTATGAAGTGTGTACACCAGTATCACCAAAAACATTTTTTAGTGACCCGGTTTATTGTGGTTTATTAGTAGCGCAAGTTGGGGAAAATCAATTCAATGTTTTAAAAGATATGTACATGATTAAAAGTGTATCTACAAAGGACTATCAGGATATTTCATATTCTTTTCATGCACTATTTGGTAAACAGTTAAAGGTGTATACAAGTGATTTTCATAGTGTGATTGGTCAGGAGAAATCACAACTCGTTTTAGATGACAAAGATTTTGATTGGACATTTTTTCATCAATTATTACAAGGGTCATATATTTTACCAACACAATTAACAGCTCAAGTCAAATATGCTATTCAAGGATTACATCATATTTATGGCATTCAGCCACTTGATATGAGAGATTATGTTTTACAATCTCATGATATGGTAACAAACAAGATTGATGTTGATAAATTATATCAAATAGTTAGAAATGCGATGCAAAACCAATCAAAGAGTAGCACTCAAATAGAAATAACACCTTTAAGTGAAACTGCCGTGGGGCATACGGATAAAAAAAGTGCGTTGATGACTTTGTGTCAAAATACGGTTCCGGCTGAGTTTTTAAAACACATTAAACATGCAAAGAATCAGCAAAATGCGTCAGGATTATATTATCAAGTATCTCAAAATGAATTAAAACTTATTGAACGGTTAATGACACAGTATGGTTTTCATCAAGAGGTTGTTAATTTATTAGTTCATTATATATTAGTTGTTTTAAATCACGATACATTATCTGCTAGTTATGTTGATAAGGTAGCAAATGATTGGGTAAAACAACATATTACAACAGTAGAAATGGCGATGGCTTATTTACAAACAAGAGAACAAAAACGGGATGTACCGTCTTCAAAATCTGTACGTTCAAAAAAAGGCAATGTGAAGCAAATTAAGATGACCGAAGAAGAAAAGAATGCTTTAAATGATGAAGACACGCCGATTGATGATGAAGAGTGGAACAATATTTTATCCACATTGAAATAGGAGATGACAAATGGATTCTATACAAAATCATTTAAAAAAATATGTTTATTCAGATAAATTCAAACAACGATATAATGATTTAATTCAAGACATTCAAAAAGATGCTGAGATTCAAGCGTTTATTTTAGAAAATAAAGAAATATTATCAGAAGATATTTTACAAAATAGTTATGCTAAATTGTATGAATTTATGAAAGAAAAACAACGCATTAAAGAAAGTGGCTACTCCCAAAATCCAGGTTTTGAACCAAAATTAGTCATGAATGTTGGATTTATTGATGTTGCCTATCAACCGACAGCTGATTTTTTAGCACAAGAAGAAAGACGAGAACTATCGAATCGTATTCAAACATTACAAATGCCTAGAAATATAAAAAATATTACATTTGCATCACTAGACAAAACGAAAGCCCGAGCAGATGTATTAAAATATTTTATTGATTTCTGTAATGAATATACACAAACAAAAAATAACTTTATAAAAGGAGCGTATTTATACGGTTCTTATGGTGTCGGTAAAACGTATATGATTGGTGGTCTGGCTAATGAATTAGCAAGTAGAGGTGTTTCTAGTTATTTAGCACACTTTCCTAGTTTAGTTGTGGAATTAAAAGCAGCGATTGGAGATAATTCTGTCCAACAAAAATTAGATGTCATTAAAAAATCAACGATTTTAATGTTAGACGATATTGGTGGAGAAAGCATGACGCCATGGGTAAGAGATGATATTTTAATGACGATTTTAGATTATCGCATGCGTGAACAATTACCAACATTTTTTACATCAAATCTATCTTTTGCTTTATTAGAGGAACATTTAAAAGGTGTTACCATTGAAGATGAAAGAAAAGCTAAACGCTTAATGGAACGTATTAAATATTTAAGTAAAGAAATCAACATCGTCGGTAAAAATCGCCGCGAGATGTAAAGTTTATGGTTGCATTTTATTGCATAACATGATACTATATAGCAGATGTTTAAATACATTTGTATTAGACAGATTATAACTCTGTTTTAGCAAATAATTCAGGGCAAAAGGAGAGAAAATAAATATGAAAAAAGATATTCATCCAAATTACCAACCAGTTGTATTCATGGATACAACAACAGGTTTCAAATTCTTATCTGGCTCAACAAAATCATCTTCTGAAACTGTTGAGTGGGAAGACGGAAACACATACCCATTGATTCGTGTTGAGATTTCTTCTGATTCTCATCCATTCTATACAGGACGTCAAAAATTCACTCAAGCAGACGGACGTGTGGACAAATTCAACAAAAAATACGGTTTGGGACAAAACTAATCTATGTAGACACCTTCGGGTGTCTTTTTTAGTTTCTATGATAAATCGAGTTGTTGGTGATAAAATCCACCAACAACTCGATTTAATGAAAAGCATAGTGATATTTAACCGACCTAAAACGTTAAATAAATGGGTACAGTTCATAGCTTTATACTAAAGATGTATCCATTTTTCTTTATCAATACAATTTAACGAAGTGTATGTTAAAAAGTGGTGAACGAATATGTTGAGTATTCGTTCACCACTTGATGTTAATACTATCAAATAGCGTTGATATGTAAACGTATGAACTCGATTACGTATTAAGATTATAGAATGTGTCAATTATTTTGTGCACTCATCAAATCCTTTACGTAACTGTTTTTCAGGGAGATTTTTTCCAATAAAGACAAGTGTAGATTTACGTTCTGTAGGTCCCCAATCACGTCCTTTTGAAATATCGAAACTCATTTGAACACCTTGGAAAATAATTTGATGTTCAATACCTTCAACGTTTAAAATACCTTTATAACGATATAATTGTTCGCCATAATAGTATACTAATTCATTTAACCATTGATTGATTTTGCTTAAATTTAATGGTTTCTCTGCTTCAAATACAAAGGACGTAATGCCGCTATGATGAGGGTGTCTATGATGATGTTTATGTTCACCGTGATGTTTGCAATGACCGTGTTCGTCATGATGATCACAGTCGCAATCACAATCATGTTCGTCATGATGACAATGTTCATGGTCATGACAATCGCAGTCTTCATCATGATGACAACATTCACCGTGTTCGTGGTGGCAGCAGTGTTCACCGTGTTCATGATGTTCATGACAATGAGGGCATTCGTCCTCTTTTGCACGTTCTTCCATTTCAAGAACTTTTTCTTCACTAGCGTAGAAAAGTTCTAAATTAAACATATCTTTTAAGGTAACTTCTTTTTCGCTTAAATCTTGAATCGGTGCAAAAGCATTGATAGAACGAACTGATTCGATAACATCATGATATGTTTGTGAATCAACAAGTTGATGTTTTGAAATAAAAATTTTATCAGCAAAGCCAACTTGTTTAGCAGGTTCTTCTTGTTCTTTTGTTTCTTTTAAGAAGTTTTTTGCATCAACAACAGTTAATACAGCATCTACAATAAAGTTTTCATTTAAAAATGGAACATTGATAAATGTGTGTGCAATTGGGGCAGGGTCTGCTAACCCTGTTGTTTCAAATAAAATACGGTCAACTTTTACACCCATTTTTTCTTTTGCAGATAGAATAGATTCTAAAGTTGAAGGAATATCGTTTCTTAATGTACAGCATAAACAGCCATTGTCCATTTGATAAATATCTTCTTTAACATCTAAAACAAATTGATGATCCACACCAACAGATCCAAATTCATTGATAATAACAGCAATATGTTCTTTATGCTCTTCTTTTAATACTTTATTGATTAAGGTTGTTTTTCCGGCTCCTAAAAATCCGCTTACAATGGTTACTGGAATTTGTTTCGGCATAATATATCCTCTTTTCTTTTAGTATGTTCTTATTATAAAACGAATAGTTTCATGTGTAAATGTATATGGTTTACAAAAGTAAACCGAAATAATGCATATTTGTACGAATAATGCTTGACAATGAAACAGGGGGTATAATAGACTAAACAGATAGGAGGATGAATTATGTCGTATCGTGCCATTGTATTCGCAGCAGATAATAAATATACTGATCCATTATTAACAGCAATAAAATCTGTTTGTGTTTATAACCAACATATTAAGTTTTATATTTTAAATGATGATATTCCAAAAAAATGGTTTCTTTCTGTTGAAAAACATCTTGAACCGTTAAATTGTACCATTCAAGATGTTAAATTAGTAGACTATACATTAAGTAAATTTAATGGTCCTTATGCCCATATCAATTATGTGACTTATTTTAGATATATGATACCCGAAGTTGTAGAAGAAGATAGAGCTCTTTATTTGGACGTGGATTTGATTGTCACAGAAAATTTAGATGAGTTGTTTGCGATAGATCTTGAACATTATACTATTGCTGCTGTAAAAGATTGGGATCAACAACGTTATACTGGACATTTTAATGCAGGTGTATTACTCTTAAATTTAGTTAGATGCCGTGAAGAAAAATTCATGGAGAAAACGATAGCTTATACAAAAGAGCATATCGGTCAGTTAGAAGTAGGCGATCAAACGGTATTAAATACATTGTATCCTGATTATTTCGTTTTGCCACAATGTTACAACTATCAAATAGGTGCAGAGTGGGTTGGAACTGTTGAGCGTGAATCAGAAAGACAACCGATTATTTTTCATTATAGTACGCATCATAAACCGTGGAATTCAGTAAGTTACAATGGTATTCGAGAGTTATGGTGGTTCTATCATGATTTAGATTGGTCTGACATAAAATCCCATTGGAAAATAAAAAATGTCGATACAAATACATTCACACAATATCATCAAAAAAATCATTGCTTTATTTTAACGAATACACAATACATTGAGCATATCGAATATTTAATTCGTTCTTTACCAAATTATCGATTTAGTGTAGCTGCTCATACAATGATGTCTTCTACTTTATTAAATTTAGCTCAATATAAAAATGCCTTTATTTGTCCACTTGCGATAGATGCAAAAATAGAAGATCTATTAAATCGATGTTCGGTTTATTTAGATATCAATCATTTTAATGAAGTGGATAATATTGTACAAAGAGCATTACATAAAGGAAAACCAGTTATAACATTCCAGTGTACAAAACATAAAGAGGATGGTGTATACACACATATTATTTCAGAACATGAACCAGAGAAAATGGTAGAAGTGTTAAAAGAGTTGGAAGTATAAAAGAAAGGAGATGGCATAATGGATTTTGAAAAATTAGCAAAACAAGCTGAAGAAAAAGTATCAGAAGTCTATAAAGATGTTGAGAAAAAAGCAACAGAAACATTTGAAAATGTGACTGAAACAGTGACAGAAAAAGCATCTGAAGTTGTTGAAAAAGTAAAAGATACATTCAATAAATAAAAAAGTGGGTTTACCCGCTTTTTTTATTTGTTGAATAATTCACTTGTTTTTTGTTAGTTTTATGTTATAATTTTCACATCACTTTTAGGAGGTATATAGATGACATCATCATTAACATTTATAGGGAATACACCCGTTTATCAAATAGACGGAACAAATATTTATGCTAAATTAGAAAAATACAATTTAAGTGGTAGTGTAAAAGACCGTGCTGTATTAGGTATGTTTGAAGAAGCAGTACGTCAAGGTGCTATAAATGAAAACACCGTTTTAGTAGAAGCAACAAGTGGAAATACAGGAATCTCAGTAGCGTTAATTGCAGCGATTCATG
Organism: Carnobacteriaceae bacterium zg-84; assembly: GCA_013874835.1. Classification (NCBI taxonomy): domain Bacteria; kingdom Bacillati; phylum Bacillota; class Bacilli; order Lactobacillales; family Carnobacteriaceae; species Carnobacteriaceae bacterium zg-84. The sequence goes on along the minus strand of CP059430.1, from coordinate 1,396,165 downwards.
GGATAAAAGCCGTTATTGTGATGCCAGATAGTATGAGTATTGAACGTCGTACAGTGATTAAAGCATACGGAGCTCAATTAGTTTTAACACCGAAAGAATTAGGAACAAAAGGTGCTATTGATAAAGCCGCTGAATTAGTGGCAAATAATGAAAATGCTATTTCATTAGGCCAATTTGATAACCCGGCTAATCCAAATTACCATTATAAAACAACAGCAAAAGAAATTTTAGAACAAGTGCCAAATATTGACTTATTTGTTGCAGGAGTTGGAACAGGTGGTACATTTACAGGTGTTACACGTTATTTAAAAGAAGAAAAACCAGAAATCAAAGCCATTGCATTAGAACCAACAGATTCGCCAGCAATTTCTAAAGGAATTGGCGGACCACATAAAATCCAAGGAATTGGAACAGGATTCATTCCTGAAAACTTTGATCGCTCACTTATGGATGATGTTTTAACTATTACAAATGATGAAGCAATCGAAGAAGCAAAAAACTTTATGCGTACAACAGGTATTGGTATCGGTATTTCATCTGGTGCAGCGCTTGTAGGTGCTAAAAAAGTTGCTGAACAATATCCTGATAAAGTGATTGTTACCGTTTTGGCTGATGGAGCAGATAAATATTTCTCTGTTTTTGATTACCAAGATGTAACCTATTTAGAGGTATAATGGGATTTTTTAAACAATTAAACAACAGTATTGAACGTGCAATGACTATTGACCCAAGTGCTAAATCAAAATGGATGGTATTATTAACATATCCACATATAAAAGCATTAAATTACCATTATTTTGCACATAAATTATATAATAAAAAGCATTATCTGTTAGCACGTCTTTTATCAAAAAGAGCAAGACGAAAAACAGGTATTGAAATACATCCGGGTGCAAAGATTGGAAAAGGGTTGTTCATTGATCATGGTATGGGCGTTGTGATTGGTGAAACAGCTATAATTGGTGATAATGTTTTGATGTATCACGGTGTTACATTAGGTGGAACGAGTTTAGGGCATGAAAAAAGACATCCAACGATTGAAAATAATGTATTAATTGGTGCGGGTGCTAAAATTTTAGGAAATATTACTATCGGAGAACACACAAAAATTGGTGCAAATGCGGTTGTAAAAAAAGATGTTCCAAAATTTTCAGTTGTCTTTGAACCACAACCTACTGTTATGACACATAAGGATTTCGAGTAAATTAGAATAAAAAAGTGAGGCAACATATTGTCATGTTGTCCTCACTTTTTTGTTTTTTAGTATCTAAAAATATCCACTTTACGATGCTCTTTGTCTTTTTGTTATTAAAGCAATCCTACTATAATTGTACTGTTTTTCTAGCAAACATATCAAATTCTTCTTTATGAGTAATAATAATGGTTGTGATGTGGTGTGCTTTTGTAAAATGAATAATCTTTTTGGCTATTTCTTGGCTCAAAGATTTATCAAGAGCACTTGTTGGTTCATCTAAAATAAGTAGTTGGGGTTTTCTAATTAAAATTCTTGCTAAACCAATTCGTTGTTTTTGTCCACCACTAATATTTTGCCCACTTTCTAATAGATTAAATGATAAACCTTTTTCTTTTACAAACTCTTCTAGACCAACTATATGTATAATAGTATCCATTTCTTCTTGTGAAAATATATCGCCTAATGATATATTTTCTAAAATACTTCCCTCAAAAATGAACGGATCTTGTGTTGTTTTTAGTATACTAGAAAATCGATTATATATGACTGCTTCATTAAGCAAAATATCATTCCACATGATAGTACCATTCAGTTGATGAGTATCTATTGTGTTCATGATGAGATGACTAAGTGTTGTTTTACCGACCCCACTTTCTCCCTTTATGATTAAAACATCTCCTCTATTTAAAGAAAAGAAAACATCGCAAAGAATGCTTTTATTGTTATAGTTAAATGATTGAATAGCAATGTTTAATGTTTTTAGTTCGGGTAATGATTGATAAGATATTTTTGGAGTAGGGGAATATATATGATGCAAATTTTTTTGAGTTTGTAAAGCAATATCTCGTTCATTTAATTTATCCGCAATCACACGTATCGGTTCATGTAATAATCGAGTTAAAGAATACATAGCAATAGCAGCCCCTAATGTCATTTGGCTATTTAGAATAAATAAAACAGATAGCAATAAACTAATCATAGGCAACACAAAAGCAACGAAAGAAGATATACTGACATAAAGTGAAAAATAAACAGCAATTTTTTGATTAATATATTTTTGTTTTGTTAGTTTATGTGACATGTAATTCGTAAAGTAGTTTTCTTTTTGGAGTTGTTTAATATGAAATATACCATCAAAAGATTCTGAAATAGCTTTATGAATATCTGCAAATAAATGTTGGCTATCGGATGTTAAACGTGCTATTTTTTTTGTAATCATCTTGACGATAAAAAAACAAGTAAGAATGGTTGTGAATATAATCACTGTAATAATACCGTGATAAAAGCTCATTAGACAAAGCGTTGTCACTAATATAATGACTTGTGTGAGAAAAATAATAATACCTTGAGAATACCAGTCCGATATTTTGTTACTATCAATGGTAATATTAGATACTAAATGACGGTGAGAATATTTTTGAAAAAAGGAAATTGGTTTATTTATGGTAAGTTGATACAGATTTTCTATAATAGACAATTTACCAATATAGAATAATTGTCTAAGAAAATATTGAGCAATGAACAAAACAATGCCGTAAAAGCCTAAAATAATAGTGATGTGAATGAGTGTTTCATTAAGTTGAGTATGCTTTTTTTCAGCAATATAATCAATTATTTTTTGAATATTAACAACGAGCAGCAAATTCAATGCTGTTCGTATTAAAATAAAAAGTAGCGTTAAAACTTGAATTTTGGTAACTTTTTGAAATTTTTGACTAGTTTTATAGAACATTTGTCAATTCCCCTTTATATTTTATTTTTTAGGATAATACCAAAAATATGGCTGAAAATCAATGGAAGAATAACATTTAATGCTTTGAATAAAATAAATTTCTTATCAAATTCTACAACAACTTGCATATATAATAAGTGAGGTGAAAAATTGTGTTAAATAAAGACGTCATTATAAAATGGGCGAGCACTTATAAATATATATGTATAGTATTTTTTATAGTTGTATCTATTAGTATAGGAATAGGGTCTGCTTTTTTTATACAAGCTCCTAAACCAACTTTAATCTCTCAAGAAACAACTGATATACAAACAGAAAAAAAGATTTATGTAGATATTAAAGGTGCTGTAAATCATGAAGGTATTTATGAAATGGCAAAAGATTCCAGAGTAAAAGATGTAGTAGAGCAAGCAGGCGGATTTACAGATAATGCAGATAGGAAAGCAGTTAATCTCGCTCAGCTTGTTTATGATGAAATGATGATTATTATTCCAAATATTGATGAACAGAATGATTTACAATCAACTAAAATCAATTTAAATACAGCAACAAAATCACAACTTATGACAATTACGGGGATAGGTGAGAAAAAAGCGGATGCTATTTTAGAATATCGTAAACAAAAACGTCTGACGAAAATAGAAGATTTAAAACAGATAAAAGGCTTTTCCAATAGCCTCATTGAAAAAATAAAACCCTTGGTTAGTCTTTCATGCAAGGAAAATGGATATTTCTTAGTTTAACAGCCGTCATAACGGTTGTATCCTTCTTGTATGGAGGTGTATTTTGGTTTATTTTTGCGATATGGTGGGTTAGGTTATTGTGTTTTAGACATAAACAAGTATTATATCTATCTTTCATTACTGTACTTATTTTTGCATATATTTCTATACACCATCAACATAAACATAGTTCTCTTTTTGCAAATCAAACACACTATTCAGTAACATTATTTGCCAATACAGTGCGTGTGAATGGAGATACTGTGACAGCTAAAGGTGTTATTCAACAAGAGAAAATTTATTTAAAAATAAAAGCTAAAACACAAAAAGAGGCTATGTTTTGGCTGGATTTAACAGATGATATTGTGATAGAGGCAACAGGTACCTTAGAAACACTGCCATCAGCTCGTAATCCATATCAGTTTGATATGGCAAAATATATGAAAGAACAGTATTCTATTTTTTGGTCTTTCAATATCAAGGCGTATCATCTCATATCTCGTCACTTTAATATCGAAAGATTTATACAAAAACAATTAGAAGAGTATCTTCCCAATCCTTTACGAGCGTTTTTAAATGCTAGTTTATTTAAAGATGTGGAGCGTGATATTCTGGAACCCTTTCAAGAAAGTGGAATGTTATTTTTAGTATTATTATCAGGCGTACACATTCAATATATACTGATATGTCTGAAAAAATATCTTTATAAATGTGGTTTTACACGAGAAACGGTTCAATTATTGATGATGATTTGTAGTGTTTTCGCTTGTTTAAGTCAAGTGACACTCGGTATCAAGCGTGCTTTTTTAAATGAAGCAATCACAAAATCTCGTTTAGATACTCTATCGGGTTTTATGCTTATAACGATATTTATTAATCCTTACAGCGTTTTTACACTCGCTTTCCAATTAGGATTTGGTATCCCCGTTTTGTATCAAATATATCCCCATCAAAAGATGCTCAATTTCCTTTTTTCTATTCCTTTCATGAGTGCGCACTATTTTGGTGTTTTTCTATTTCCGTTCCTTTTACCTAGAAAATGGTTCAGCATCACAATGTTATGGATATGGCTAATGTCTTTAATTCCTGTATTGCTTGATCCTTTAAATACTTGTGTTAGTCTGCTATTAGCATGTGTACAATGGATAAGCCGACAACCGTTCGTATTTTTTGTGACAGGACGCCTATTCGATATACAGTATGTGGCTTTAGGTATTTGTCTTATTTTGTATACAAAAGTTAAGAAAAAGTATCTCGTTTATGTACTGATGATATGTATTTTATTTGTGCAGCTACCAAAAGAGCAAGTAACAGTACTTGATGTAGGACAAGGGAGTAGTTTATTACTTCAAACAGATGGTCAAACAGTTCTGATTGATACAGGAGGAGATGTTTTATTTCGTCCTAAACAAAAATGGAAAGAGAAAAAAAGACAATCACTAGCCCAGCGAACATTGATACCAACATTAAAAGCTTTAGGTATCTCAAAAATAAATACTGTATTTATCACGCATCAAGATAAAGATCATTGCGGTGCATTAGAAGAATTAAGAGAAAAAATACCTGTTGAGAAAATTGTGTTTGGAAAAGGAGCAACTATTCGAGGAACGGATAGTGTTGTTGCTCCAAAAACATTTGATGTAGGACATGCAACGATACAGTTACTTTACCCATTTGAAGAGGGGATAGGAAACAATGACCATTCTTTAGTTTTTTTAATGACATTCAATAAGAAAAAGTGGTTGTTGATGGGGGATGCAAGTCAAAAAGTAGAGCATTCATTGTTAAGTATGTACCCATATTTACAAGCAGATATTTTAGTCGTTGGGCATCACGGGAGTAAAACATCAAGTAGTAAAGCATTTATCGAGCATATTAGACCAAGTGTCAGTATTATCTCGTGCGGAGTGAATAATCGCTTTGGTCACCCTCATCAAGAGGTACTTGACAGATTAGAAAAAACATTGATTTATCGAACAGATAAACAAGGGGCAATTATGTATAAAGAAGAAAAGCAAGGGTTTGAAATAATGGTACACGATACGACAGAATGAAACAGTTTTATTTTCTGTTTTATAACACATTTCTGTAAAATGAGAAAAAAGAGTATGATTTTAATAGTGCTAAAAATCACAATAAAAATAAGGGTTATACAATTAACAACTTTTATAATAAATACTTGCTAAACTTGTTTAATAGTGTTAAAGTTGTAGATGAAGGGTCGATAAATGAATACAGTTTTGAAGTGTGTTTTATCGCCTGTAATAAACGAGCAAAGAGAGGAATAAAACATGGTAGCAAAAAAAGCAAAATTTAGTGTTGAATCATTGTTTGATACAAATAATACTGATTTTTCTATGGTACAAGTTTTAGATGAAGAAGGAAAAGTTGTAAATCCTGATTTATTACCTGATTTATCAGATGACGAATTAGTAGGATTGATGACAGATATGGTATGGTCACGTATTTTACATGAGCGTTCAACAGCATTGAATAGACAAGGACGTTTAGGATTTTATGCACCAACTGCAGGTCAAGAAGCAAGTCAATTAGGAAGTATTGCTGCGATTGAAAAAGAAGACGTATTATTACCTGGATACCGTGATGTACCACAGTTGATTAAACATGGTTTACCTTTACATCAAGCATTCTTATGGTCAAGAGGTCACGCAGCAGGAAATGTGTACCCAGAAACATTAAAAGCATTACCACCACAAATTATTATTGGTGCGCAATATGTACAAGCTGCAGGTGTCGCTTTAGGTTTAAAAATGCGTGGTAAACAAGCTGTTGCTGTTACATATACAGGAGATGGAGGTTCTTCACAAGGTGACTTCTATGAAGGAATTAACTATGCTGGAGCATACAATGCACCTGCTATCTTCTTTATCCAAAATAATGGTTGGGCAATTTCAACACCACGTTCTTTACAAACAAAAGCAACAACATTAGCACAAAAAGCTGTTGCAGCAGGTATTCCAGGTATCCAAGTTGACGGAATGGATATTTTAGCTGTATATGCTATTACGAAAAAAGCACGTGAATATGCAGTAGCAGGAAATGGTCCAGTATTGATTGAAACAATTTGTTATCGTTTTGGTCCACACACTTTATCAGGAGATGATCCAACACGTTATCAACCAGAAGGTGTTCAAGATGAGTGGCAAAAGAAAGATCCACTTATCCGCTTCCGCAAATATTTAGAAGCAAAAGGATTATGGTCTAAAGAAAAAGAAGACGAAGTTATCGAAGCAACAAAAGAAGAAATTAAAGAAGCTGTTAAATTGGCAGATCAAGAGCCTAAACAAAAAGTTTCTGATTTCTTGAGAAATATGTTTGAAACACCAACAAGAGATATTCAAGAACAAATTGAAAAATTTGAAGCAAAGGAGAATAAATAATCATGGCACAAAAAACAATGATTCAAGCGATTACGGACGCTTTAGCACATGAATTAGAACGTGATCCAAATGTATTGATTTTTGGGGAAGACGTTGGTAAAAACGGTGGGGTTTTCCGTGCTACTCAAGATTTACAAGATAAATTTGGAGAAGACCGTGTTTTCAATACACCATTAGCAGAATCAGGTATTGGTGGTTTAGCCATTGGTTTAGCATTAGAAGGATACCGTCCAGTTCCTGAAATTCAATTTTTAGGTTTTATTTTTGAAGTAATGGATTCAGTTGTAGCACAAGCGGCACGTACACGTTACCGTATGAGTGGTACACGTACAATGCCAATTACTTTCCGTGCACCTTTTGGTGGTGGTGTGCATACACCAGAATTACACTCTGATAATTTAGAAGGATTATTAGCACAATCTCCAGGGATTAAAGTTGTTATTCCAAGTAATCCGTATGATGCAAAAGGATTGATGATTGCTTCAATTCGCGATAACGATCCAGTTATTTTCTTAGAACACATGAAATTATACCGCTCATTCCGTGAGGAAGTACCAGATGAAGAATACATCGTACCAATCGGTAAAGCATCTGTTCCAGTTGAAGGAACTGATGTGTCTGTTATTACATACGGTGCAATGGTACGTGAAGCAATGAAAGTAGCAGAAAAATTAGCAAAAGAAAATATTTCTGTTGAAGTTGTAGACTTACGTACAGTATCTCCATTGGACTTAGACACAATCTTAGCATCAGTTAAGAAAACAGGACGTGTTGTTGTTGTTCAAGAAGCACAACGTCAAGCAGGTATTGGTGCAATGGTTATGGCTGAAATTGCAGAGCGTGCTGTTCTACATTTAGAAGCGCCAATTGGTCGTGTGGCAGCTCCAGATACAATTTTCCCATTTGGTCAAGCAGAGCATGATTGGTTACCAAATGCGAACGATATTGAAGAAAAAGTAAGAGAAGTTTATAATTTCTAATTCAGAAAGAGAAAGATGTGCAAACATTTTTCTCTTATCTATTAATAAATGTCTAAAAAAGAAAGGATAATAAACATGGCATTCCAATTTAAATTACCAGATATTGGTGAAGGTATTCATGAAGGTGAGATTGTGAAATGGCATATTGCTGTTGGCGATACAATCAACGAAGATGACACCTTATTAGAAGTACAAAATGATAAATCAGTTGAAGAAATTCCTTCTCCTGTAACAGGGAAAGTATTAACTATTTTAGTTGAAGAAGGTTTTGTTGCAACTGTTGGACAAGTTTTAGTTGAAATTGAAGCAGAGGGACATGAAGGTGGCGAAACAGCATCAGCACCGGTTGAAGCAGCACCTGCTCCAGAAGCACCAAAATCACAAGAACAAGTAAAACCATCAGCTCCAACTGGTGCTCCAAGTAAAAATGTATTAGCAATGCCATCTGTACGTCAGCATGCACGTGAGTTAGGTGTAGATATTACATTAGTAACACCAAGTGGAAAAGGTGGACGTGTTACAAAACCAGACGTAGATGCCTTTGCACAAGGTGGAACAGTATCAGCTCCAGTACAAGAAACAGTAGTAGAAGTAGCACCAGTGCAAGAAGTTAACCAACCAGTACAAGTGGCTCAAGCAGCACCTGCTCCTTATGTATCACAAACACCTGAAGCAGAAACTCGTGAAAAATTAACACCAATCCGTAAAGCTATTTCTAAAGCAATGGTTAATAGTAAACATACAGCACCGCATGTAACATTATTTGACCAAGTAGAAGTAACAAAATTATGGAATCATCGTAAAAAATTCAAAGACGTTGCAGCTAGCCAAGATGTTAAATTAACATTCTTACCATACGTTGTGAAAGCATTGGTTGCAACTGTACGCAAATATCCGGTATTAAATGCTTCTATTGATGATGCAGCTCAAGAAATTGTGTACAAAAACTACTACAATGTAGGTATTGCCACAGATACTGATCATGGTTTATATGTACCAACAATTAAAAACGCTGATGCAAAAGGTATGTTTGCTATTGCGAATGAAATTAATAGTAAAGCAGCTTTAGCCCATGCAGGACAATTAAAACCAGCTGATATGTCAAATGGTACAATTACAATTAGTAATATTGGTTCAGTAGGCGGCATGTGGTTTACTCCAATTATTAACTATCCAGAAGTTGCTATTTTGGGTGTTGGTACAATCGCGACAGAGCCAGTTGTAAATGCAGATGGCGAATTAGCTGTTGGTCGTATGATGAAATTATCATTAAGTTTTGATCATCGTATCGTTGATGGAGCAACTGCTCAAAAAGCGATGAATGAAATCAAACGTTTATTAGCAGATCCAGAATTAATGTTAATGGAAGGCTAATTAAGAAAAGAGAAAAGAGGATAAAAACATGGTAGTAGGAGATTTCGCCATTGAGCTAGATACAGTCGTTATCGGTGCTGGACCTGGTGGATATGTTGCTGCAATTCGTGCAGCACAAATGGGACAAAAAGTTACTGTTATTGAAAAAGGTAATTTAGGTGGCGTTTGTTTAAACGTTGGTTGTATTCCATCTAAAGCATTGATTGCTGCTGGACATCGTTATCAAGAAGCTCAACACTCAGATATTTTTGGTGTAACTGCTGAAAATGTTAAAATTGATTTTACAAAAACACAAGAATGGAAAGACAATCAAGTTGTCAATAAATTGACATCTGGAATTGGCATGCTTTTGAAAAAAAATAAAGTTGATGTTGTTTATGGAGAAGCATTCTTAGTTGATTCAAACACACTACGTGTTGTTACAGAAGAATCTGCTCAAACATACACATTTAACAATATGATTTTAGCTACTGGTAGCCGTCCAATCGAAATTAAAGGTTTTAAATTCGGTAAACGTGTCATTGACTCTACTGGTGCATTAAATTTAAAAGAAATTCCTAAAAAATTCGTTGTTATCGGTGGAGGTGTCATCGGTTCAGAATTAGGTGGTGCTTATGCCAACTTAGGTTCAGAAGTAACTATTTTAGAAGGTTCACCAAGTATTTTACCGTCATTTGATGCAGATATGGTTAAATTAGTAGAAGCATCATTTGCGAAAAAAGGTGTTAAAGTTGTGACAAAAGCAATGGCTAAAGAGGCTATTGATAATGGTGACAGTGTTACTGTAAAATACGAAGTCGACGGTAAACAAGAAGAAGTAACTGCTGACTATGTAATGGTTTGTGTAGGTCGTCGCCCAAATACAGATGATGAGTTAGGCTTATCAGCAGCAGGCGTTAATACAACAGAGCGTGGTTTAGTTATTGTTGATGAACAATGCCGTACATCACAACCAAACATCTATGCGATTGGTGATATTACAGCAGGCCCTGCTTTAGCACATAAAGCAAGTTATGAAGCAAAAATTGCAGCAGAAGCTATTTCAGGAAAAGCGGTAGCCGTTGACTACAAAGCGATTCCAGCTGTAAGCTTTACAGACCCAGAATTAGCAACAGTTGGTTTAACAGAAAAAGAAGCAAAAGAAAAAGGCTTATCTGTTAAAGCTGTTAAATTCCCATTAGCAGGAAATGGTCGTGCATTATCACTAAATGCAACAGAAGGTTTTGTACGCTTAGTTGTGACAAAAGAAGATGAAGTGATTGTGGGTGCTCAAGTAGCAGGTATCAGCGCTTCAGATATTATCGCAGAATTAGGCTTAGCAATCGAATCAGGTATGAATGCCGAAGATATTGCATTAACAATCCACTCACATCCATCACTATCAGAAACAGTTATGGATGCAGCAGAAATGGCATTAGGCCTACCAATTCATGCTTAATTAAAACAAATAATATAGAAAACAAGGAAATTCTGTTGAAATAGAATTTCCTTGTTTTTATTATTTTAACGGCTTTTTTAGTATAAAATGTTATTTTATAATGCTTGCTGTTACTAATATTTATCTGTTTTTTGGTCGATATTGTAATAATTATAAATACACATGTTGGTATCAAACAAATAGCTCGTTTAAATAAGCTTTTTTTAAATTTTTTAACTTTTCTAATTTACGCTGATGAAGGGCGATGAGGTGGTTCAAGTTGGATAAATACTCTCCAATTACCTCTTGTTCTTTAAGATTTTTAGGATATATTATTTCTGTTTCTTTTATCGAAGACTTTGAAATTGACGATACTTTTGTTCCTTGCAATAAAGGCAATAACTGATTGTGGAAAGAGTCTGAATTCATATAATATCCCAAATAACCTTTTGCAAATTCTATTTTTGAGCGGCAAGGAATTGTATGTAGTCCTGACAATGCTATTTGTTCATTTAAACCAGTTATTTCACTACATTTTCCAACGGTATTATCTTCAGCGGCATCAGCAATAATAACATCTCCATTTTTCAAATAAGAAACCTGATATTTCTTGGCAAGTGAATCGTCTAATATGTAAGTAAGCTCATCCTTATTTACATTTAATACCTCTCCGTATTTAATAAGAACATCTCCATAATGTACATTAATTACTGAACCTTTATTTGTTAATTCTGAGCGTGATAGTGAATTATTTTGTAAATAATCAAAAACGTTTATGAACTTACGTTGTTCCCAAGCATAAATAAAACTAGAAAAATGCCTTTTTGGTATACGCTTTCTTTCATCGAGAAACATTTCTGATAAATAAGTCTTTTTTAATATTTTTAACTTATTAAGTTTACGCTGGTGAAAGGCGATGAGGTTGTCGAGTTGATTAAATAAATCTGCAATTTTCCTTTGTTCATCTTTCAATACAGGAATTTCATAAGTTAATTCTCTAATAGAAGTCCAATTTACATATATTTGTGTATTTCCTTGAGAAGCACAAATAATTTTCCCACGAATATTATCAGCATTCAAAAATTGATATAAAAATTCTGGTAGATATTCATTTTCATAAACTTCAATTCTTTCAGTCCGTTGATTAAAAATATAGGAATTATCAGAATCTATCAGTAAAACTCGACCAATTATGTTCCCTGAAGCAGTCTTATCATTTAATATCATTGTTAAATTATTTTTGTTCAAAATACGATTTTCAGTCTTTTTTGTTTTGTTTGCTCTGATGCCTTGATCGGTATATTGGTTTGTTTCTGAATATGATCCAATACTTATAACTTTATATTTGCCAAGTTCATCGAATTCAGACTCAATAGATGTCCCTCCAGTAGACTTACCGAAATCTTCCAACTTACGTTGTTCCCAATCGTCAATAAAAAAGATATATTGACTAATAATATACAATATTTTTATTTTTTACTTTTCAAAAATATAAGCATTTTATCTAACTCATTTATGTTTTTCTTATTTTTAGATAAAAATAAGAAAATTGTCAAGTTAAGTGTTGAATTGCAAGAAATACAAGTAAAGAATTTGGACAAGAAAAAGAATAGTCTGTCATTATATCACAAAATATCATTGATTTTAGTAGATAAATTAGAAATGTAGTAACGTTAATGATAGATGATAAGAATAAAAAATAAATATATAAAAGAGAATGTATTCAAAAGTAAGGTGTAATGAATTATAGTGATTTTTTACTATTATGGATAATAAAAGGGTGTATCCCATATTTCTTTTTTAGTACAGCGTGATATAATTGAGCATGAGAGTATTTTGATAAAAGGTTAATATATAGCGTTTATTTGTCAATGTTATATAAAAATGTATGCATCTCAAATGTAAATATTTTTGTTAAAGTTAGTGTGTACTTTGTGCAATGAGAAGGAGAAAATATATTATTAACAGAATGAAGATAGTTTTATTTGTTAATAAGAAAAGGAGAAAAAAGAATGATTACATCAGAGGAAATAAAATCACGTTTATGGAGTGGTGCGAATGAACTACGTGGTTCAATGGATGCCACTAGATATAAGGATTATATGTTAGGCCTTATGTTTTATAAATTTTTAAGTGATAAAACACTTAAAGAATTTGCAATAGCTTGTGGTCTTTCTGCTACGGATAATTGGTATGATGAATATTGTAATGCATATTTAGAGTATGGACAATCAATTGAAGATATGATTCAAAATATGGTAGGGTATTGTATACGTCCGGAGTATCTTTATCATACGTGGATTAAAGATATGAATTCAGGGCATTTTGAAGTGCAGAAAGTAATGGATAGTTTGAATCAATTTGAACGTAGTATTTCTGTAACAAGTAGAGCGAATGATTTTCAAGGTCTTTTTGCAAATTCAACACTGGATTTATCAGATACATCTCTTGGGAGTAATTTGAATGAGCGTAGTAAAAATATTCAAGCTCTTATTCGACTGTTTGAAGATTTGGATATGGTTTCTCTCCAAGACGGTGATGTACTTGGTGATGCGTATGAATATTTAATTGGACAATTTGCTATGGAATCAGGTAAGAAGGCTGGAGAGTTCTATACACCTCGACAAGTCAGTGAAGTCATGGCACAAATTGTGACAACAAACGATACAATAAAATCTATCTATGATCCTACTGTTGGTTCTGGCTCGCTTCTTTTAACAGTAAAACAACATTTAACAAAGGAAGAACAGAAAAAACTTGAGTACTATGGTCAAGAGAAAAATACAGCGACTTACAACTTAACACGTATGAATTTATTACTTCATGGTGTTGAACCTAATAAAATGAATATTAAAAATGGCGATACTCTTTCTCAAGATTGGCCGGAAGATCCAGAACGTCCAAATGAAGGTGTTCAGTTTGATGCAGTTGTTATGAATCCACCGTATTCTATTAAAAATTGGAATCGTTATGGACTTAAACCGAGTGATCCACGTTTTGAAATTGCGGGAGTTCTGCCTCCAGATTCAAAAGGAGATTTTGCTTTCTTACTTCATGGTTTGTATCATTTGTCTATAAAAGGACTTATGGCAATTGTTTTACCTCACGGTGTTTTGTTTCGTGGTGCAGCAGAAGGAGAAATTAGGAAACGTTTAATAGAGAAAAATCAAATAGATGCTGTTATTGGACTACCAAATAATCTTTTTACGAATACGGGTATCCCAGTATGTATTATTATCTTGAAGAAAAATCGTGAATTAAATGAACCAATTCTGTTTATTGATGCTTCACGTAATTTTGTTAAAGAAGGAAAACAAAATGTTCTTCAAGAAAAAGATATTGCAAAAATTGTTGATGTTTATAAAAATCGTACAGAAGAGAAAGGGTATAGTCATTTAGCATCACGACAAGAATTAATAGAAAATGAATATAATATGAATATTCCACGTTATGTGGAAGCTTCTGATGAAGAAATTCCTCATGATGTTGATGCACATTTATATGGCGGCATACCAGAAAAAAATATACAGTCTTTAAAAGTTTTAAATGAAACGGTTCAGGATATTTTAAATAAGGCGTTTATTGAAAAGCGTCCGGGCTATTTAGAGTTAAATCAACCGCTCGAAGAACTTTCTGAAAATATTTTTTCGAGTCGTGCTATACAAGAAAAATCACAAAAAATTAAAGCAACTATTGAAAATTATATCCAATGCTATTGGACAAAATTGCATCAACTAAACTATAAAAATAACGTAAGTATGATAAAAGCAAGTATGCTTGAAGATATTAAAAAGTGTCTGGACGAATTTGGACAAATTGATATTTATGAAGGGTATCAAATTATTGCAGAAATGTGGAAAAATGCATTGATGCATGATGCGGAACTTATTGAGCAATTAGGATTTTATCAAGCTGGACGAACACGTGAACCGAATATCGTATCAAAAAAAGGTAAAGAGAAAATTCAAGATGGTTGGAACGGAGCAATTATTCCTAATAATCTTATAGCTGATTATTGTTATGAACGTGAACAAGAACGGATTACAGCACTAAAATCACGTCTTTTAGATATTGAGAGTGAATTGAGTGAACTTGTAGAAAATGCTAAAGTAGAAGATAGCGAGGAGAATATTATTCTTGGTGATTTTCTGAAAAGAAATAATGAAGGTGAGATACAAGATAGTTTTGATAGTAAGTTGATAACAGCAGGGATGAAAGAAGTGACAAAAGGGTCAGATGAATATAATCTCTTAAAAAATGTATCTAACTTATTAAAAGAAAAAACATCTATTGGTAAAGAAATCAAATTAAAAGAACAAGAAGTGAAAGAATTAGTATGGAATCGTATAGAGAATTTAAGTGATGAAGAAGTTGATGAACTTTTATACCAAAAATGGTTTGGCTCTGTTATTGAAAAAGTTTTACTTCTAGTAGAAAAACCACTAAAAAAAGAGATTGCTGTGATTGATGAGTTAAACAAACGTTATTCAGATACATTAGATGATATAGATGATGAAATATTAAAACTTGAACAGGAGTTTGAAAAACTGATGAGTGAATTGGTGGTGCTTTAATGGTGGAAAACAACAAAAAAATACCAAAAAGACGCTTTAAACAGTTCAAAAATGCTGATGCTTGGGAACAACGTAAGTTGGAAGATTTCGGTAAGTCTACTGGAGGGACATCTATTGAGTCTGAATTCGATGAACTTGGCAAATATAAAGTTATAAGTATTGGATCATATTCAGAAACAAACCAATATACCGATCAAGGCATCAGAGCAAACAAAACAAAAAAGACTGAAAATCGTATTTTGAACAAAAATAATTTAACAATGATATTAAATGATAAGACTGCTTCAGGGAACATAATTGGTCGAGTTTTACTGATAGATTCTGATAATTCCTATATTTTTAATCAACGGACTGAAAGAATTGAAGTTTATGAAAATGAATATCTACCAGAATTTTTATATCAATTTTTGAATGCTGATAATATTCGTGGGAAAATTATTTGTGCTTCTCAAGGAAATACACAAATATATGTAAATTGGACTTCTATTAGAGAATTAACTTATGAAATTCCTGTATTGAAAGATGAACAAAGGAAAATTGCAGATTTATTTAATCAACTCGACAACCTCATCGCCTTTCACCAGCGTAAACTTAATAAGTTAAAAACGTTAAAAAAGGCTCATTTATCAGAAATGTTTCCCGCTGAAGGAGAGCGTGTGCCAAAACGTCGTTTTTCTGGTTTTTTTGACGATTGGGAACAGCAGAAGTTGGGGGAGATAGGAACAACTTATTCTGGGTTGTCTGGTAAAACAAAAGAAGATTTTGGACACGGTAAAGCTTGTTTTATACCTTATATGAATATTTTTTCTAATCCCATTATCGATTTAAATGATATAGAGTATGTTGAAATTGATGAAAAACAAAATGAAGTAAAAGCAGGAGATGTATTTTTTACAACATCTTCAGAGATACCTGAGGAAGTTGGTATGACCTCTGTGATAATTGAAAATAAGCCAAACACTTATCTTAATAGCTTTTGTTTTGGCTATCGCCCAATTAAATCAATAGATAATTATTATTTAACATATATGCTACGTTCTAAATCTGTAAGAAAATCGATTGCCTTTTTAGCACAAGGAATTTCAAGATATAATATTTCAAAAAATAAGGTTATGGGAATTGAAGTACCGTTGACTACAACAAATGAACAACAGCGAATAGGGGCATTTTTCCGAGATCTCGACCACCTCATCGCCCTTCATCAGCGTAAATTAGAAAAGTTAAAAAATTTAAAAAAAGCTTATTTAAACGAGCTATTTGTTTGATACCAACGTGTGTATATCGTGTTATTTAGTACTGGAAAGGAGATAGATGAAATTGACAGATAAAAATGGTTCTGAACGAGAGTTTCAAAATAAATTTGTAGAAGAACTAAAAAAATATAGATGGCAAGCACCGGACAAATTGAATGGAAATTTGCATAAAGTTACTGTTGATGATTTAATAAACAATTGGCGTGAGGAACTTAATCGAATAAATGTAGATGTGTTAGAAGGTGTTGCCCTAACAGATGCAGAGTTTGAACAAATTATGTCCAAAGTCAATCAAATCTCTAATAGTTATGAAGCTGCAAAAATTCTTTCTATGGAAGGTTCAATAGGAAAGATTGACGGCATTTATCGTGATAAGCATCCAGATGTTACTAAAAAGCAAATTACATTGACGATATTAAAGAAAGCACAAGTAAGCGGAGGTGATTCTAGTTATCAAATAGCTAGAGAGGTATCAACTAGTAATAATAATCGTTTTGATATTGTTCTTTTAATCAATGGTTTACCGTTAATCAATATAGAACAAAAAAGAAGTGATAAAACCTTAGATGAAGCATTTGGACAGTTTAAAAGATATTATCGAGATGGTGAATATACGAATAATTTTATGGCCTTTTCACAAATGATGGTCGTAACGACTGAGATTGAAACGCGTTATTTTGCAACGCCAAAAACGATAAATGATTTTAACCAATCATTTGTTTTTCATTGGTCGGTTACAAAAAAAGATAAAAAAGATGGTCGACATTTAGGACAACGCATCTTAACAGACTATAAAGAAGTTATTGAGCATTTTCTAATGGTGCCAATGGCACATCAAATGGTTGGAGATTATTTGATTATTGATGAAGATCCAGATAACGAGGAAAATAGACGGCACATGTTGATGCGACCTTATCAAGTATATGCTTTACAAGCTGTTGAGAAAGCTACTTTTGGATGGGATAATGCTGAAGGAAAACCACATGGTGGTTTTGTATGGCATACCACTGGATCAGGTAAGACAATTACGAGTTTTAAAACAGCTCAATTTTTATCCACACGAACCGAATTTGATAAAGTTGTCTTTTTACTGGATAGACGTGATTTAGATGAGCAAACATCAAAAGCGTTTAAAGCTTATTCAACGTATGAATCTGTTGATGTCGATGATACGAGAAGTACTTATCAATTAAGAAAACAAATGATGAGTTCTAAAAATGGTATAATTGTAACGACGACGTTTAAATTAAGTTTCTTAGTAAAAGAGTTAATTACAGCACAAGATAATACTTTAGCAGACAAAAAAATAATTTTTATTATTGATGAGGCACATCGAACAACCATGGGAGAAATGATGGGAATGATTAAAGATTATTTCTTTAAAAATGCATTATTTTTTGGATTTACAGGAACGCCTCTATTTGATGAAAATAACGTTAAAGGAAAAATTAATCAAAGAAGTGAAGTCATCAATACGACTGAAAAATTATTTGGTCCATTATTACATCAGTATACGATTGATGAGGCTATTAAAGACGGTAATGTTTTAGGATTTCATGTAGATTATATCAATACAGGTGAATTTATTAGTTATGAAAGTTTACGAGATGAGCTAGTTGAGAAATTAGTGGTCATGAATACTGAGTGTAGTAAAAAGGAAATACAGCGTAAAGTCCAATCATGGTCAGAATTAGAAGTTGAAGAGAATGCTGTAAAAGAAGGTATTTTAAAATACCAAGATAAAACACATATTCCTAGAGTCGTCTCAGAAATTCTTTCTGGGTGGAAAGAACAATCTAGAAATGGAGAGTTTAATGCTATATTAACTGTTGCTTATAAAGATCGTGTGATTGCTTATTATCATGAGTTTAAAAAGCAAATTAGTGAAAGATTTGATACGACTGAGCATAGACCAAATATTGCGATGACATTTAGTTTTGGGAATGAGAATGATGTTGAAAATATGGCGATTGATGTGATAGATGAAATGTTTGAGGATTATGCGAATTTTACAGGTATTCAGTTTTTAGCGGGAGATAAGCGGAATGGTGAAGATGCTTATTTTGAAGATTTAACATACCGTGCAAAACGTGGTGGAAGTGGTAGAAATTCAAAAAATATTGATATTGTCATCGTTGCGGATCAATTACTAACAGGTTATGATGCAAAACGAGTGAATACATTGTATGTAGATCGACGACTTGAATTGCAAGGACTTATACAAGCCTATTCTCGTACAAATCGTGTTTTTGGCGCCTCTAAGGAATTTGGAAGTATTATTAATTTTCAATATCCTAGAATAACAGAAGAAATTGTAAATGAAGCTATTCGTTTATATGGAAGTGGTGGTAAGAACAGTTATGTTCTTGTTGAAAAATATGACGATGCTGTTATTTTATTAAGAAAGTGTATGGATGATTTAATTTTATCATTACCAAATCCAACAGAATGGCCAACTATACAATACGATGAAGAGAAGAAAAACTATTTTAAAAAAGTATTTGAATTAGCGAATAAGCAACTAAATCGTGTGAAGCAATACTATGAGTTTTGTTGGGATAATGAAACATTTGGTATTAGCGAGGATATTTTTCAAAACTATGTAGGTGCGTATAAAAATTTATTTCTACGTACTTCTCATATAGAAGTGGAAGAAATACAGGAACTGTTGGGACAAACAAAATTACAAGGGACACAAATTATTGATGCTCAAAATATTTTATCATTTATTGATAAAAAAACAGAGAGTGAAGATGGTTATAAAGTTGTAAATGATGGGAATCTTGTTTTAATTCTTGAGAAAATTGAAGAATTAAGTAATAAAGGGGAATACGATTTGGCAGAATCTTTAAAATTATTTGTTCAGAATGAATTAAAACCGGGGCATCTAGAAGTAGATGTAGATTTTGATACGGCTTTTAGAAAATGGCAAGAAGAACGATGCTTTGAAGATGTTAAAAAATTTGCTTCTGAATGGGGACTTGATAGTGAATTACTTGAAAAATCATTAATGGACTATAACGTAAAGAAAAAGGATGAAATTCCATATTTATCAAATTTGATTAAATCGTTGGACGCAACAAAAGCAACCAATGAATTTGCAGGTAATAAAATAACATTATCCTTGAACGTACATACAGCTTTAAAACAATGGATGCCTGAAATAAAACAAACTTATAAATACTGAAAAGATCAAGAATATTCTTGGTCTTTTTGCTGTATCTATTTTTTTAAGTGTTTTATCATAAATTTTTTCTAAATAATAGCTATGCAAAATTTTTTTACTTTATACGTTCTCATCATTCTTCATTCAGCATAAGGCATAGATAGAAAGGATTATTATGAACAAAATGACAAAAGAAACGTTATTACATGAATATTTTCAACAATGGATAAAACTTTTTAAAGAGGGAGCTGTTCGTTCTGTTACACTTGAAAAATATTATAATAATTATCAGCATTTAAAAAATATTGTTCCAAATCTTAAATTATGTGAACTAGATAGAACGGCTTATCAGCAAATACTAAATGATTATGCTCAGATGCATGAAAGGCAAACGGTTATTGATTTTCATCATCAGATAAAAGGTGCTATATTAGATGCGGTAGATGAAGGTTTCGTTTATAGAGATCCCACTCGAAAAGTTATTTTTAAAGGAAAGGTTCCAAGAGCGAAAAAAATGAAATATTTGAATCAATTTGATTTACATAGTGTGTTATCAGATTTGAATTTAGAGTATAAAATAAATTGGGATTGGCTCATTTTGCTTATTGCTAAAACAGGGTTAAGATTTTCAGAAGTGTTAGGCTTAACACCGTCGGATTTTAATTTTTTACAACAAAATATCTCTGTGACAAAAACTTGGGATTATAAAGGCAAAGGAGGTTTTTTACCAACTAAAAATAAATCGTCGGTTAGAAAAGTGCAAATTGATTGGCAATTAAGTATGCAATTTCAGCAGTTGATAAAAGATTTACCAAAAGATAAACCAATTTTTGTGAATGGTCCCGTTTGCAATTCCACACCAAATAAATGGTTAGAAAAGCATTGTAAGCGTGTAGGTGTACCGGTTATTTCAATACATGGATTAAGGCATACACACGCCTCTCTTTTAATGTATGCGGGTGTATCTATTGCCAGTGTTTCAAGACGATTGGGGCATTCTTCTATAACAACTACACAAAAAGTCTATATGCATGTTATATCAGAGCTTGAAAATCAAGATAATGATATTGTCATGAGATATTTGGCAAGTTTAACTTAGAAAGACTGCTTTATGTTGATGAAGAAGATGAGAGTATTATGGAGTTTGATACATATTTGATTATAGTAGAATAATCTAAATAAATTCAAAAAGAGATATTCGTATGCTATAATTTGAAAGACTATTTTTAGAAAGTTGGAATAGTGGTAAAATGATGTTCAGTGAAAGGATATAGAGAGTATAGAAATTACCAAACTTTCCAAATATAGATGGTTTATGATAGACTATTACTAGGAGGCAATTATGTTATCAAAAGAAAAATTAAATCGAATAAATGAATTGGCAAAAAAATCAAGAGAAGTCGCTTTGACAGAGGAAGAAAAGGCTGAACAAAAAGCACTTAGAGAAGAATATTTAGAAGCATTTCGTGGAGGAATGAGAAATCATATTGAAGGGTTGAAAATGATTGATCCAGAGGGTAATGATGTTACACCAGAAAAATTAAAACAAATTCAAAAGGAAAAAGGTTTGCATGGACGTGATAAAGAGTGATTTATTGCAACAAGTAAGAGAGATATATGCGAAACATCTTGAAATGCCTTATATTTCACCTGAGCGTGATTTACAAGCTTGGTTAAATGAAGTGTCTGTATCTTCGGGGAAAATTGTTCCTAAGCGAAATATGGAGCGTTTAGATAATGGATTATTACCGGGGCATATTATTTTGTTGTGGCGAGTGAATTTTGGAACATATACGACAGATACGGTTATTTCAAAATATTTTGAGCATACGTATGGGATTGATGCCCAAAAAGATATTCACTTGTTAATGGAACAAGGTCTTGTTGAAGAAGAAAGTGCTATTGTATCAACACGCCATTTAACAAGCGGTGTGTTGAAATCATTTTTAAAGGAAAAACAAATCAAAGGTTTGTCATCTTTAAAACGAGCAGATATTGATGAGGCAATACGCACACATTTTAGTGAAGAAGAACTGACAAAATTATTTGCATTAAGAGGCTATACATTAACGCAAAAAGGACAGGAAACATTGAAGTGTTATCCAGAAGTGGTTGACAGACATCCAAAGAAAAAATTCTAATTGAAAAAAGATGTTATTTTTTGTAAAATAGAAAAGAACGTTATAGAAAAGAGGAGAGAGTATGGATACAATATGGGTTGTTTTAATTGCATTTGCAGCAATGGCATTAGGTGTTGTGGGTGGCTTCTTCTTAGCAAGAAGAACAATGATTAAATATTTTGAAGAAAATCCGCCAATGGACGAAACTATGGTACGTACAATGATGGCACAAATGGGACAAAAACCATCTGAAAAGAAAGTGCAACAAATTGTACAATCTATGAAAATGCAAAGTAAAAAGAAAAATAAAAAATAATAAAAATACTTTGTCAAATTGTGTTGGTTGGTTTCACCCACCAACACAATTTATAATATAACTCTTGATGTGATAAGTTACATCAAGAGTTTTTTGTTTAATTTTTTTGATAGGTAAAAAGGTGTATAAAAAAGGGAGTGACAATACCGTTTGTCACTCCTCCTCAAAACTTAACTACCGTAACTCTGCATCTAATACATCAAAAATAACGTTGATTGATTGAGAGAAATTACTTTGTTCTTCTTTTGTGGTGATGTATATAGGTGTTCCAAAATTTACTTTTGTTTTTTTTCGTTTTAATAGGTCTTTAAATGAAAATGGTCCTTGGTAGACACATGGGATAATTGGCACTTTCGCCAGACGAGCAATCATAGCAGCACCTTCCTTTGCTTCGGATGTATGACGAGAGCCACTTGGGAAAATGACAAGCCCTAGCTTCCCTTCTTTTAAATGAGTTACAGGAATTTTAATAGCGCTAGGTCCAGGGTTTTCTCTATCTACTGGAAAAGCATTCATACTTGTAATCAACCAGCGTAATGCAGGGTTTTTAAAAAGTTCTTTTTTTGCCATAAAACAAAATTGTTTAGGACTTGCTGCTAAGGCTAAGTAGATAGGATCTAACCAACTACGATGAGGTGAAATTAAAATATAACCGACATTTTCTTTAGGGTCTGGTAAATTTTGTTTGTTTTTAATGAGAGTAGTTCCATTTAAGATAATTAATAAAAATCGTGCAATACCACGAATCATTGAGTATAACATAAGACGCTCCTTTTTATGAATGTATTGATAGTATGACAAAAAATATCAGTAAAATCAAGTCAAAGAAAAAAGTGAATATATAGAATTATTTGACAAGGTAGTTCTATTACTCTATACTCTTTTTATAACAAATGTTTGCTTTTTAAAACGTTTGTTTATAGATAGGAGGGATTTTATGAACTATTTACCTTTAGTTGGTATAGTGATTATTTTATTAGGTTTTATTTTTAAATTAGATACGACAGCAACAATTATTGTATCGGCTATTGTGACCGCACTTGTTGCTGGTATTAGTTTAGACGGAGCAATTACAGCTTTAGGAGAAAATTTTGTAAAAAGTCGATTGGTAACAATTTTGATTTTACCTGTACCTGTTATTGCACTTGTTGAAAAATATGGTTTAAAAGAACAAGCAAGCCAAATCATTAAGAAAATGAAAAAATTAACAGCACCTATTTTCTTATTTGTTTATTTCATTATTCGTCAAATTACAGCTGCAACATCTATTCCATTTGGTGGGCATGCACAAGTGGTACGTCCGATTGTTTATCCAATGGCAGAAGCGGCTGCTGCAAAAGACGGTGAATTAACAGAAGAAATTTCTGAACAAATGAAAGCTAAATCTGCTGCTGTGGAAAATATTGGTAATTTCTATGCACAAAATGTCATGTTAGGATCTGCTGGTGTATTATTGATTTCTAAAACATTAGAAGAATTAGGGTATAAAGCACCAACAAATGATATTGCACAAACAGCATTGATTATTGCTTTTGCCTCATCTGCTGTGATGCTTTGTACAACATGGTTATGGCAAAAAGCATTGAAGAAAGGAGGAAAATAATCATGAAAAATATTTTTTTAGAGTTAGCGTATATACTGATTGGTTTCCTATTCTTTCTAAATGCCATTCAAACATTTAGACATAACAAAGAAAAACAAATAGGTACTAGCTTATTTTGGGCAATTTTAGGATTTACTTTTGTTTTTGGGAATAGTGTTCCTTACATTGTGACGGGTGGATTATTGATTATCTTAGGTGTTTTAACAGCAACCAAACAAGTGTCTGTTGGGAAGTTTAAAGCTGTTGAGGATAGTGTAAAAAAACAACGTTCAGACAAATATGGTATTCTTGTCTTTTTACCTTCTGTTTTATTAGCCTTTGTTGCATTTTTTGTTGCTTTTACAACAAATTTAGGCGGACAAGTCGGCGTAGTGATCGGATCAATTGTTGCGTTTTTAGTATCCTTACTTTTATTTAAACCAAGTTTATCAGAAGTACACGAAGGAACATCACAATTAACACAACAAATGGGTGTGAATATTTTTCTACCACAATTATTAGCAGCTTTAGGTAGTATTTTTGCGACTGCTAATGTGGGAATGATTATTTCAAATGGTGTGGCTTCAGTTGTTCCTGCAAATAACCGTTTAATTGGTGTGATTGCTTATGTATTAGGTATGGTCATTTTTACCATTATTATGGGGAATGCATTTGCTGCCTTTACAGTGATTACGGCAGGTATTGGTGTTCCGTTTGTTTTTGCTTTAGGTGGGAATCCAGTGCTTATTGGAACAATGGCAATGACAGCAGGATATTGCGGAACATTGTTAACACCAATGGCAGCAAACTTTAATAGTATGCCTGCTTCATTATTAGATATGAAAAATCAATATGGTATTATTAAAGCACAAGCACCAATCGCATTAGCAATGATTGTTGTGCATATTGTATTGATGTACACATTAGGATTTTAGGAGGGAAACACGATGAAAATTTTAGTGACAGGATTTGATCCATTCGGCGGTGAAACAATCAATCCAGCGTGGGAAGCTGTGAAACAGTTACCAGAAACATTAAATGGTGCAACTATTAAAAAAATACAAATTCCAACAGTGTTTCATGATTCAGCAGATGTTGTTTTTAAAGAGATCGATACATTTTCTCCAGATGTGGTATTGTGTATTGGGCAAGCGGGCGGACGTGTTGGGGTCACGCCTGAAAGAGTTGCTATTAATGTTGATGATGCACGCATACCAGATAATAACGGCAAACAACCGATTGATGTGTGTATTCAACCAGACGGTGAACCAGCATATTTTTCAACTTTACCGATAAAAGCAATGGTCAATAATATGAAAAAAGAAGGCGTTCCGTCAAGTGTATCAAATTCAGCAGGTACATTTGTGTGTAATCATATTATGTACCAAGTATTGTACTATTTGTCTAAACATTATCCAGAAAGTCAAGGTGGATTTATTCATGTGCCGTTTATTCCAACGCAAGTGGTGGATAAACCAACAGAGCCGTCTATGTCTTTAGACGATATTGTAAAAGGATTAACATCATCATTAAAAACGATTGTAGACTACCATGGAAAAAATGACGATAAATTAGTTGGTGGGCAAACTCATTAATGTGTAAAAGGTTTCTAGTTTTTGTGCTAGGAACCTTTTGCTATAAGGTAATACTTGATTTATACTTTAAATTTGATAAAATATTAACATATAATCTATAAAACGAAAGAAGGAAAGTACACATGAGCGATGGTTCGTTACCCGCCCAGATACTACTTATTATTATTTTAACAGCGATAAACGCACTATTTTCAGCGACAGAGTTAGCGTATGTATCGTTAAATGTCATGAAAATGAAGCAACTTGAAATAGAGGGCAATAAAAAGGCAGAAAAAGTGATGCGATTATTAGATAATTCGGATGACTTTTTAGCGACAATTCAAGTTGTGATTACATTTGCAGGATTTCTATCGAGTGGTTCTGCCTCACTTAGTTTTACAAAATTGATTGAACCATATTTGGTGAGTTTTGCTGGTGAGTTTGGTGTGACATTGTCTGTTTTAATCGTGACTGTCATTTTATCATATTTAACACTTGTGTTGGGGGAATTGTATCCAAAACAAGTTGCGCTACAAATGCCTGAAAAAATAGCATTGTCAACAGCAGGTTTTGTGATGTTGACACAAAAATTTTTCAAACCATTTGTTCGCTTATTGTCATTTTCAACAGGTGTTTTGAAAAAAATTACACCGATTGAATTTAAAAACGAAGAGGAAAAATTAACACGTAGCGAAATGAAAGCATTATTAGACAATAGTCGTAATGATGGTGCGATTGACTTAGAAGAGTTTTCTATGATGCAAGGGGTACTATCTCTTGATACGAAATTAGCACGTGAAGTAATGGTACCTAGAACAGATACATTTATGATTGATATTGAAGATGATATGAATGATATATGGACATCTATTTTAGATAATTCTTATTCTCGTATTCCTGTTTATGAGGGTGACAAAGATATGGTCATTGGTATCTTGCATGTAAAAGATATTTTAAAAACAGCTAAAGTAACGGGATTTGATAGCCTTAATCTTCGTGATTTAATGAATGATGATCCATTATTTGTACCGTCTACTATTTTTATAGATGATTTATTACTAGCTTTTAGAAAAGAACGTCAACACATGGCTATCTTAAAAGATGAGTATGGTGGTGTTGAAGGGATTGTGACAATGGAAGACTTAATTGAAGAAATTGTCGGGGAAATTGAAGATGAATCTGATGAAGAAGCAGATTTATATAAAAAATTATCACATCGTGTCTATAATATAGACGGAATTATGCCGATTGATAAATTTAATGATGTTTTCCATTTAAATATTGAATCTGAAGAAATGGATACAATGGCAGGATTTGTTTTAGAACAACTTGGCTATTTACCAGAAGATGATGAAAAAGATGTACGAGTTGACTTAGAATCATGTATTTTAAAACCCGTACATATTGAAAACGGACGTATCCGAAGTATCAATGTTATTTTAAAAGATAAAATTGAAATTGAGGTTGACTAAAAAACCTTGACACATTGGCTAGCCGATGTGTCAAGGTTTTGATTTTAGAAGTGATGGGAGATATATATGGTAGGAATTGGAACAATCATCAATGCGATTTCAGTTTTGTTAGGGGGTGGAATAGGACTTCTTCTAGGAAATCGTCTACCCGAAAGCATACAAAAAATATTAACACAAGCAATGGGACTATCTGTTTTATTTATTAGTGTTGCAGGTGCTATGTCACACATGCTTGTATTAACAGATAAAGCACTTTTGACAAAAGGAGGTATGCTAATCACGATTTCCTTAGCCCTAGGTGCTATACTTGGTGAATGGATAGATATTGAACGACACATTGTCTTATTTGGTGAGAAAATTAAACAAAAAGTCGGGAATACGCAAGATAATTTATTTGTTGAAGGATTTGTTACAGCCAGTTTTACCATTTGTATTGGTGCAATGGCTATTGTAGGGTCTATTCAAGACGGATTACTGCACGATCCAACGATGCTATTTACAAAATCTGTTTTAGACGGTGTTATTTTAATTGTCTTTGCATCGGTATATGGAATAGGTGCTATTTTTTCTATCATACCTCTTGTATTGTGGCAAGGTATAATTACGTTGTGTTCAAGTTTAGTGCAACAGTTTTTAACACCTACTATGATAGATAGCATTTCGTTAGTAGGGTCTTTACTGATTTTTTGTGTTGGTGCTAATTTATTTTTTAATATGAAAATAAAAGTAGCAAATCTTTTACCGTCACTTATTTTTGCGATTATTTTAGTGCATGTCATTGGATAATGGTATTTTTAAGAATGTAAGAAGACTATTGAAACAAAAGGGGAGGGTGAGTTATCATAAGTCAAATTACTGAATATTAAAGGGTTTTCCATATAAAATATAAATTTTTTAAGAGTTGTTTAGTTTTAGTAACGCTATTTTTGGGATTTAGTCAAATGAATAGTACTTTTGCGGAAAATACAACTAAGGATATTTTAACTGAAAAAGTTGACAGTCGAGATAAAACAAAAAAATTATCAGGTGCTTTTTTTGATGTACTTACCCAAAAATGAAAAAGTAATATATATTATTGTTTTTAATTTTTGAAAGTTTATACTTGTAGACTCTTAAACTTTTTTGGTGTCCGAATAGTTCGCTTTTTAATTTATTTCTTTGCTATTTTTATGAGTAAGTCAGTTAATGTATAAAATTGTTTAATAAGTATTTTTTATTTGTTCATGTTCTTCTTGTGTAACATTGCAGCTTATTGTTTTATTTCTTAATCGTCCTGTTGTAACCTCCTTTTTATGATGATACATGACTTATAAATAGAGTAGATGAACGTTCGCTTATCGTCCTAATTTGAAAAAGTGCTAAGACTTTAATCATTTCAGAAATTTTATAATCAATTTATAACTGCGGTTATTAAATTGATTACTTCAGTTATCAAAGTTTTTTTGTCTTTTATTAAGTCTTTTTTAGGTGTACAGTTTTTTCTTTCACTTATACTTATATGACTAATTTAGGTTTAAGATAAGGTGAAAAAAGCAAAGAGAATTTAACATGATTTATGATAGAACTAAAAACCGGAACGAATGTATGTTATCATTCGTTCCGGTTTTGTATATTCATATTATTTTTAGCGTTTTTGCTGTTTGCCCTCATTACGACGTACTTTTTGTGTTGGGGCTGTTGTTACTTGTTTTGTGTGAACAGAGGTTGTTACGTCTTTTCTTTTTGGGAAATGAATAGGATTTTCTTCCATATCTTTTTTAATATCTTCTTTAATTTTTGGTTTTAACACTAATGAAATGTATAAACTTGTTAAACAGCTAAAGATACCACTGACGGTCCAATATAATGCAGCACCGGCAGGTAATGATAACCCAAATATTAAGTTAATTAAAGGTGTGGTAAATAGAACAGCTTTATTCATTTGTTTTTGTTCTTCAGTCATACCAATTTGTGAAATGTATCCTTGGATTAAATAAAAAGCGGATGACAAGATACAGAATAACCAGCTAGGTGTTGCTAAAGAAACACCTAAGAACGTATCGTTTAAAATTTCAGTTGATGAAATTGTTGCAAAGTATAATGCTGAGAAAATAGGCATTTGAATGAATAGTGGTAAACATCCACTGGCACTTACGAATTGAATACCTGCTGCTTTTTGTAATGCAGCTTGCTCTTGACGTAGACGTGCTTGTTCTTCAAAAGTTTTTGCTTGTCGCATTTCTTCTGTTATTGCTTGCATTTGTGGTCTAATATACGCCATTCTCTCTTGTTGAATGGTATTTGTTTTCATCATGTTGATATTTAAAGGTGTAATCGCAATACGTACTAATATGGTAACAGCAATAATACCTAGCCCATAACTACCGACTGTATTTCCAAAAATACCTGCAAACCAGAAAATAAGTTGTTCCATAGGTCGACCGAGTACGTCCCAAATAAAACCTGTTGGAGCACCACTTGTATCACGACCTACACATCCTGATAAGATTAAAACGAGTGTCAAAGTTACCAAGATACGTATCCATTTTTTTTCTTTCATATGTTCATTCCTTTTTTTAAATTTACTAGAAGATTATACCCTATTTTATACGAAGTTTCAAAAATATGATATAATAAAGCAAAAATAATAAATATGGAGGCAGAGCAGTGGCTAAGAAAAGAAACAAAACAAAAAAGAAGCAAACATTTAAGTTAGAGTATATATCCATTGCTTTACTATTTGTCTGTTTATTTGCTGTTTTTTCATTCGGTTTTATCGGTGTTTTTTTTGCTAATATTATCCGTTTATTTGTTGGTGATACGTACCGATTTGTGTCTATTTTGTTGATTATTTATGCAATTTATATGCTATTTAAACGAACACCCTCAATTCCGATGACAAAAAAGCAAATGATTGCCAGTTGTGTATTTACAATTATAATTCTTGTGTTTTTTGAATATTTAGGATTTGCAAACCGTACTAATCTTATGTCAGACACATGGAAAGCTATCTCAACTGATTTATTCAGCAATCAATTAAAACAAGCGACCGGTGGCGGTATGATTGGAGCTGTTTTAGCGAATATATTTACGTTTTTATTTGGTGAAATTGGGACATATTTAATACTGCTCCTTTTATTAGGTATCACTTTAGTATTAGTAAGTGGAAAAACGATTTCTGATTTTATTGATATGGCGCAGCATACTAGAACAAAAGTGCAAAAAACGCAAATAAAACTACCAAAATCAGTAAAAGAGGTCAAAGAAGATATAGATAGCGTGCTATATATTGAAGAAGACGATAAACCAGCCGTTGAAAATATAGAGCCGATTGTTATAAATAGTTTCCAGCCCGAACCAGACGTGATTGACCCGGTAGTAGAAGAAGTGGTTGAAAAAGAAGTAACATTTTCTGTATCAAAAGAAGATTCGCACTATGAATTACCTCCAGTAACATTATTAAATCGTGTAGAACCAGTTGATCAATCGAGTGAGCATGAATTAATAAAAAGAAATATTCGTATTTTAGAAGATACATTTAAAAGTTTTGGTGTCAATGCACGTGTTATTTCTGCTAATTTAGGTCCGTCTGTGACAAAATTTGAAGTACAGCCAGCTGTTGGTGTGAAAGTCAGTAAAATTGTGAGTTTAACAGATGATTTGGCGTTAGCCTTGGCAGCAAAAGATATTCGTATTGAAGCACCGATTCCTGGAAAATCATTTGTAGGTATTGAAGTACCGAATCAAACCACAAGTATGGTTTCTTTCAGAGAAATTATTGAAGGTAATATTGATTCTAAATCAAAACTAGAAGTCCCACTTGGAAGAGATATTTCAGGAAATATTCGTATGGCTGACTTATCAAAAATGCCACATTTACTTGTTGCTGGTGCTACGGGTAGTGGAAAATCTGTGGCGATTAACGGCATGATTACAAGTATTTTGATGAAAGCCAAACCAAGTGAAGTGAAACTGATGATGATTGACCCTAAAAAAGTAGAGTTAAATGTCTATAATGGCATTCCTCATTTATTAACTCCAGTTGTCACAAATCCACGCCGTGCTGCACAAGCATTGCAAAAAGTTGTCTTGGAAATGGAAAGACGCTATGAATTATTTGCTCAAACAGGTATGCGTAATATTATTGGGTATAATGAACAAGTTGATGAATTTAATGAAACAGCTGATGAACCCATGGAGAAAATGCCGTACATTGTTGTGATTGTAGATGAGTTAGCTGATTTGATGATGGTGGCAAGTAATGAAGTAGAATCAGCCATTATCCGATTAGCGCAAATGGCACGTGCAGCAGGAATTCATATGGTTTTAGCGACACAAAGACCAAGTGTAGATGTTATTACTGGATTGATAAAAGCCAACGTACCTAGTCGAATGGCATTTGCCGTATCTAGTAGTATTGATTCTCGTACGATTATTGATAGTAACGGTGCTGAAAAACTACTCGGAAAAGGTGATATGCTATTTCAACCAATGGGAGAAAATAAACCAATTCGTGTACAAGGTGCGTTCTTATCTGATTCTGAAGTTGAAAAAATAGTAGAATTTGTTAAAAATCAACAAGAGGCAAATTATGTCGAAGACATGATTCCAACAGATGAACCGGTATCACAAGGAGAACCAGAAGACGAATTATTTACTGAAGTTGTAGAATTCTTGAAAGAACAAGAGTTTATTAGTGTATCTATGTTACAACGTCGTTTTAGAATTGGCTTTAACCGTGCGGCGAGATTGATGGATGAATTAGAAGCCAAAGGACATGTTGGTGCGGCTGAGGGAACAAAACCACGACGTGTATTAATTAATACAGAAGTATAACACAAAATAGTATTTAAACAGAAAGGCTTGAAATCAATTTGCTGATTTTAAGCCTTTTTGTGTTATTGATTTAAATACTATTTTTTAATCATGGGTTGCCATATCTGATACTAGTTGATTTGAAAAACTATGTATTGCAATAAATGTATCCTAATAATTAACGCTTGATTGTCGACTTTGAAAAGAGTAGAATAAAAAGAACAATATATTTAACGTGGAGAATATTATGAAAATTGCGATGTTTACAGATTCGTACTTTCCTCAAGTAAGTGGGGTAGCGACATCAATTAAAATTTTAAGTGAAGAATTAGAAAAAATGGGTCATGACGTCACAATTTTTACGACGACAGATCCCCATGTCGATGAGAATGAGAATAATGACAAAATTGTTCGGATTGCTAGTGTGCCGTTTATTTTCTTTACAGATAGACGTTTAGTCATTGGTGGAATGAATAAAGCTTATAAAATTGCGAAAGAAAAGCAATTTGATATTGTGCATACGCATACAGAATTTGGCATGGGACTTATTGGCAAATATGTGGCATATCGATTAAAAATTCCAACAGTTCACACTTATCATACCATGTATGAAAAATATTTACATTATATTGCTAATGGTTATTTAGTTAGACATAGCCATGTTCGTTTTTTATCTCATTCATTTTGTAACCACACGTCAGGTGTGATAGCTCCGGGCCCACAAATTTTTGAGATTTTAAAAGGCTATGATATTGAAACGGATATTCAAATTATTCCAACGGGTGTACCAATCCCAGAAAAAGTTACTTCTGTTAGAACAAATATTAGACAAGCATTAGGTTTATCTGATGAACATCTTGTGTTATTATCTTTATCTCGATTGGCAAAAGAAAAGAGCTTAGATAAAATTATAGATGCTTTCCCACATGTTTTAGTACAATATCCAAATGCTAGATTAGTATTTGTTGGAGATGGACCTGCTAGAAAATCATTGGAAGAACAAGTAAGTGAATTATCTCTGCAAGATACGGTTATCTTTGTCGGCGAAATTCAAAATGATGATGTGTATAAATATTACCAAATGTCTGATATTTATGTGAATGCATCTGAATCTGAAACACAAGGGCTAACGTATTTAGAGTCTTTAGTCAATGGCTTACCTGTTATTGCAAAACGTAATGATTATTTATCTGGTATCATTACGAATGAAAGTTTAGGATGTTTATATGAAGACACATCACAATTAGCCAAAGCAGTCATTGATTATGTACCTATTTTAAACGAAACTCAAAAATTATCTAATGAAGAAAAAGAAGCATTGTCTTATAATGTATCAGCAGATAAATTTGGGAAAGCTGTTGAGGCGTTTTATTATCAAGCCGTTGAAAGTTATAAAGAAAAACGAACGAATGAAGAAAATCCAAAATCAAGTATTTTAAATCGTTTGTCCTTTGGAAAGTGGTTCGATAAAGATGAGTAAAAAACTACTTAAAACAAATGCTCTTAGACAATTAGACCAAAAAAAGATTGCTTATACAGTTCATACATATGAATGGGATGAACAGCATATCGGGGGTAGACATATTCTTGAACAATTCAAGGATAAAAGTGAACGCATTTACAAAACGATTGTTTTAGTTGGAAAAAGTGGTGCCTTATATGTTTGTGTTGTGCCGATAACAAGTGAACTTGATTTAAAACAAGTAGCGCATGTGTGTAAAGAAAAAAGTGTGACATTATTACCTTTAGACATGCTTGAAAAACAAACAGGATATATTCGTGGAGGCTGCTCGCCAGTAGGCATGAAAAAACAATTACCTACGTTTTTCGATACAAGTGTTCAAAATTATGATACAATAGTCGTATCTGCTGGTAAAAGAGGGTATCAAATGGAATTGACCCCCGCAGATTTAATGAATGTTACCAATGGGATACTTTCTCATTTAATACAATAAATACAGGTTTTGCATGCGTGACGCATGCAAAACAAAACGCAGTCGTGGTGGAATGGCAGACACGCTATCTTGAGGGGGTAGTGAGAGTATTCTCGTGTGGGTTCGAGTCCCATCGACTGCATTTTTTTAATGTTTTATAAAATAGTTAAATCTGAGAAATGACTTTATATAGCCTTTTTTTTAGTTTTGGGGATATTAAAAAAATGGCTCTTCGTCAAATTGTGTTGGTGGAGAGAAATAGTGAGTATGTTGGTAGTGAATGGCATTAACCATTCACTACCTTTTTCACATTCTTTTTCTGCCACTGAGAATGGTGTTGTATGATTAAAATACGCAATCTAAAATAAGAAAAACGTCTGTAGCCATAGGCAATCCGTTTGATGACTTTAATATGATTGTTGATAGCTTCTGTGATACCGTTTGAATAAGGTGTGGTAAAAGCTTGATAAATACCATTCTGATAGGTTTTAAAAATATCAAATTTCTTTCTAAACCACTCTGGTAATGACGGGTCAATATGATGAATAACCTCCATAAATGACTCAAAATCTCGCTGTCTATAAGCATATCTCAACTCTTGTACAAACTCATATGCTTGTTTTAAAACAGGACTATAGTCTAATAATCTATCCAGGATTTGTGCGTGTGTCAGATATGTTTTAAAGGATTGGTGATAGTGATAGTCTGTATCATTTACATCAAAGGCATCTTTTAATAATAATTTCCAGTATTTCTTTAAGTGTTTATAAGCCTTTTCTTCTTTTTTAAAGGTGTTCATTTCTTTTATACGTAGTGTATTTAAATTCCGATGTATATGTTGTATGATATGAAATCTATCTGTGACAATAACGGCATTAGGAAAAACCTTCTGAATAAGTTTGCCATAATTGGCATTCATATCCATAACAAGATAGCGAACGCTATGTCTTGCTTTTTTAGAAAATTGTTTAAAATAAGTGATTAAATGGTCTAATTGGCGACTAGGTAACACATCAATAATACGGTGCGTCAATCCGTCTACACAGATAAAACTCATCTTCCCTAAATGAGATGTCACAGACTTAAATTCGTCGATACATAGTACCTTAGGTAGATAATGAAAAGACGGTTTAACTTGTTTTGTATATTTATCTAAGACACGTTGTACGGTCACATCAGATACAAAGTGGTCTTGGCAGATATGTTTTCTTGAAATATTTTTCGTTAAATCAAGTGCAATAAGTTGTTTTAATTCTTTAGAAATACAAAATGTTTATCGACTAAAGAACACGAAGAAGAACAGGTTTTTAGACACGTTTTACAGCGATAACGGGTTCTTTTAAGAAGTAAAACAGTTTTGATTTGTCTAAACTTTGGTAATAATGTTTTCGTTTGATATGTCCCATGTTTGATGAGTGTTTTAGCATGACAATGTGGACAGGTGTGGCAAGGCTTTGTCCAAGTACCTTTAATAAAGTGGTGTGGAATACCATTTATTGTTTTTTCTTCTAACCAATGTTCATCAGCTATGAAAGATTTATCTGTTAATGTCAATAATTTTTTTGTATAATAATCCATGAGAAATACCTCCTTGTTTAATTGTGGTGATTTAATCATACAGGTATTTCTCTTTTTTTGTCCACTTTTATATACAAAATCGTGTTGGTGGATTATTCCCACCAACACGATTTATTATAGAGCCGTTATTTATTAAGATGTGTTTGGCAAAAATAGACTATATTTACTAGAAGATATATTGTTAAAATATTTTTTATCTATTTTTCATAAAGCTCTTTTTTATTTCATTATCAAGATAACAAGTCATTATTGTCATCATGATTACTGATAGAGTATAATGAATAAAACATAATAAAATAGTCAAATTGGAATGGTTATGAGCAAGTAAAAATGAATAGGGAGGTAAGTATGAAAAAAGATTATATTATGAAGAAAGAATATGTTACAAAAAAAGGGAATAATATAACCTTTACCATAAGAAAAACAACAACAGAAGAAAAACTAAAAACTTTAGTAGGTTTAACGGGTGTTGGATTGTTAATATGGTGGCTCTTTTTCGAATAATGAAATGAAAAATATACTGATTGTTATGAATATGATATAATGACTTTAAAAACGATTCAAAATATTAGTCGTAGAGAAGAAACTGAAAAAAGTCTTTTTGTTTATGGCTAAATACTTTTTGTATACAGAAGAAAGATTTAATAGTAATGAACGAAATATACACTGGTGTGAAAACGTTTTAAAACGTAATGAAAATAAAAAAGTGCCGGAACGGCACACAAATTTGTTAAAGGACAAAGCCTTATTTTAACTCGCTATGTTGTTTTGAATGGTTAAACAATGTTATTTTAACAGGTTTTGTTAAAAATGTAAAGCGTTTTACTTAAAAATAGGAGGGGTTTTATGGCAAAAAAATATTCAATAGGTTTAGATATTGGAGTAGGTTCTGTCGGTTATGCTGTTGTGACGGATAATTATAAAGTACCTTTTAAAAGAATAAAAGTTTTAGGGAATACAGATAAGAAGTATGTGAAAAAAAGTTTGATGGGTTCTTCTTTATTTGAACCGGCTGAAACAGCAGCAGAAAGAAGAATACATCGAACAACAAGACGTAGATATAACAGACGTCGTAACCGTTTGTTGTATTTACAAGATATTTTTTCGGAAGAGATGATGAAAGTAGATAAAAACTTTTTTTATCGTTTAAGTGAAAGTTTTTTGCAAGAAGATGATAAAAAATTATCGGAATCTAAATATCCGATTTTTGCAACATTGGAAGAAGAAATCAGCTATCACAATACATTTAAAACTATTTATCATCTTAGAGAGTATTTAGCTAATACGAATGACAAAGCAGACTTACGCCTTGTTTATTTAGCAATTGCACATATTCTGAAATACCGTGGACATTTTCTTATTGAAGGTTCACTTGATGTATCTAATATAACCGTTAAAGAGAATTTTGAAGTATTTTTATTAGAGTACGAAGAACATTTTGGAAGTTTAAATAAAATAAATGAGCATTTATATGAAGAGGAATTGACACGTAAACTCAGACAAAGTAAAAAAGTAGAGAATATTATGAAACTTTTTCCAGATGAGTTGTCAAAAAGTGCTTTGAAATATTTTGTTAAGTTGATTATTGGTAATAAAGTAGATTTTAAAACAGTATTCAAACTAACAGAAAAATTTGACCTACAATTTTCAAGTGAAACTTATGAAGAAGAAGTAGAAGCTCTTTTAGCAATTATTGGTTTAGAGTATGAGCCTTTATTTGAGTATGCTAAAAAAGTTTATGAGTCGATATTATTATTTGATATTTTAAGAGATAGTCCCTTAGATTCTAATGCACCGCTATCTTCTAGTATGGTTGTGAAGTATCATGAACACCATCAAGACTTAAAAGATTTAAAACAGTTCTTTAAATTATATCTTCCTGATAAATATGGTGTGATGTTCAAAGATAAAAGTCAACAAGGATATGCAGGATATATTTCTGGTGAACATAAAAAAGTTGGTTCCACATTTACATCTACGGCTAAACCTGTTTCTCAAGAAGCCTTTTATAATTTTACAAAAGCTCTCATTGGGAAAATTCCAGAGGGGCAGATATTTATTGATAAAATAGAAAGTCAAACATTCCTTAATAAGCAACGGACTTATGCCAATGGGGTTATTCCTTATCAAATTCATTTAAGAGAGTTAGAGGCTATTTTAGAAAGTCAAGGAAAGCATTATCCATTTTTGAAAGACAACGCCGACAAAATCAAACAAATATTAACGTTTAGAATCCCTTACTATGTAGGCCCTCTAGCAAATGGACAAAGTGAGTTTGCTTGGTTGTCTAGAAAATCAAACGAACCTATTCGTCCTTGGAATTTTGAAGAAATTGTCAATGAAGAAGAATCTGCGAAACGATTTATTGAAAAAATGACACTATTTGATACATATTTACCTGATTGCCGTGTTTTACCTAAACATAGTTTAATTTATGAAAAATATATGGTATTTAATGAATTAACAAAAGTTAGATTCCAATTTAATGGAGGTCAATGGACTTACTTATCGACACAAGACAAACAGAAAATATTTGATGCATTATTTAAAAAATATAGAAAAGTCACTTATAAACAGTTGATTCGTTTTATGGAAAATGAATTGCAGTTTTATGATTTTAAATTGAAAAATGTACAAAATGATGCAGCGTTTAATGCATCGTATGGTACATATATAGACTTGTTAAAAGTTTTTTCTAAAGATTTTTTAGATGATGTGAAAAATGAAGAACTTATTGAAAATGTGATTCATATTTTAACTATTTTTGATGATCGAAAAATGATTGAAAAACAGTTATTTGATTTAGGTATACTTGATGATGCGATAATTAAAAAATTATCTCGTAAGAAATTTACTGGGTGGGGACGTTTGTCAAAAACATTATTACATGGGATACGAAATAAAGAAAACGGAAAAACGATTTTAGATTATTTGATAGATGATGAATTAAATAATCGTAATTTCATGCAGTTAATCCGTGATGCATCATTGTCATTTAAAGAGGAAATTGAAAAAGCACAAGTACAACAATTAGAGTTAGATAATAATGAAGAACTTGTTGCCTCTCTTTCAGGTAGTCCAGCAATTAAGAAAGGTATTTTACAAAGTCTTAAAATTGTTGATGAAATTATTCGTGTTATGGGAAATCAATTACCAGAAAATATTGTGATTGAAATGGCAAAAGAGCATCAAACAACGAAAAAAGGAAAAGATAATTCAAAAAAAAGATATGAAACGATTGAAAAAGGTCTGAATGATTTAGGAAGTGAGTTATTAAAACAAGAGCCTGTTTTGGATAATCAATTATTACAAAAAGAGAAACTATTTTTATATTATTTGCAAAATGGAAAAGATTTATACACTGGTAAGGATTTAGACATAAAC
This sequence comes from Carnobacteriaceae bacterium zg-84, assembly GCA_013874835.1. NCBI lineage: Bacteria > Bacillati > Bacillota > Bacilli > Lactobacillales > Carnobacteriaceae > Carnobacteriaceae bacterium zg-84. The sequence continues at coordinate 1,357,597 of CP059430.1, read as the reverse complement.
TTTTTATCACAGTACCATGTTGATCATATTGTGCCAAGAAGTTTTATTAAAGATGATTCAGTTGATAATAAAGTATTAACTTCAGCTAAAGAAAATGCTAAAAAAACAAATGAGGTACTTGATTTAGACATCGTGAGAAAAGAAAGTTTGTTTTGGAAAAAATTGCATGAAGTAGGTTTAATAAGTGATAAAAAATTAAGTCGTTTAATGAAGCAGGAATTGACAGTTGAAGATAAAATGCGATTTATTCAACGACAAATTGTGGAAACACGTCAAATTACAAAACACGTTGCGCGTTTATTAGATGATAAATTTAATAAAGAGATAGATAATGACGGTAGAAAAATAAGACGCGTAAAAGTGATGACGGTTCACGCTAATATTGTTTCTCGTTTTAGACGAGAATTAAAGTTGTATAAGTTAAGAGAAGTTAATCCATATCATCACGCTCATGATGCTTACTTATTAACAGTAGTAGCCGATGTATTGTTGAAACTTTATCCTCAAATGGAAAAAGAATTGGTATATGGCAGTTATATCAAACACGGTACTTTTGACCAAAATGGAATGAAAGCAACTCAAAGACATGCAATGTATGATAAAATCCTCTCCTTTATGCAGAAAGAAAGACTTGTGGATACATTAACTGGTGAAGTTGTTTGGGATAAGGAACGTATGAAAGAGAAGTTAGGGCATGTGATATATAGCATGCCGGTAACAGTGACGAAAAAAACGGAGATTCAAACTGGAAGGTTGTATAAAGAATCAAATAAGCCGGCGGGATATAACAATAAGTTGATTGATAGAAAACAACATTTAAATGCTGCGAGATACGGTGGTTTTATTGAGCCTACAGAAGCCTATGCTGTTTTTGTGAAGTATGTGGATCAATCTAAAAAGAAACCAAAAGAATTGTCTGAAATGATTAGTATTAAATTACTTGATAGATCAGAGTTTGAAAAAGATGAAAGAGCCTATTTAATGTCTTTAGGTTTTAATAATATTAAAACGTGGTTTATTTTGCCTAAATATAGTTTATTTGAATTTGAGAATGGTGTACGTCGATTGCTATCTAGTGTGGATGAATTGCACAAAGGCAACTATTTTCGTTTAGATTATCAACTAACAGAATTGTTGTATCATGCTAAAAAATTAAGTAGTCCTGTCGTTGATAGTGAAGATACATATAGTTTGGGAAAAAATAGACAGCTGTTTGATGTATTATTTGAACGAGTGGTAGAATTTAATCAATATATTTTAGCAGATAAAGTAGTTAATGAGTTAAAATGTTTATACGAAGAAAATAAAAATAGCGATATTGAAACGATTGCGAAATCTTTTGTAAACTTACTGACATTTACGTCGTTTGGAGCACCTACTGCTTTTACATTTTTCGATAAAAGTATCAAAAGATTCAGATATAAATCTACAACAAAATGTAAGACTGCAATACTGATTCATCAATCTGTTACAGGTTTATACGAAACACGTATTGATTTAGGAGCATTGTAATGGGATGGCGAACAGTTGTTGTCAATACACACTCGAAACTAGCGTATAAAAATAATCATTTAGTCTTTAAAGATGCCTATAAAACAGAAATGATTCATTTATCTGAAATTGATATTCTATTACTTGAAACAACGGACATACTGTTGACAACTATGTTAATTAAACGATTAGTCGATGAGAATATTCTTGTCATTTTCTGTGATGATAAACGATTACCAACAGCTCATTTAGTACCATTTTATGCAAAGCACGATTCTAGTTTACAGTTGTCCAAACAAGTAATGTGGGAACAAGATGTGAAAGCACGTGTTTGGACAAAAATTATTTCTCAAAAAATATTGAATCAGTTTCTTTTACTAAATGACTTTGGTTTTTGTGAAAAAGCGAATCATGTTTTAAAGTTACTAGATGAATTAGAATTGTATGACCCTACAAATAGAGAAGGGCATGTGGCTAGATTTTATTTTAATACACTATTTGGCTATTCGTTTACTCGTGATGATAATAATGATATAAATGCGGCTTTAGACTATGGATATACGTTATTGTTGAGTATGTTTTCTCGCGAGATTGTTGTCTGTGGGTGCATGACACAATTTGGGTTAAAACATGCTAATCAGTTTAATCATTTTAATTTGGCGAGTGATATCATGGAGCCGTTTAGACCGATTATTGATAGAATTGTCTATGAAAATAAAGACAGACCTTTTCAAGATATTAAGCGACATTTATTTTCTATTTTTTCGGATACATTTGAATACAATAATAAGGAAATGTATTTAACGAATATTGTTAAAGAATATACAAAAAAGGTCATTAAAGCATTAAGCAATGGAGGAGAAGGAGTTCCTGTGTTTAGGATATGAGTTATCGGTATATGCGTATGATTTTAATGTTTGATATGCCAACAGAAACAGCTGACGAAAGAAAAGCATATCGTAAGTTTAGGAAATTTTTGATTGATGAAGGATTTATTATGCATCAATTTTCAGTATATAGTAAATTATTGTTAAATCATTCAGCTAGTACAGCAATGATTGCAAGATTGAATGAGAATAATCCAAAAGAAGGAAATATCACTATTTTAACCGTAACAGAAAAGCAATTTTCTAAAATGATTTATTTATGCGGTGAAAGAGATGTTTCTGTTGCTCATTCGGATTCTAGGCTAATTGTATTGGGAGAGGAAATATAATGATGAAATTAAACTTTCCTTTAATTGATGAACCCATCACATTGGATAAGTGCACTATTTTAGTATTAGAAACACAATCGGTTTTTGCTGATTTTATAAAAAATCTATACGCTTATACTGGAGAACAAGGCATTGTAATTTATGACACCATTGATACAATAAATCCATCTGAACTGGTTTGTATCACTGATATTTTAGGTTATGATATAAATTCTCCTACTGTCATAAAATCGGTATATCACGATTTAGAACAGCAGTTAAATGATAAACCTGATGTCAAAACAAAAATAGAAAAATTAGTATCGAACATAACAGAATTACTTATATTTGAATGTTTAGAAAATGAATTAGACTTAACTTATGACACAATTACCATTTTAGAGTTGATAAAAGCCTTAGGAGTTATCATTGAAACGACAAGTGATAGTGTATTTGAAAAATGTTTGGAAATTTTACAAGTATTTAAGTATATGAAGAAGAAAAAAGTACTTATTTTCATAAATACGTGTGTCTACTTATCAAAAGAAGATATGAACGTTCTAAAAGAGTATATTGAATTACAAAATATTTATGTTCTTTTTGTAGAGCCACGAAAAGTATATGATTTTTCACAGTATACTTTGGATAATGATTATTTTTTAATCTATGAAGAAAACAAATGATTGCCATGAAGTAACAAAATGTACTCAATAAGTGACAATAAACTATCGGGAAAATAATTTCCGATAGTTTATTGTGACGTTTGTAATGCCGCATTATGATATAATTGTAAAAATAGAAGATGCATATTATTAAAAAATTTATAATGATAATAATATTTATTATAACTATTTTGGAAGTTTGAAAAATAAAAAACAACCACGAAAACAATCGAAGCAAGGCAAGCGTAAGAAAGTTAAGTAGTTGTTTACAAGGAAAAGAGAGCGAAAGCTCTCGGCTCCTTGTGAATAGTATAACATGTTAAAAGAGAAAATGAAATACATACTCATATATTTTGTTGTTTATTTGGTACACAAATGGATAGAAAGAGATGATGAAGAATAATGACAGAAAAAAGAAAAGGATATACGGACCCAAAACTACAAGCAGAAGCTAATAAAAGATGGTCAGAAAAAAATAAAGAGTATAGAGCTTATTTAACAAGTCGTTCAAGTGCTAGGGGTTTCATTAGAAATAAAGCAACACAAGAAGATTTAAACGAATTAAAGATACTTATACAAGAACGAGAAGAACAATTAAAATATACAGAATAGGAGGAAACTACAAAAAAGCCTTTTACAATAACGAATAAAGCGACAATGATGATACTACTTATAATTGAAATCATCAAAATTTTACTCGAAATAGTAAAAGAACTTTCGAAAAAATAGAACCGCTAAGGGCCTCGGCTCTTAGTTGTATCTTACTTATAAAATATCATGAAAAATACAAATATTATTATGGATTGCGATTATTTTGAATATCGTTCTTATTTTATTGCAGATTAGACGACTTATATAATGACGGAAAAAACTCAAAAATATCGTAGTTTTATAAGAAAAATTATATTATTTTAACGTTAATAATATGAATGTGTTATAATCAAAATAAAAGGCCATTCAAAACTGAAGTTTTGCTAGAACGAGCAGTTTGAGGATAAACCGGCGAACAAAATTTTGAGTTTTAGAGCTGTGTTGTTTTGAATGGTTATAAAACTTAAGTCGTAACCTAACCCCCCTACTTTGTGTTTTAGAGCTGTGTTGTTTTGAATGGTTATAAAACAATAAATATTGCTTATATTTCTTTGCGTGCGTTTTAGAGCTGTGTTGTTTTGAATGGTTATAAAACTCTTTAGAAGAGTATAGGAGGTTTAACACAGTTTTAGAGCTGTGTTGTTTTGAATGGTTATAAAACACATGACGCTATCAATCCTAGTCATTATAAGTTTTAGAGCTGTGTTGTTTTGAATGGTTATAAAACGTTATTTGTTTACAAGACAAGTTTGCCAAGTTTTAGAGTTGTGTTGTTTTGAATGGTTATAAAACAAAACGTGTAAAGCGACCTATTGAAAACCGGTTTTAGAGCTGTGTTGTTTTGAATGGTTATAAAACAAGTTGTGGTGATTGGGTAATGAAATATTTGTTTTAGAGCTGTGCTGTTTTGAATGGTTCAAAAAGAAAAAAAGACACACTATAAACGTTAATTCGACAGCGTTTCAAAGGCGTGCCTTTTTTTGTACACAAATGATTTTATCGATAAATATGATTTATTACAGAATCTATATTTACCAACGATATTTTTGTTGTCTATTAGATATGTTTTATTACTCCCCATGTGATTATTTTTCTTAGATATGGTACAATAAATACAGATATACATAAAGGTCGTTATAAGATGAAAAAACCAAAAATATTTGATATGTGTTTTTCTGTCATTCATGATGCCTATGTTAAAAAGGCAGTGCGTAAACAGAGGACGAAAGAGGAAGTAGATACAATTATTTGTTGGTTAACGGGTTATTCTGTCGAAAATTTGCATATGCTGAGTAGGTCTGAACACATCACGTTAGAGCAGTTTTTTAATCAAGCACCACATATCAATGAGCATGCTGATTTAATTACAGGGACAATTTGTGGTGTGAGAATTGAAGAAATTGAAGATGATATGATGAAGAAAATTCGTTGGCTAGATAAATTGATTGATGAACTTGCTAAAGGAAAAGCAATAGATAAGATTTTAAAATAATAGTATAGAGGTGGACGTATGGCGAATAATCCAAAAGCGTTGGTAGAATGTAATAAAGAAATTAAAAAGTTTGAACAAGTGATGAAAGAGCCGATTAAAAAAAGAAGTTCTGTTTACTATACAGGTGTCGATTTAGGAACAGCATGTATTGTGTTAGCTGTATTAGATGAAAATCATGAACCAATAGCAGGTGCTTATGAGTATGCAAAAGTGGTAAAAGATGGTATGGTTACTGATTATGTTGGTGCCGTGCGAATTGTAAAAAAATTAAAAGCACAGTTAGAGGATGAATTAGGTGTTGAGTTACTTTATGCAGCAGCAGCAATTCCTCCTGGAACACATGCTTTAGATTCAGGCGCGATTAAAAATGTTGTACAAGCAGCAGGTTTTGAATTGACGAATTTATTAGATGAACCTACTGCAGCCAATCAAGTGATGCATATTAAAGATGGAGCTATTGTAGATGTTGGGGGAGGTACAACAGGTATTTCTATTTTACAAAACGGACAAGTTGTGAGTGTTGCAGATGAACCAACGGGTGGGACGCATTTTTCTCTTGTGCTCGCAGGAGCTTATAAAATGTCATTTGATGAGGCGGAACTTTTTAAACGTAAAAAGAAAAACCATGTTGAAGTTTTAACGGTTGTGAAACCAGTTGTTGAAAAAGTGGCATCCATTATACAAGAATATATACAAGATTATAAAGTAGATGAGATATATTTAGTAGGTGGAACATGTTGTTTAACAGGCATTGAACAAATTGTTGAACAAAGAACAGGGATTAAAACGTATGTTCCTAAAAATCCAATGTTTGTCACACCATTAGGTATTGCCAAAAGTTGTACGAATAAACCTTTAGATATTTAAATAAATAGTGTTTATATCAAATCGTGTTGGTGGATTACTCTCCCCCAACACGATTTATGATAGAGATTATATAAACTGAGTGAATGGGTCATATATCCATTCACTTTTTTTGTTGTGTCATAAATAATTGCTTGCTTTCTAAGTGTATTAACTATATAATACACTTAACAAATGTATTAAACGATTGATACACTAAATAAAAAGGAGGTGTTGGTATGGAACCTTTTGATAAGCGTATACCGGTTTATGAACAAGTTATTAAGCGTATGAAAAAAGATATTATTACTGGAAAATATCATGCTGGAGAAGCGATACCGTCAAGAAGGGAGTTGGCTCAGATGTATCAAATCAATCCAAATACGGTGCAACGTGCATATAAAGAAATGGAAGAAATCGGGCTTATCTATACAGATAAAAATGTATTAAGTCGAGTGACAAATGATGAACACTATTTAAAAAATTTAAAATCAACTATTTTAAATGAGGCATTAGATAAGTTTTTTGATGATATTGCATTTATGGGGTTGCACGAAAACCAGTTGATAGAATATATTCATCGCTATTATGAACAGAAAGAGGGTGCTTTAGATGCTAGAAGTGAATAATGTGTACCAATCCTATGGAAGTAAAAAGATTTTAAAAGGTATGAGTTTTACGGTGAAAAAAGGAGAAGTAACTTGCTTAATTGGTATTAACGGTTCTGGTAAATCAACAACAATGAATGCGATTATGGGGTTAATACCAATAAAAAAAGGAACGATTACCATTGATCATGAACCAATCAAACATAAAATGTATGACCATATTATCTATATTCCAGATCAGTTAGCAATGTATCCCGAGTATACATTGAAACAAGCGATTGCCTTTATGCAAGATTTTTATGACTGGAATAAGGAAAAAGAAGATAAGTTACTGACATTGTTTAAATTGAAAAAAGAAGAGAAGTTAAATCGTTTGTCAAAAGGGAATAAAGCAAAAGCCAATTTATTATTAGGCTTATGTGTCGAATCAGATTATGTGTTATTAGATGAGCCTTTTTCAGGTATTGATATTTTTACGAAAGAACAAATTTTACGTGTTTTCTCAAGTGACTTGATTGAAGATAAGGGTATTTTATTAACCACACATGAGATTAATGATGTGGAAACACTGGTAGATAAAGTTTTACTCATGGAAGACGGAAGAATTATTCGTGAGTTTTATGCAGAAACGATGCGAGAACAAGAAGGCAAATCCATTATAGATGTCATGAGAGAGGTGTATGTATCATGAAGATGTTTTTAAATCTATTGACAGTTGAATTAAAGCGATTATCAAAATATGCCTTGTTTGGTGCATTTGGTTTGATTTTACTTCAAGGTATTAGCTTGAGTTTTGTTTTAAACGCTGAATTAAACAGACAGACGTTTATTAGTAATGCTGAAAAATTCCCGTATGAAACAATTATCAGTAGCGGTACATTGTATACGTGGAGTATTATGGTGTTCTCTATTGCTTTTTTTATTCTTGTACGACAAATATGGCATTGGGATTTTCATCGCAAAGGTAATATGGCCATTCGATTATTTACCTTGCCACAACACAGATTTGTGATTTATTTAGCCAAATTAGTTGCCATTTCATCTTTAGGTATTTTGTTTATAGGACTACAACTATGTTTAGATAATCTTTGGATTATTGTTGCTAATTTCTTTATTCCAAAAGCACAACAAGTAGAGATGAATGCTTTTTTAAATATGTATGCAAATTATAAAGATAGTATTACTAGTAGTCTTTATTATATCAATCCATGGTATATTGGACGAACCTTATTTATACCTTTTGCTTTTATTATCCATATTTTCTTTTTGGAAATACTAGCTCAATCTATTTCTTATTTACATGTTTTTATAAAATATACTGTTTTAGTCGGAGTTACAGTTGGTTTAATTGCCTTGTTTATCAGTAGTAGTATATATATTTATAAAAATTTAATAGGCTCTGAGTATTCGATTTTCCTTGTTGCATTAGGAATGATTATTGTCATCATCGAGATTTTATTATCGAATTATCTTTTATGTAAAAAAGTCATGATTAGGGGGTGAAAGTTGTGAAAAAATACAGTATCATTATTGTAGTTGTGATTTTAAATGTTTTGTCACTTGTTTGTTTATTTGGAAACTATACTTTTTCTAAAAGTCTTTTACCAAGTGTTAAAATCGAAACAATCAAAAAAGATGACAGTCAAGTAAAAAAAGTTGAACTAGTTGGAAGTTTTATGACAAATTACAGAGGAATGCCTTTTCGGTTGAATGATAAAGGCACATCACTCGATAATGAGGAAATAAATCCTCAAAAAAATATAATTAGTAAATATCAAAAAATTCCTATTTTAAATAGACCGAATATTGATTTTGTATCACAATCAACAGAAATAGGCGATTGGATTATTTTATTAGCAAATACAAATGATAATTTAAAAGGAAAACTTATTTCTAATTTATACGCCTATAATCAAAAGACAGAACAACTATTTGAAACGCCAATTAGTGACATTCCGATATTTGATGGTATTTTTGTCAAATCAAATGACAAGCTTTATTTTGTAGGTACTACATCCAATAAAGAAGATTCTTCTATAAAAATTTTAGAGATTTTATTAGAAGATACACAAATGATTGTAAAAACGATTAAAGAAAATCTTAAAGGAGTAGACTATCAGGGGTTTTCTGTTTTTCAATCTGATTCAACATTTAATGTTGTTTTTAGAAATAAAGGAAAGTTTTTTGTTTACCGTGTTTTAAAAGATGAATTAGTCGATTTGTCGAAAGAAATTTTTGATGACATATATGTTTCGGGGAATCCGTATACTATTTCAGATATATCCGTTGTAGCAGACAGAGTTTATTATAAAACACAAACAGAATTGAAAACATTTGATTTGAATACTAAAGAATATCAAACAATAAAAAAACTAGATACAAAGCAAATCTTATTCGATGATGAGTATATGTTTGAAGAAAAAGATTTGACAATAACGATTACCAATTTAAAAACGAATCACATTATTTATGAAGGTAAAATAACAGGTGATTTTAAAGGGTATGAATTAAGCATAAATAATATATATTTAAATGATAAAAGAGTTTCGTTCTTTCCAATAAGATAGTACGACAAAAAATTATTCACATTTATCGTTGAAAACACATGACTTTTCTTGACGACTATTTCTTTATTTAGTATACTACTAGTTGTGTAAAATAATGCAGCAAAATTAGAAGTACAGCGTCAACAGTTTTTCACGACTAAGTGTCATTGTGTAACCTGCGGCTGCTAAAGGTGAAGATGAAAAGAAAAACTGCACGTATACGGTCTAGTTAACTATTATTTTACTCCAAAACAATTTATTATTGGAGGAATTTTATTATGTCACGTTATACAGGTCCATCATGGAAATTATCTCGTCGTTTAGGTATTTCTTTAACAGAAACTGGTAAAGAATTACAACGTCGTCCATACGCACCAGGTCAACACGGTCCAAACAACCGTAAAAAATTATCAGAATATGGTTTACAATTACAAGAAAAACAAAAATTACGCCATATGTACGGTATGAGCGAACGCCAATTCGCAACTTTATTTAAAAAAGCTGGTAAAATCAAAGAAGGTAAACACGGTGTTAACTTCATGATTTTATTAGAACAACGTTTAGATAATGTTGTATACCGTTTAGGTTTAGCAACTACTCGTCGTCAAGCACGTCAATTAGTAAACCACGGTCATATCACAGTTGACGGCAAACGTGTAGATATTCCATCATACAGCGTATCTGTTGGTCAAGTAATCTCTGTTCGTGAAAAATCAAGAAATGTTGAAGTTATCAAAGTTGCTGCTGAAGGTATCTTTGGTCGCCCAGACTACGTTTCATTTGATGTAGAAACATTAACAGGTTCTTTAACACGTTTACCACAACGTGAAGAATTATCAGAAAACATTGACGAAGCATTGATCGTTGAATACTACAATAAATTAGGTTAATTTTAATAGTATATCACACTCACAAATCCCTTGTATCAAGGTTTTTGTGAGTGTGTTTTTTGTCATCTATGTAAAGTTTAAGATGAATCTTTCTAGTTTATAATACAAGTATAAGATGTTATAATAAGGGCTCTATAATAAATCGTGTTGGTGGGAATAATCCACCAACACGATTTTGTATATAAAAGTGGACAAAAAAAGAGAAATACCTGTATGATTAAATCACCACAATTAAACAAGGAGGTATTTCTCATGGATTATTATACAAAAAAATTATTGACATTAACAGATAAATCTTTCATAGCTGATGAACATTGGTTAGAAGAAAAAACAATAAATGGTATTCCACACCACTTTATTAAAGGTACTTGGACAAAGCCTTGCCACACCTGTCCACATTGTCATGCTAAAACACTCATCAAACATGGGACATATCAAACGAAAACATTATTACCAAAGTTTAGACAAATCAAAACTGTTTTACTTCTTAAAAGAACCCGTTATCGCTGTAAAACGTGTCTAAAAACCTGTTCTTCTTCGTGTTCTTTAGTCGATAAACATTGTTGTATTTCTAAAGAATTAAAACAACTTATTGCACTTGATTTAACGAAAAATATTTCAAGAAAACATATCTGCCAAGACCACTTTGTATCTGATGTGACCGTACAACGTGTCTTAGATAAATATACAAAACAAGTTAAACCGTCTTTTCATTATCTACCTAAGGTACTATGTATCGACGAATTTAAGTCTGTGACATCTCATTTAGGGAAGATGAGTTTTATCTGTGTAGACGGATTGACGCACCGTATTATTGATGTGTTACCTAGTCGCCAATTAGACCATTTAATCACTTATTTTAAACAATTTTCTAAAAAAGCAAGACATAGCGTTCGCTATCTTGTTATGGATATGAATGCCAATTATGGCAAACTTATTCAGAAGGTTTTTCCTAATGCCGTTATTGTCACAGATAGATTTCATATCATACAACATATACATCGGAATTTAAATACACTACGTATAAAAGAAATGAACACCTTTAAAAAAGAAGAAAAGGCTTATAAACACTTAAAGAAATACTGGAAATTATTATTAAAAGATGCCTTTGATGTAAATGATACAGACTATCACTATCACCAATCCTTTAAAACATATCTGACACACGCACAAATCCTGGATAGATTATTAGACTATAGTCCTGTTTTAAAACAAGCATATGAGTTTGTACAAGAGTTGAGATATGCTTATAGACAGCGAGATTTTGAGTCATTTATGGAGGTTATTCATCATATTGACCCGTCATTACCAGAGTGGTTTAGAAAGAAATTTGATATTTTTAAAACCTATCAGAATGGTATTTATCAAGCTTTTACCACACCTTATTCAAACGGTATCACAGAAGCTATCAACAATCATATTAAAGTCATCAAACGGATTGCCTATGGCTACAGACGTTTTTCTTATTTTAGATTGCGTATTTTAATCATACAACACCATTCTCAGTGGCAGAAAAAGAATGTGAAAAAGGTAGTGAATGGTTAATGCCATTCACTACCAACATACTCACTATTTCTCTCCACCAACACAATTTGACGAAGAGCCATAATAAGTAAAATGAAACCATTCAAAGCTGAAGTTTTGCTAGAACGAGCAGTTTGAGGATAAACCGGCGAACAAAATTCTGAGGTTTTAGAGCTGTGTTGTTTTGAATGGTTATAAAACAAGTTTCAAAGTCATCAATACGTTGTCGAGGTTTTAGAGCTGTGTTGTTTTGAATGGTTATAAAACCAATCGCACCTTTTATAATGTGTGATAGATGTTTTAGAGCTGTGTTGTTTTGAATGGTTATAAAACTGAACACAAGGGATTAGTTCTACTATCTAAGTTTTAGAGCTGTGTTGTTTTGAATGGTTATAAAACAATCAAGTTCACTAGAACACTTCAAGAACTGTTTTAGAGCTGTGTTGTTTTGAATGGTTATAAAACATATTAAACAATCTGAATGGTTTGTGTAGTGTTTTAGAGCTGTGTTGTTTTGAATGGTTATAAAACTTTATCATATTGTCATCTTCTTTCTATTTTGTTTTAGAGCTGTGTTGTTTTGAATGGTTATAAAACTTTATTCAAATATCTTGAAAGTGATGATTTGTTTTAGAGCTGTGTTGTTTTGAATGGTTATAAAACTAGGTATTCCAAAAGGTGATACGCATCAATGTTTTAGAGCTGTGTTGTTTTGAATGGTTATAAAACCTAATGAAAAATATGAGAATCAAAACGCTTGTTTTAGAGCTGTGTTGTTTTGAATGGTTATAAAACCGGCGTAAAATCGATTCTAGCTTAAAATGTGTTTTAGAGCTGTGTTGTTTTGAATGGTTATAAAACTTTTTATTTCCTTTCTACCCAACTGATGAAGTTTTAGAGCTGTGTTGTTTTGAATGGTTATAAAACATCACCTTCTGCATCGCCAATAACATCATCGTTTTAGAGCTGTGTTGTTTTGAATGGTTATAAAACTAGTATTTGTTTCATAGGTGTGATGTGTTCGTTTTAGAGCTGTGTTGTTTTGAATGGTTATAAAACTAGTATTTGTTTCATAGGTGTGATGTGTTCGTTTTAGAGCTGTGTTGTTTTGAATGGTTATAAAACATCTTTTGTGTTTGCTCGTTCTCTAATGATGTTTTAGAGCTGTGTTGTTTTGAATGGTTATAAAACGCTGACGTTATCCGATACAATCGAACAAATGTTTTAGAGCTGTGTTGTTTTGAATGGTTATAAAACAATACTAGGTGTCGTGATACACAATGACGCGTTTTAGAGCTGTGTTGTTTTGAATGGTTATAAAACTGTTCTGCTAATATAGAATATTCACGCTCTGTTTTAGAGCTGTGTTGTTTTGAATGGTTATAAAACGCAACGTATTGCTTATAAGGTAGAACAAACGTTTTAGAGCTGTGTTGCTTTGAATGGTTATAAAAGAAAAAAAGAGATATGTCATATCGAAAATCAGGTTTTTCAAATAACCGGTTAAAAAATAAAAAAGAGCCTTGGTTAGACGGACCGAAAGCTCTTGTAATCTCAACGGTCATTACAGCGATTGTTGAGATAATCAAACACTTTTTAAAATAAAAAGTGACGGGGAGGGGCGAAAGCCCCAACCTGTATCTGATTATAACATATCTTTTTAGTACAAAACAATGAAAAGAAAAAATGATAATTTTTATGTAGGTATTGGAGTTGTAATTTTAATTCTTTGGTGGATAAAAATTTTAATTTTTGGATAGAAAAGAGTTGAGTTATTTGTAAGTATATACACTAAAACAGTGGGGAAATTTAAGAGGTTTTTAGCTTTTAAATCAGGAATTTTTTCAAAAACAATTAGTAATGATGAAAATGATATAAAAAATGAGAAAAGTATCTTATTAAATTGTAGAGAAATTGGAAAGTGTGCTGGATATAAAGACAGCACAAATTTCTTTGAAATGAACTTCGGTTTTTCCGTATAAAATTATTGTATATTACATAAAGAGATATGCTTGATTGTGTTTTATGTGTCTGTACAACTTGTTTTTTATTCAGCCCTTTTGAAACGATTTTGTTCACTGTTAGTGTTTTTTTATTAAAATCAATAAATTACAAAAGATATTTTAGAAACGTAACTAATTATTTGCTTAAAACGGTTTTTAGCATTAAAAGTTGTAGGGGATGTTTTAAACTCGTACTACTTTGACTTTTTCAATAAAGGATATATACTAAAAAATGTACATCGTAAGGTGTGCATCTTTTTTATGAGAAAATAAAGTAATGATTAGATACAATAATTTTTGATAATAGAACTGAGGAACTAGATGAATAAAAAAGATATGCGGAAACTTGTGTTACAAAGAATGAGCACTGTTTCTAAAGAAAGACGGGAATATATAGAACAAACACTTATGACAAAATTACTAGAAACATCTCTTTGGAAAGAAGCAAAAACCATTGGTATAACGCTATCTACGTTTCCAGAGTGGGAAACACGTCGTATCATTGAAGAAGCGTGGCGTCAACATAAAACAGTGGTTGTGCCAAAAGTAATTAAAAAAGGCGTTATGGTTTTTAACCACTATACGATTGATACACCATTGGAGATATCGGCATTTGGTATAGATGAGCCTGTAATGGTAGATGAAGTCACACAGATTGATTTACTAGTTGTACCGGGTGTGGCATTTCAAAAAAATGGTGCTCGTTTAGGTTTTGGTGGTGGTTTTTATGATAGATATTTACAAGATTTTGAAGGGAAAACAGTATCATTAGTTGCGATGGAACAAATGGTAGATATAGTGCCTTTAGAAAAACATGATATTTTTATCGCAACTATTTTGAATGCATGATAAAAATTGTGTATAATGAATACCATAGCATATTTTTAGTTGGAGGAGATTATGTTCAGAAATTTTAGAGGTATTCCTAGTCAGTTACAAGCGACATTTGTTCTTATTTGTATCAACATTATTGTCTTTATGGTAACAACGACAAAGGGTGGGACTGCAGAAGTTCTTGTTCAATATGGTGCATTATTTAAGCCGTTAGTTCTGTTTAGACATGAATATTGGCGACTATTTACAGCGATGTTTTTACATGCAGATGTAATGCATTTATTGGTTAATATGTATTCCTTATTTATCGTTGGCTCTTTATTAGAACCTATTTTTGGGAAACATAGATTTTTATTTATTTATATGTTAAGTGGATTGATGGGTTCGGTTCTATCTTTTGCTTTAGGTAACATCTTCAGTATTTCCGTAGGTGCTAGTGGTGCTATTTTTGGTTTATTTATGAGTGTGGTGTTATTACATCGCTTTTTCCCATATCATACAGGTATTCGTTTACAGTCACAGTCGTTTTTATCGACTATTTTAATAAACTTGGTTTTTAGTTTTGCACCGGGTATTGATATGTGGGCACATATTGGTGGTTTATTAGGTGGTTTTTTAGCAACAATGACACTGAAGTTTCAATCAAGAGATAGAGTTAAACAAGGAATGATTCTTCTCTTGTATATTATAATCGTTGCGACATTGATTTTATTCGGAAGGAAGTAAGGGGAATGTCAAAAAAATTATTGGGTATTGATTTAGGTGGTACGAGTGTTAAAATGGCGATTTTGACACTTGATGGTGACATTCAGCAAAAATGGACTATTCCAACAAATATATTGGATAATGGATGTCATATTGTGCCGGATATTATTGCATCTATTCAACATCATTTGCATTTATATCAGCTGACAAGTGATGAGTTTTTAGGTATTGGGATGGGTAGTCCAGGTCAAATTGATGAAAATTTAGGGACAGTCATTGGTGCCTATAATTTAGGTTGGTCTACGACACAATATGTAAAAAAAGATTTAGAAACAGCTTTAAATATGCCTGTTTTTATTGATAATGATGCGAATGTAGCTGCTCTTGGAGAACGGTGGGTAGGTGCAGGAAATAATGCTAGTGATGTTGTGTTTATCACACTTGGGACAGGTGTTGGTGGTGGTATTATTGCCAATGAAAAATTAGTACATGGTGTGAAAGGCAGTGCTGGAGAGATTGGGCATTTAATTGTTGAAAAAAACGGATTTGCATGTACATGTGGCAAAAAAGGGTGTCTAGAAACGGTGGCAAGTGCTACGGGTATTGTCAATTTAGCCAGAGCTTTTGCTGAGAAATATGCAGGAAGTTCATCTTTAAAAGAGCTAGTTGATGACGGTTCTGCAACAGCAAAAGATGTTTTTGACTTAGCAAAACAATCAGATGTGCTTGCTGAACAAGTTGTTGAGGCGTTTGCCAAATATTTAGGAGTAGCATGCAGTCATTTAGCTAATATTTTAAATCCTGCCTATATCGTCATTGGCGGAGGTGTGTCCGCAGCAGGAGAGTATTTACTTGAAAAAGTTGATACATATTTTAAAGAAGATACATTTATTACAGCAAGAAAATCAACGCAGTTGAGATTAGCAACATTGGGAAATGATGCGGGTGTGATTGGTGCAGCGAGTTTAGTATTACAGTAGGATGAAAGGATGAGTTTATGGAATTTTGGAGTATATTTCAATTACTAGTTATGATTTTTGTGGGAGGATATTTTATTTATCAAGTGTATTTGTTTATAGAGCGTCGTTCATCAGCAAAATACATCACACAAGAAGAATTTAGAGAAAATATGCGTAAAGCACAAGTTATTGATGTGCGCGAAAAAGCAGAATTTGATGTGAAGCATATTTTAGGTGCTAGAAACATACCTTATACACAATTTAAACAACGTATGGGTGAAATTAGAAAAGATCAACCGATTTATTTATGTGATGATTTTGCTTTGGTTGCAGGAAAAGCAGCAGGAAAATTAAAAAGAAAAGGTTATACAGACATCTATATTTTAAGAGGTGGTATGGAAAGATGGTCTGGAAAAATAAAATCAAATAGAAAATAGAATAAACAACAGGTGAGTATCCTGTTGTTTATTCTTACATAAGGAGATAAATATGGTTAAGGTATTATTTGTATGTTTAGGAAATATTTGTCGTTCGCCAATGGCAGAAGCTGTTTTTAAAGATATGGTAACTAGAGAGGGATTAAGCGATAAGATATACGTTGATTCAGCAGCAACAAGTTCGTGGGAACAAGGTAATCCTGTTCATCAAGGAACACGACAAAAATTAAAAGAAGTAGGTATTCGTACAGAGGGAATGTATTCCAGACAGTTACAAGACGATGATTTGAGTGCTGATTATATTATTGGTATGGATAACAGCAATATAAAAAATATTCATACATTTATTCAAAATAGAGCATCTGGTACAGTTTGTAAACTTTTAGAATTTGCTGGAGAAAATAGGGAGATTGACGATCCTTGGTATACGGGAGATTTTGAGAAAACCTATCAAGATGTTTTGAAAGGATGCCAAGGATTATTGGCGTTTATTAAAGCACATAATCTTTAAAATATTTTAAAGATAGTTGTACTTTTAAAAAATAATCGTTACAATCATGTCAGATTAAATAAAAAGGAAGTTCATCATGAAAATAGGTATTGATAAGATTGGTTTTTATGCACCTAGTATGTATTTAGATATGGTTGATTTAGCGAATGCAAGAGGAGTAGAACCTGAAAAATTTACAATAGGATTAGGTCAGGAAGAAATGGCAGTGCCTCCTTTGTATGAAGATGCGGTGACAATGGCAGCTAATGCAGCATTATCTATTTTAGAAGATATCGATAAAGAGAAAATTGACTTGATTTTAGTAGGGACAGAATCAGGGATTGATAATTCTAAGTCTATTGCTGTTTATATGCATTCTCTTGTAGGCCTATCATCTCGTGTTCGTGCTGTTGAATTAAAGCAGGCTTGCTATGGCGCAACAATGGCACTTCAATTAGCGAAAGGGCACATTCTACAAAATCCAGAAAGTAAAGTACTTGTTATCGCAACAGATATTGCTAAATATGGGTTAAATACACCTGGAGAAGCTACACAAGGTGCTGGTGCCGTAGCGATGTTAGTATCGAAAAATCCTAGAATTGCTATTTTAAATCAAGAAAATACATATTTAACAGAAGATATTATGGATTTTTGGCGACCAGTTTATTCGAGTACCGCCTTTGCAGACGGAAAATTTTCCACTGAAAAATATTTATATTTCTTTGAAACGGTTTTTAAAGAGTATTGTGAAAAAACAAAAGAAACAGTGGCAGATTTCAAAGCAATTTGTTTTCATCAACCATTTACTAAATTAGGGTTAAAAGCATTGAAATTAGTTCTTGACGGTATAGAGGAAGATAAAAAAGAAGCATTATTAGCGTTATATAACAGTAGTAAAACATATAATAAACGTATTGGAAATATTTATACCGGTTCGTTATATTTAGGATTATTATCGTTGTTAGAACAAAATAATACACTGTCTGCGGGCGATAAAATAGGTTTGTTTAGCTACGGGTCAGGTGCTGTTGGAGAGTTTTTCACAATCACATTAGTAAAAGATTTTGAGAATTATTTGTACACAGACAAACATAGTGCGTTATTAGAAAATCGTCAACGATTGACAATCAACGAATATGAAGCGATATTCTCAACAAGTTTACCAGAAGAAAAAGCAACGTATTATATTGAAAATGTGCCAAATGATAGAGTTGTTTTATGTGGAAAGCAAGATCATAAAAGAATATATAAAAAGAATGAGGTTCGATAAAAGAATCTCATTCTTTTTGCATATATTAAAAATAGGAGGTGATAAGATGAATGATGTATCTGTTATTGGGCGTATCGTAAAGCCTATTCATGTAAAAGAGATTGGAACAGATAAGTATGTGATCAACAATATTTTGGCGATTTCCAAAAAGAAAAAAGAAGGAAGTGAACAAACAGCTGATTTTATTCCCATTGTTGTGTGGGGAAAACCGGCTCAAATTATTGAACAATATTGTGAGAAAGGTAATTTAATTGGTGTGACAGGTCGGTTGTCGTCAAGACAATATATGGCACAAGGCGGCAAGTATCACTTTATTGTAGAGATTATCGTCTCTAAAATACATTTAATTGAGGGGAAACGTTATGTAAACGAGCGTTAAGATGATGAAAACTGTTGTTTTATTTAGGAAATGACAGTTTTTTTGATGGTTTGAATGTGATAATTATAGTATAATAATGGAGTTCCAAAAAAAGAAAGTGAGGTGTCAATATGGATATAGAAACAATCGTACAGAAAAAATTAGGAATGCGATTTTCAGATGTAACACTATTAAAACAAGCATTTACGCATGCTTCGTATGCGAATGAAAAAAAATATCAAAAAATTGATAATAATGAGCGACTAGAGTTTTTAGGTGATGCCGTTTTAGAATTAGTGGTATCTGATTATTTATTTCACAATTTTTTGCAATGGCCAGAAGGGAAATTAACACGATTTCGTGCACAATTAGTTTGTGAGCAAACACTTTCTACTCTTGCAAAGGAATGTGGATTTGATGAACTTGTTTTATTAGGAAAGGGCGAAGATGCCGGTGGTGGTCGAAAAAGAGATGCTTTATTATGTGATGTATTTGAAGCATTTATTGGAGCACTTTATTTAGATAAAGGATTAGATGTTGCGAAAGCTTTTATTTTAAGTCAACTCATGCCAAAAATTCATGAACAAGAGTCAAATTTGTTTATGGATTATAAAACACTTCTACAAGAAAGATTGCAAAAAAATGGCAGTATCACTATTCAATATACCATTGTAAAAGAAGAAGGTTTAGCGCATGATAAAGAATTTGAAGCAGTTGTTTCTGCACAAGGTAAAATTTTAGGTAGAGGTATTGGAAAAAATAAAAAAGCTGCTGAACAGGCTGCTGCCAAACAAGCGTATGAAGAAAAAACAGGTGAATAAAGGTGTATTTAGATAGAATTGAAATAACAGGATTTAAGTCATTTGCCGATAAAACATTGATTGAATTTGATAAAGGTGTCACAGCTATTGTAGGGCCAAATGGTAGTGGTAAAAGTAATTTATCCGAGGCGATAAAGTGGGTGCTTGGTGAGCAATCTGCGAAAAGTTTACGTGGGAAAAAAATGGATGATATTATCTTTTCAGGTTCTCAAACACGTAAGCCTGTCAATATAGCAGAAGTTACATTGGTGTTAAATAATGATGATGCATTTTTACCATTTGAGGCTTCGGAAATTCATTTAACACGACGTATCAATCGTAATGGTGAGAGTGATTGTTTTATCAATAAAAAACCGTGTCGCTTAAAAGATATTGTGAATTTGTTAATGGATTCGGGTTTAGGGAAAGATTCATTTTCTATCATTTCTCAAGGGAAAGTAGAAACGATTTTCCAAAACAAACCAGAAGAACGTCGTGCGATGTTTGAAGAAGTAGCAGGTGTTTTGAAATATAAAACACGTAAAACGGAAGCAAGCAGAAAATTAGATAAAACTCAAGAGCATTTAGATCGTGTCGATGATATTTTACATGAAATTCATGGGCAATTAGATCCGTTGGCAAAGCAAAAAGAAAAAGCACTTATATATCAAACGAAAAAAGAAACATTAAGTCATATTGATATTGCGTTAATGGTTGCTGAAATTGAAACATTAAATGAACAGTGGCAAGTGGCGAAAAAGGAACTGGCTTTTTTTGAAAAGCAAATTGAAGATAAACAAATTCAAGAAGAAGAAGTAACGTCAAAAATTAAAGAATTAAAAGAAGCACTAACGACTTTAGAGCATGTTTTATTACAACAGCAAAATGAATACGTGGAATGTGTTAAAAAAGTTGAGAAAGCTGTTGGTGAACAAAATGTTTTAATACAAAAATTAGAGTTTTCAAAACAAAATAAAGAACAACAACAAGATGCACGTTTCCAAAAAGAGCACAGTATAAAAACTATTTCTGAACAAATGACTAAGACAAAAGAAGAAACAGAAGAAAAAGAGCAGACTGTAAAACAAACACACTTAGCGCTTGATGAATTAAAGCAAGAGGAATTGTTTTTAACAGATACAAGTCAAAGTCATTTAGAAAATGAACGTCAACGCTATATTGATACGCTTCAAGAAGAAACGCGTATGAAAAATGAACTTGTGCATTTGGAAAAAGAGTTATTAGTGTTGACAAATCAACAAAAACGTTTTGTAGAACAAGAGAGTGATTTACAAAAGCAACAAGAAATTGTTAAAAATACATTATTGGATAAGGAAAATGAATTATCCAGAGTTCAAGAGCAGATTGATTTATTGATGAGTGACTATCAAGAACAAATGGATTCTTTAGACAAAGAAAGACAGCATACTCAAGAGTTAACACAAACGTATGAACAGATGCAACAAGTTAAAAATCGTTTAGAAGCTAGAAAAGCAAGCTTACAAGACTTGAATGATGACTATGCTGGATTTTATCAAGGTGTTAAAGAAATATTAAAACAAAGACATCAATTTGACGGTGTACATGGTGCTCTGGCAGAATTGATAAAAGTACCAAAAGAGTATACAGTTGCGATTGATATTGCTCTAGGTGCAAGTATGCAACATATTGTCGTATCCAATGAACAATCGGCTATGCAAACTATTCAATATTTAAAACAGAAACGGCTAGGTCGTGCAACATTTTTGCCATTAACTGTTATTAAAGGAAGATATTGCTCGCAAGATATTTTATCTCAAGTTGAGCATATGGACGGTTTTATTGGTGTTGCAAGTGATTTGGTTCAAACACAAGTGACATATAAAACGATTGTTGAAAACTTTTTGGGTCAAACACTTGTTGCTAAAACATTGGAACAAGGGACAAAAATTGCTAAAAAAATAGGATATCGTGTGCGTGTTGTATCTCTTGATGGAGAAGTCATCCATTCAGGCGGGTCTATGACTGGTGGAGCAACGAAACAGCAAACGGGTTCTATTTTATCAAGAAATCAGCAGCTAGAGGACGTAACAAAAGAGTTACATGCGTTAAAAGATAAGCTAAATGAAACAAAAACTTTGTATCAAACGCAAAAAGAAAAAGTATTAGCGTTAGAAGTATCTTTACAAAATGTACAGCAAGAAGGAACGAAAAAGCGTCTTGAAGAAAGAGATTTACAAGCTGTAGTGTTCCAATTACAAGAGAAAGTTTCTCAAGTAGAGATGCAGTATGATGTGTTAGTAAAAGATAAAAACCGCCAACAAGTTGTTTTGAATGAGTTAAAAGAACAATATGATACTATTAAAGTGTCTGAAAAAGAAATTAGTCAGCGTGTTGAAAAAGCAAAACAACATATCGATACATTGAGTGTTTCTCAAGAAGAACGCACAAAACAATTACAAGCATTACAGCCTCGAATACAAAATATTTCAGCGCAATGTGCAAGAGAAACAGAGCAGTTAACACATTTGAAGCACCGCTTACAAGAATTGCAAAAACAATTAAAAACGGAACAGATGAGTTTACAAGTTTTATTCACGCAACAAGAAGAGCATCTGCAATCTCAAGAAGAAATTGAGGGTATGATAGATAACATCAAACAAGAATTAAATACCTATCAACAAGAAAAAATAGCGTTAGAAGAAAGCATTAAACAAAAACAAGAAGAGAAAAAAGATGTGGATACAGTGTTATTTGTTGAAGAAACACAAGAAAAAGATCTTCAACAAGATATTCAAAAATTATTGCGTGATAAAGGGGCAATGGATGCTAAAATTAGTCGTTATGATGTAACGATTGATACGCACTTGTCTAGATTGAATGAAGAATATAGTTTAACTTTTGAAGCGGCAAAAGAGTTGGGTGTGTTAGAGATAACTATTCAAGAAGCGAGCAAGCAAGTATCACAATTAAAAAGAGAAATTGAGCAGTTAGGGCCTGTGAATTTAACAGCTATTGAAGAATATGATGTGGTGTATGAACGTTTTACATCTATGACAGAGCAACAGCAAGATTTAATTCAGGCAAAAGATAGTTTAATGGCGACTATTCAGGAAATGGATAAGGAAATGATGCAACGTTTTGGCGAAACATTTTATGCGATTAAACATCAATTTGAAAAAACATTCCCTAAATTATTTGGTGGAGGACGTGCGACCTTAGAGTTAACAAATCCAGATGATTTATTGGAAACAGGGATTGATATTGTGGCACAACCACCTGGTAAAAGATTACAAAATCTAAGTTTGTTATCTGGTGGAGAGCGTGCTTTTACAGCGATTGCTTTGTTATTTGCTATTTTAGAAGTGAAACCTGTACCGTTTTGTTTACTTGACGAAGTAGAGGCTGCACTTGATGAAGCCAATGTTAGCCGATATGGACGTTATTTGAAAGAGTTTATTGATAAAACACAATTTATTGTCATTACACATCGTAAAGGAACGATGGAGGAAGCAGATGTTTTATATGGTGTGACGATGCAAGAATCAGGAGTATCTAAATTAGCTTCTGTGCGATTTGAAGATTATGAAAAAATAGGAGAAACAGTATGAAGAAAAAAATAAGTCTTGTCTTATTGAGTATGTTATTAGTTGGATGTGCTACTCAAAAAGAAGAGGCGAAAGTGACACAAACGAGTATGCAAGAAACAACAACGATGAAAGAGGTTGTGGAAACGAAAGTTTATGAAAATATCGAAGATGATGTAACGACAACTTTATCTGTTACATATAAAAATGATATTGTGACACATGTTGATATAAAAGCAACAAAACCATTTCCCGAAGATGTTCGTTTAGATACACAAGAACAAAAAGAGATGTTAAAACGTGAGTTAGAACAATCACCAGAGTATCAAGAAGAAAAAGAAAGAGATGGATTCAAAAAAAATCTTGAAATTGATGAAACAGGATTTGTTGTATCTTTTTCTTATGATGTTTCAAAAATAAATGCAAAAGATTTTGAACATTACAAAACGTATGAACAATTTGGCCATGTTCTATCTCAAGGTGTCACAAAAACCGAAACAGAAAAAGAATTGGCAGAAATTGGTTTTAAACTAAAAAACTAATGTATTAGAGTTTAGTAGTGACTAGTTATATAAAGAATTAAAGCAGAAATCATCATGGTTTCTGCTTTAATCGTTCCATGTTAATGTGTTAAATAGAAAGAGTGAACATGTTTTTTGTTGACCAATCTTGTGAAAACAATGTATGATTGGGAAGAATATGGCAAGGAAGGAGAACAATATGGCAAAAAAAGTGACAGCACAATATGGGGATGACGCCATTCAAGTTTTAGAAGGATTAGATGCCGTTAGAAAAAGACCGGGAATGTATATCGGTTCAACAGATAGCCGTGGTATGCATCATTTAGTTTATGAAATTGTTGATAATGCTGTTGATGAAGCGTTGGCAGGTTATGCAACTAAAATAGATGTCACTATTCATCAAGATAATAGTATTACTGTAAAAGATAATGGTAGAGGATTACCAACTGGTATGCATAAGTCAGGTATACCAACTATTCAAGTTATTTTTACGGTCTTACATGCTGGTGGTAAATTTGGACAAGGAAGTTATAAAACTTCTGGTGGACTGCATGGAGTAGGTGCCTCAGTAGTGAATGCTTTATCTGAATGGTTAGATGTGACCGTCATACGTGATGGAAAACAATACTATCAACGCTTTGAAAAAGGCGGTGTACCAATCGGTAAAATTAAAGAAACTTCTGCACCAAAAAATTTAGTTGGTACAACAGTACATTTTAAACCAGATGCGACCATTTTTGGTAGAGCGGAATATGTTTACGACACACTAAGTGAACGTTTAAGAGAATCTGCTTTCTTGTTAAAAGGGTTAACAATGTCAATTACAGATGAACGGACACAGCAAACAGAAACATTTCATTATGAAACAGGCATTAAAGAATTTGTTCATTATTTAAATGAAGAAAAAGATACTCTTGGAGAAATTGCTTATTTTGAAGGAGAACAAGACGGTGTTGAAGTAGAGTGTTCTTTACAATATAATGACGGTTATTCTGAAACGATTTTATCTTTTGTAAACAATGTTCGTACAAAAGATGGTGGGAGTCATGAAGTTGGTTTTAAAACAGCTTTAACAAAATCCTTTAATGAATATGCAAGAAAAGTGAATTTACTAAAAAAGATAAAGATAAAAATCTTGAAGGTAGTGATGTGAGAGAAGGCTTAGCAGCTGTTTTGTCTATACGTGTCCCTGAAGAGATTTTACAATTTGAAGGTCAAACAAAATAAATTAGGAACACCTGCTGCAAGAGGAATTGTAGAAGCGATTGTGAGTGAACAATTAGGGTTTTATTTGATTGAAAATGGTGAATTAGCACAACAACTTGTTAGAAAAGCAATTAAAGCAAGAGATGCAAGAGATGCGGCACGAAAAGCTAGAGAAGAATCAAGAAATGGTAAAAAACGTCAAGCGAAAGAAACACTTCTTTCTGGAAAATTAACACCGGCGCAAAGTAAAAATGCTAAAAAGAATGAACTATTTTTAGTAGAGGGAGATTCTGCTGGAGGTTCTGCAAAACAAGGGCGGGACAGAAAATTCCAAGCGATTTTACCATTAAGAGGGAAAGTTATTAACACAGAAAAAGCCAATATGTCCGATATTTTAAAAAATGAAGAAATCAATACCATCATTTATACCATTGGTGCAGGTGTTGGATCTGATTTTACAATAGAAGATTGCCAATACGATAAAATTATCATTATGACCGATGCAGATACGGACGGTGCACATATTCAAGTGTTATTATTAACATTCTTTTACCGTTATATGCGTCCACTCGTTGAAGCAGGAAAAGTTTATTTGGCAATGCCACCTCTATTTAAAGTGTCCAAAGGACGTGGTAAAACAGAAGTTGTCGAATATTGCTGGCGTGAAGAAGAAGTGGAACGAGCAACAAAAAAAGTAGGTAGAGGATATATTCTTCAACGCTATAAAGGGCTTGGAGAAATGAATGCCGATCAATTATGGGAAACAACAATGAACCCAGATACACGGACGCTCATTCGTGTAACTATTGATGACTTATCGCAAGCAGAACGACGTGTGACAACACTTATGGGAAATAAAGTAGAACCTCGTCGCAAATGGATAGAAAGTCATGTTGAATTTACAATGGATGAAAGCGATAATTTATTAGAAACAGCTCAAAAAGGGACTACTGCTGTGGAACACAAAAAAGAAGTACGATTAGAAAGTACAGACACATTCGAGCAGTTAGATTTATTTGGAGGTGAGTTTTAATGTCTGACGCAATGCCAAATATTCAAGAGTTATCTTTAGAAGATGTTATGGGAGATAGATTTGGGCGATACTCTAAATATATTATTCAAGATCGTGCCTTACCAGATATACGTGATGGATTAAAACCTGTACAACGACGTATTTTATATGCGATGTACATGGATAATAATACAGCCGATAAAAATTTTAGAAAATCAGCAAAAACAGTCGGAAATGTTATTGCTAATTATCATCCTCACGGAGATACAAGTGTCTATGATGCCATGGTGCGTCTAAGCCAAGACTGGAAAATGCGTGATATTTTAGTTGAAATGCACGGAAATAACGGAAGTATGGACGGCGATTCAGCTGCTGCGATGCGTTATACAGAAGCGAGATTATCTCAACTATCTGATGAACTATTAAGAGATATTGATAAAGAAACCGTTGATTTTATTTTAAACTTCGATGATACAACTGAAGAACCAACGGTATTGCCTGCACGTTTTCCTAATTTATTAGTAAATGGATCAACAGGTATTTCAGCTGGGTATGCAACGGATATTCCACCTCACAATTTAGGTGAAGTGATTGATGCTACTGTACATTATTTAGGTCATCCTAAAGCAACTACTGAAGACTTAATGCAATTTGTTAAAGGTCCTGATTTCCCAACAGGTGCGATTGTTCAAGGGATTGAGGGTTTAAAAGAAGCCTATGAAACAGGTAAAGGAAAGGTGATTGTTCGTTCTAAAACAAGTATCGAAGATATTCGAGGCGGTAAACAGCAAATTGTCATTCATGAAATTCCATTTGATGTGAATAAAGCTGTTTTAGTTAAACGCATGGACGAAATTCGCATTAACAAAAAAATTGAAGGTATCGCAGAAGTTCGTGATGAGTCTGATAGAAATGGTTTGCAAATTGTTGTGGAATTAAAAAAAGAAGCGAATGCGGACGGTATTTTAAATTATTTATTAAAAAATACCGATTTACAAATTGCTTATAATTTTAATATGGTTGCTATAAATGAAAGACGCCCACAACAAGTAGGGTTAAAGGCTATTTTAGCTGCATATATCAATCACCAAAAAGACGTCATATTAAGACGAACACGATTTAATTTACAAAAAGCACAAGATAGATTACATATTGTAGACGGCTTGATGAAAGCATTGTCTGTGTTAGACGAAGTTATTCGTATTATCCGAAATAGTGCTGATAAAAAAGATGCCAAAGAGAATTTAAAACAAGAATTTCAGTTTAGTGAGCGTCAAGCAGAAGCGATTGTTTCTTTACAATTATACCGATTGACGAATACAGATATTACAGCATTACAAAATGAAAAACTTGATTTAAACGAGGAAATTGCTTCTTTAGAATTGATTTTAAAACAAGAAAAAGTTTTATTAACAGTGATGAAAAAAGAATTATTGGATATGAAAAAACAATATGCAAAACCACGTTTAAGTATCATTGAAGATGAAATAAAAGAAATTAAAATTGAAACGGAAGTACTTATTCCAGAAGAAGATGTCTATGTTGTGATAACAAAAGGTGGTTATTATAAACGTGTAAGCCCTCGTTCAGTGAATGCTTCAAATGGCGAAAAAACAGGACTACGTGAAAAAGATGAGATTGTTTACCAAGGTGCTGCAACGACATTGCAACATTTGGTCGTATTTACTTCTAAAGGGAATTATATTCACTTCCCAATTCATGAAGTACCCGAATATAAGTGGAAAGACTTAGGAGAGCATTTTTCACAACGTGTATCCTTGGACACACAAGAGCAAATCATTGGCGTTGTCGTGATGACTGGATTAGAAAAAGCGGATGCAACCATTACATTCGTAACAAGTGACGGTATGATTAAGCGTACACTACTAAAAGACTTTACGACATTTAGAAGCTATAAAACTAAAACAGCGGTTGCCATGAATTTAAAAGAAAAAGATGCCACTGTTGTGTATATGAGTTGTCAGTCAGAAGAAAATAAAGATGATGAAGTATTGCTTGTGACACACTTAGGTTTTGGATTACGCTATAAATTAGATGAAGTACCAGTTGTCGGTACAAAAGCAAGTGGTGTAAAATCTATCAATTTAAAACAAGATGATTTTGTTGTTGGTGCAATTACCTTTAATCCAACGAATATGTCCAAAGTACATGTACTTCTTGTAACCCAAAGAGGTTCTGTAAAACGATTGAATGTTTTTGATGTCAATATATTAGGGCGTGCAAAACGTGGATTGATGTTATTGAAAGAATTAAAAAATAAACCACACCGTTTTGTATTTGTATCGAATATTGTCACATCTGATATGGCATTTGATATTGTGACATCAACGAATAAACAAACGAGTATTCAAGCAATGCAAATTTCTTTATATGACAGATATTCAAATGGAACATCTGTAATTGATGATGGTGAGGTTGTTTCTGTCATTCAAACGACTATATAAGGTAACCCGAAGTGAACCGACTATCTATGCGATTCACTTCGGGTTTTATACTAAGATGTTAGTTTTATCATTAAAAACAAAAAGAAGAATTACTCATGCACAAGTAATTCTTCTTTTTATATATTTGTTATCAATCTGTTGGTTGTTTTTAACATATTTGATAAAT
This sequence comes from Carnobacteriaceae bacterium zg-84, assembly GCA_013874835.1. Taxonomy (NCBI): domain Bacteria; kingdom Bacillati; phylum Bacillota; class Bacilli; order Lactobacillales; family Carnobacteriaceae; species Carnobacteriaceae bacterium zg-84. The sequence goes on along the minus strand of CP059430.1, from coordinate 1,328,963 downwards.
AAAAAAATATAATAGAGAATGAGAGGTACTGTTTTTTAAGAGAAATACAAAAAACAAGTGGTAGAAAGTGGGGAATTGTGGTAAAATATGGTGAATGATTTCTACGTAAGGAGGTTTTTGCCGTGTTAATGGGAGAATATAAACATAATATGGATTCAAAAGGTCGTATTATTGTACCGTCAAAATTGCGTGATGAACTAGGCGATAAGTTTATTTTAACGCGCGGATTAGACGGGTGTTTATTTGGCTATCCATTGAATAGTTGGCAATCTTTAAGCGAGAAATTATTACATAATTTACCACTTGGTAAAAAAGATGCACGTGCGATTACACGTTTCTTTTATTCAGCAGCAAGTGATGTTGAATTTGATAAACAAGGTCGTATTATGATTCCGGCAACTTTACGTGAGTATGCAGGTTTGGACAAAACATGCCGTATTATTGGTGTATCAGATCGCTTAGAAATATGGGATGATGAAAAATGGCAAGTATATGTCAAAGAAACAGAAGAAAATGTTCAAACATTAACGGAAAATATATCAGAATTTGAATTTTAAAAGTGGAGGCAATATGTTTCATCATATAACAGTTTTACGAAACGAAACAGTCGATGCATTACATATAAAACCCAATGGTATCTATGTAGATTGTACATTAGGTGGTGCGGGGCATAGTGCCTATTTATTAAGTCAATTATCACAAGAAGGTCACTTGTATGCATTTGATAGAGATACAATGGCTTTAGAAAATGCTCAAATCGTTTTAAAACCATATATTGAAAAAGGTATGGTAACATTTATTAAAAGTAATTTTTCGCACTTAAAAGAAAAACTAGAAGAGCATGGTGTCACACAAGTTGACGGTATTCTATATGATTTAGGTGTGTCTTCTCCGCAATTAGATAAAATTGAAAGAGGATTTAGTTACAGTCAAGAAGCACCATTAGATATGCGTATGGATACAGAACAATTTTTAACGGCAGAAATTATTGTGAATGAATGGGATTACCATGATTTAGTAAAAATTTTTTATCGTTATGGTGAAGAAAAATTTTCAAAGCAAATTGCAAGACAAATTGAAAAAGTAAGACAAAGTAAACGTATTACAACAACGACAGAATTGGTGGATATTATTAGACAAACAATTCCTGCATCTGCACGACGTAAAGGAGGACATCCTGCTAAAAGAATTTTTCAAGCAATTCGTATTGCTGTGAATGATGAATTATCATCTGTAGAAGAATCACTAGAACAAGGTTTGTCTTTATTATCTCAAAACGGGCGTATGAGTGTTATTTCATTCCACTCCTTAGAAGATAGAATTGTCAAAACAATATTCAAAGAGTATAGTAGTGTTGAAGATATTCCAAGCAAATTACCTGTTTTACCGGAATATTTGGAACCAGATTACCAATTAGTTGTGAAAAAACCTATTTTACCAAGTCAAGAAGAAATCGAAGAAAATGGGCGTGCCAAAAGTGCGAAATTAAGAGTTATTGAACGTGTGAAAGTATAGGAGGAACAGTATATGTTTGAAACATTACTGACGAAAGCAGAAAGTTTTGTGAAACGCGATACGAAAAGAAAATACGTATTGTCAATGACACGATTTGAAAAAGTAACGGTTGTTATTATTGCGATTAGTTTTTTAATTTTAATGACAGCAGTTGTATTTACAAAGAGTAAAGTTTCTGAAACGAATGCACAAATTGAAGAAACACGACGTGAAATTGCGACAATTAATGCAGAAAGTCAAATTTTGCAACAAAAAGTGGATGATTTAACAACTTATGAAAGAATTTCATCTATTGCAAATGAATATGGATTAACGAAAGCAAATGCGGTAGTAAGGACTGTTAATAAATGAAACGGATAAAAAACTTGATAAAAACGGACTCTATTAAAATGGTGCATATTTACATGGCTTTTTTATGTGTTGTATTTATTGTATTTTTAGTTCGTTTTACGCAATTGATGGTTTTTAAAACAGCAAATGGGGAAGATTTAACGAAATTAGTACATCAAATGTATAATGGTGATGAAGTTATTCCTGCTCGACGAGGCACTATTTATGATGCATCGGGAGAAACATTAGCAACAGATGTCAAAACGTATGCCATTTATGCTGTTTTAACGGATAAGTATAAAGGTGTTGAATATGTAGAAGATAAACTAGCGACCGCAAGAGCATTGGCTAAGCATATCAATATGAGTGAAGATAATATTTTGAAATTACTCAACCAAGATAATGTTAACCAAACCGCTTTTGGAAACGCAGGTGTTAATTTAACATATCTTCAAAAAGAAAACATCGAAAAAGAATCTTTAAAAGGTATTTATTTTACGGAAAAAATTTCACGGGATTATCCAAAAGGATATTATGCCAATAACGTGATTGGATTGGCAAAAGACACACGAGAAGATACGAGTGTCGAAGCTCAGGGAAATCCTTTACAAGGTGTCATGGGATTAGAGGCACAATATAATGTGCAATTACGTGGTATTGACGGACTTGTGAATTACGATAAAGATTTTTATGGATATTCTGTTCCAGGAACACAAAAAGTGATAGAAGAAGTTCAAAATGGGAACAATATTTATACCACATTTGACAGTCGTTTAACAGAATACTTAGAAGAACAAATGTCAAAAATTTATGAGAAATATAAACCAAAATCTATGACAGCAATTGTTGTAAGACCTAAAACAGGAGATGTCGTTGCAGTTTCTCAAAGACCAACTTTTAATCCAAAACAACAAGAATATCCAGAAAATGGTTGGATTAACCAAATTGTTGAGCGTGCTTTTGAGCCGGGATCAACTATGAAAACACTTGTTCTAGCGGCAGCTATAAATGAAGGTGTATTCAGCCCTATGGAATTATACGATTCTGGAAAAATCAAAGTTGGGAGTATTGTTGTCAATGACTGGAATAGAACTGGTTGGGGTAGAATTTCTTATTTGCAGGGTTTGATTTATTCGAGTAACGTGGCGTTTGTTAATATTGTATCTCAAATTGGCTATGATAAGTGGAAAGAATATATGGACGCTTTTGGTATTGGTCGCTCTACGGAAAGTGGTTTCCCAAATGAAAATGTGGGATTAAACAGTTATGCTTCAGAAGAAGGACGAGCGAGTACCGGCTTTGGACAAGGTGTTTCTGTGACTAGCTTACAATTAGTTCAAGCATTTACAGCGATTGCAAATGAAGGGAAAATGCAAAAATTAAGATTTGTTGATCGCATTGAAAATACAACAACTGGAGAAGTGACATATACAAAAGTACAAACATTAAGTAATCCTATTAAGCCAGAAACAGCAAAATGGGTTTTAAAATACTTAGAAGAAGTTATTTATGCAGAAAATGCGACTGGGGAAAATTATAAAGTAGACGGTGTACGTTTGGCAGGTAAAACAGGTACAGCTGAAATATATGATGAAGAAAAGAAAACGTACTTAACAGACGGTAACTATTTACATTCTATTGTTGCTTTTGTGCCAAGTGAAAAACCTGAATATGTTATTTACTTTACATATGATAGACCTGAATCATCTAGAACAAGTAGTTTAGGTTTGTCTGAATGGTTTACAACGTTTACTAGCTATGCAATGAAATATTTAGGAAAAGATGAAGCTCCAGAATCACAAAAAGCGGAAGTTGTACCGTCTGCAACAGGAGCAGATGTTGAAACAGCAAAAGAAGCATTAAAGAATATTGGATTTACAGATATTATTGTATTAGGTAACGGTACAATTATTGAGAAACAAGCACCATTGGATAATCAATTATATACGCTTGATACGAAATTGATTTTATATACAGGTGGTATTGTGACACTTCCTGATATGACAGGCTGGTCTAAATTAGATGTTATGAAAGTCATGAATTTACTCAATATTCCTGTCAACTTTGAGGGAGAAGGATTTGTAAGTGAACAGAGTATTCCGTCTGGCGTAGATGTATCTACGATTACAGATACTGTAAATATCACATTAACATCACCAACTGTTAAATCAACTGCTATAAAAAATACATCGGATAAGATAGAAACGACAAGTACAACAAAAGAAACAGAATAAAGAGAGAGAAAATTATGAATATTTGGATTGAATTATTTATCATTTATTGTGCGAGCCTTACGCTAACAACAATGATGATGCCCTTTTTTATCATGTATTTCACACAAAAAAAATTAGGGCAAGTAACAAGAGAAGAAGGACCTACATGGCATGAAGTGAAAACTGGGACACCAACAATGGGTGGCGTGGCATTTGTTATTGCAAGTATCATTTCATTTGGTGTAATGGCACTTTATAAAGGATATCTTAATTTTTCAACTGGATCACTTATTTTTGTTTTAGTTGCATTTGGTATTATCGGTTTTCTTGACGATTACTTAAAATTGATTCGACAACATAATACAGGACTAACATCAAAACAAAAATTTTTATGTCAAATTATCTTTAGTATCATTTATGTTTTGTTTTATTTGTTATCCGGAAAAAGTATTTTACTATTTGCATCATTTGGTGGTGTTTTTAGTCTTATTTGTTACTTTTTATTTTCAATTATTTGGATAACTGGATTTTCAAATGCAGTTAATTTAACAGACGGTTTAGACGGATTAGTAGCTGGAACGGCAAGTATTGCTCTAGCATCGTATAGTGTGATTGCGTATCAGCAACAACAGTATGATATTTTAGCATTTTGTACAGCACTTCTTGGGGGGCTGTTAGGATTTTTTATCTTTAATAAAAAACCAGCAAAAATTTTTATGGGGGACGTTGGTGCATTAGCTTTAGGTGCGGTGTTTGCAGTGTTGTCTATGTTGTTACATGTTGAATTTAGCTTGTTGTTTATTGGTATTATCTTTGTTTTAGAAACAGCCAGCGTGATGTTACAAGTTGCCTCTTTCAAATTGTTAGGCAAAAGAATTTTCAAAATGACACCTATACACCACCATTTTGAAATGTTAGGGTGGAGTGAATGGAGAGTTGTTTTAACCTTTTGGTTTATAGGTTTGTTAGGTTCTCTTGTCTATTTTATAATTGTTTAGTATTGATAAAAATAGGATAGTGGATAGAGATAATATATCTCTATCCCTCTTATCGTGTTAGACGACCTATTTTTGTATGTTAGTACATGTATTGATATACAAAAGTTGGTAGTCATTATTGAAATTAACAGAAATTGAGGAAGAAAAATGAAACAAATTGATGATTTTAAAGGAAAACATGTTCTTGTTTTAGGATTGGCTAAAAGTGGGTATCATGCAGCACTACTTTTACATGAGTTAGGAGCACATGTCATTGTAAATGATGGTAAAATACCAGAGGATTTAACAGATGTTCATACATTACAAGATTTAAATATTCATGTTGTATTAGGAGAACATCCATTAGATTTAGTGCATGAAAAACTTGATTATATGGTGAAAAATCCAGGTATTTCTTATGAAAATAGTTTAGTAAAAAAAGCAATAGACTTAGATATTCCTGTTTTAACAGATGTTGAATTAGCTTTTCGTGTATCCAAAGCAGCTATTATTGGCGTGACAGGTTCAAATGGAAAGACAACAACAACAACATTGATTGGCAATATGTTAGAAAAAAATGCAAAAGGCCATACGTATATTGCAGGTAATATAGGTATACCGTCTACAACAGTTGCCAAACAAACAACTGAAAATGATGTTATCGTAATGGAATTATCAAGTTTTCAATTAATGGGTGTGACAACGTTTAGACCTAAAATTGCTATCATAACCAATATTTATGAAGCGCATTTAGACTATCATGGTAGTAGAGAAGCCTATAAAGAAGCAAAATTACATTTGATAAAGCAACAATCAATAGATGATTATCTCATTTTAAATGGTGATTTAGCTGAAATGAAAGACATCGCATCAACATCGAATGCACAAGTTTTATATTTTTCTAAAACAGATGATACAGCAGATGCTTATGTGAAAAACGGTAATATTTTTGTATTAGGAGAACCAATTATGTCTGTATCTGATATTCAAGTTCCAGGTACACATAATATTGAGAATGTTTTAGCTGCAAGCTTAGCTGCACGTTTGTATGGTCAGTCTAAAGAACTTATTCAACAAGCGGTTCAACAATTTCATGGTGTAAAACATCGTACTCAATTTATTGGTAATGTTAATGGGCGTCAATTTTATAATGATTCAAAAGCAACAAATATTTTAGCTACTAAAATGGCATTACAAGGTTTTAATGATAAAGTAATTTTAATTGCAGGTGGATTAGATAGAGGTAATGGCTTTGAAACATTGGAGCCTTCTTTAGAAAAAGTAAAAACACTCGTATTATATGGTGAAACAAAAGAAAAACTAAAATTAGCGGGTGAACATAAAAAAGTTGAAAAAATTATTTTAGTGGATACTTTAGAACAAGCCGTTAATACATCTTATGCATTAAGTCAAGTAGGAGATACTATCTTATTTTCTCCAGCTTGTGCAAGTTGGGATCAATTTCCAAGCTTTGAAGTACGTGGTGATGTCTTTATAGATTGTGTTTCACGATTAAATCAACAATAAGGGAGAATACGCATGAAGATAGTTTTATCAGGTGGCGGAACAGGTGGTCATATTTATCCGGCACTCGCTTTAAAAAATTATATTTTAACACAGTATCCTGAAACAGAGTTTTTATATATTGGAAGTGAAAGAGGACTTGAAAGAGAGATTGTTTCTAAAGAAAATATTCCTTTTCAGTCGATTAAAATACAAGGTATTAAACGTTCTTTATCACTAGAAAACATAAAAACAGCATGGTATATGCTAAGAAGTACATCACATGCTAAAAAGATATTAACAGATTTTCAGCCAGATATTGTTATTGGGACAGGTGGCTATGTCTGTGGCCCAGTATTGTATGCAGCAGCCAAGTTACATATTCCAAGTATTATTCATGAACAAAATAGTGTTGCAGGTATTACGAATAAATTTTTAAGTCGATATGTCACAAAAATTTGTACATGTTTTGATACAGCTAAACACGATTTTCAAAAATATGCTAATAAAGTTGTCTTAACAGGAAATCCAAGAGGACAAGAACTTGTATCCTTGGAGTATCAACAAAATGTTTTAGAACAAATTGGTTTAAAAAAAGACAAATCAACTGTTTTAATTTTCGGTGGTAGTCGTGGTGCTATGAATTTAAACAAACATTTTATATCGTATATAAACGACTATACAACAAATGATTATCAAGTTATCTTGGTAACAGGAAATGCTCACTATCAATCTGTTATAGATAGTCTTGAAACAATTCCGGATAATATTAAAGTTTTAGCATATATTGATAATATGCCAGATATTCTCCGTGCTGTTGACTTAGTTGTTTGTCGTAGTGGTGCAACAACTTTAGCAGAGTTAACTGCTCTAGGTGTAGCCAGTATTTTAATTCCAAGTCCTTATGTTACGAATAATCATCAAGAAAAAAATGCACAAACTTTAGTCGATAAAGGTGCAGCATTTATGGTTTTGGAAAAAGAATTAGCAGAAAATAAACTAGCTATACTAGTGAATGATGTGATGCAACATGAAGAGAAACAAAAAAAAATGGCACACCATGCTAAAGAACTAGGTATTACAAATGCCTCAGAACGTTTATTAACAATTATCAAGGAATGTGTTCAATCATAGATTGGAGGCTTTATGAGTAAACAAAAGAGAAAAAAACGTCGCTTTTTACATAGAGATATGACAGTCTATGAAAAAAGAATAGGATTTATTTTGTTTATCTTATTATGCATTTTTGCTTATTTTGTTGTCCCGTTTTCACGTATTTCAACTATTTCTGTAATTGGAAGTAAAGATACAGACGCACAAAGTATTGAAGCTAGTGCAAATGTGGTGCCAAACGACTTGATTTTAAGTTTATGGCTTAGACAAAATAGTATTAAAGAAAACATAAAAAAACAACAAGCGAGAGTGGCGGATGTAGCCATTCGTTTAGAGGCAGGAAATGTCTTTCAAATTCAAGTAACCGAATATGACACGATTGCCTACGTTGAACAAAATGAAGATTATTATACTATTCTATCTAGCGGTATCGTTTTAAAAGAAGAGAGTAAAAAGTATTTAGGAACAGTTCCAATCGTGAAATGGGAAGGTACTATTCAAACTTTAGAAATTATGGCTAAAGAATTAGCGAAATTAACATCGGATATTCGAGATAGTATTTCTGACATCAATTATAAAGAAAGTGATAAGTTAGCCTTAACTATTTTTATGAATGATGGGAACCAAATAAAAGCAAATTATACAAATTTCGCATCTAAATTAGAATATTATAAAGGGATGAAGTCTATTTTAGAAGGAAAAAAAGGTATTATTGACTTAACAGTAGGTGCTTACTTTGTACCATATAAAGAATAAATAAAGTATATAAAACTCCAATTGTAAAGTAAAGTGCAAAAAAACAGATAATTACTTTCTCTTTTGCGGGGTTAATAACCAAACAATAAAAACAAAGGTTTTCTAGTCAAGGCGAAAAACAAAGTGTGCCTTGACGGGAAACCTGTTTTTATTAAACTATTAATCTACCCGCAATAAAAATAACTCTGCAGGTGTACGATAACCTAATTTACGCCGTATTTTCTGATTTAAGCAGGATTCTATTTTACGAATAGTTGACTTTTTAACGGTATTGATAGATTTACCCTTAGGTAAAAACTCCCGTATCTGTCCGTTATGATTTTCGTTAGTACCACGCTCATAAGATGAATAAGGGTGTGCATAGTAAATGCTTAAATATGTCGATTCTAATTCAGATAACGAGGCGAATTCTGACCCATTATCAGATGTAATACTCTTGAAGGTTGATTTCCTATATTGTTTAAAAATATTCTTTAATGTCCGTAAGACACATTGTGCTGTTTTATCATTCATTTTACGTATAATTGTATAACGTGTTTGTCGTTCTACTAACGTTAATAATAGTGCTTCATTTTTTGTCTTCTTAAATAAGACTAAATCAATTTCCCAATGTCCAAATTCTGTACGATTATTCGCTACGTCTGGTCGATTTTCGATAGATGTACCCATATTTTTCTTGTATGTTTTGGTGTTCTCTTTTTTCGGTCGTTTTCTAATGCTTACCATTTTGGGTAAATCAATTGGTTTGATAGGGATAATACCTTGATGAACAAACGTATAAACCGTTTTCGTACAAGGGACTTTTTCATTAGGATGATTTTTGCCGATACCAATGTACAAAGGTATCAATACTATGGGTTCTATATTTTTCAGTAACTACCTGTTGTAAGTCTTTGAAAAATTGTTGACTAAATTTTTCAGTTAAATCATGATGATATTTATTTTGTTGCTTAGCTTTATAGATGTAATGGCTTGTTTCAGCGTAATATTTTAATTCGTCACGTTGGATACCATTTCGATTAACAATTTGATTAACGCTTCCTCGTTTAATTTCTCTATAAATTGTGGATACATTTCTTCCGAGTCGTTCAGCGATATATCGTATTGGCTTTTTTTCGTTTAATAACGTTTCAATTTTTGTACGTTCAACCAATGATAGCTGTTTATATTGTTTTTTTGTGTTATAATTTGTTTTAGACATGATAATGACCTTTCTAATTTTGTGGTGAATCTTAGTAAGTTAATTATCTGTCTTTTTTTGTTTTTATAACACTATTTTGCTTTTGCACTTTATTTTACAACTCGGCAAAGTATATAAAAGTCATTTATTTAGTGTAAAATACTACTGTTTTTCACGTTTTTATGGTAAAATGTATGGGTGATAGTTTATCAAAAACTATCTTTAAATGAATTTAAGAGATAAATAGCTGAAAAATCCAAAGAGGAGGAACTTGTATGATAGAAAAGTCTATTCATGTTAGTTTAGACATAGGAACGAGTTCAATTAAAGTTGTTGTATGCGAATTTGCAAGACAGCAATTAAATGTGATAGGCGTCGGAGTAGAACGTTCAACCGGTGTGAGTAGAGGCATTATTGTTGATATTGACGCAACAGTTGAAGCGATTAAACGAGCAGTAAAAAAAGCAGAACAAAGAGCAAATGTGACAATAAAAAATGTTATTGTTGGTGTACCAAGTAATCAAATCAGTATTGAACACTGTCAAGGAATGATTGCTGTTTCTAGTGAAAATAGAGAAATTACAAATAAAGATGTCGACAATGTTATTTCCGCAGCTAAAGTAAGATCTGTTCCACCAGAAAGAGAAATTATTTCTATTTTACCTCAAGAATTTATTGTTGATGGATTTGACGGTATTCGTGATCCACGAGGTATGATAGGCGTACGTTTAGAATTACACGCTCACTTAGTGACAGGTCCAAAAACAATCGTACATAATATTAGACGCTGTGTGGAAAAAGCAGGTTTACATATTTCTGAATTGGTTTTACAACCATTGGCAACAAGTAAAGTTGCTTTAACACCAGGAGAAAGAAGTTTTGGAACTGTTTTAATTGATATGGGTGGTGGACAAACAAGTGTTTCTGCTATTCATGAAGATCAAGTCAAATTCGTCTTTATCGACCAAGAAGGTGGCGAATATGTCACAAGAGATATTTCTACCGTGTTAAATACAACTTTAGATAATGCGGAATTATTAAAGCGTGAGTTTGGTTATGCTATTCCATCAGAATTAGCCCAAGATAGATATATTCCAGTAGAAATTGTAGGGCATAAAGATCCTGTTAGAATTGAAGAACAATATTTATCTGAAATTATTGAAGCAAGATTAGTACAAACATTTGAAAATGTGAAAAGAGCATTAAATAGTGTCGATGCTCTATCTTTACCAGGAGGCATTGTGTTGACTGGTGGAGCATCTATGTTACCAGGTGTTGTTGAACTAGCTGAAGATATTTTCGGTGTTCCAGTAAAACTTTATATGCCAGAACAAATGGGATTAAGACATCCAAGTTTTTCACAAGCAGTCGGTTTATTGCATTACACAGTTGATTTAGATGATATTCATCATTTTGCACAAGCAGATGTAAACACACAAAAAGTGGGATCAACGCAACAAAGTAAACCACTAGAAAAAGCTAAAAATTTAGGACAAACTTTCAAGGAAACTATTCAACAAGATGTTCGTGAATCTGAGGAAAAACGTGTCGATAAAGAAAGCGAGAATACACCTAAAAAAGAAGGAATATTTAGCAATATAGGATCTAAATTCAAAGGATTTTTTGATGCATTAGGTGAAGACTAGTTAAAACAAGTGATGTTATTCTAACAGACATATCAGGAGGTAAAATATGAGTTTTGAGTTTGATACATTAAATAATAAAGCCATTATTAAAGTAATTGGTGTTGGTGGCGGTGGTGGAAATGCCGTTAACCGAATGATTGAAGAAGGCGTTCAAGGCGTTGAATTTATTGTTGCAAATACAGACGTACAAGCATTGAGTGCATCTCGTGCTGAAACAAAAATTCAATTAGGGCCAAAATTAACAAAAGGTTTAGGTGCAGGCTCTATTCCAGATGTTGGTCAAAAAGCCGCTGAAGAAAGTCAAGAACAATTAACGGCAGCATTACAAGGTGCAGACATGATTTTTGTTACTGCTGGAATGGGTGGCGGAACAGGAACAGGTGCAGCTCCAGTTGTTGCAAGAATTGCTAAAGAAGTAGGTGCTTTAACAGTTGGTGTGGTTACAAGACCATTCACATTTGAAGGACCAAAAAGAGCAAGAGGTGCCGCTGAAGGTATCGCAGAAATGAAACAATATGTAGATACATTAGTTGTCATTTCAAATAACAGATTATTAGAAATCGTTGATAAGAAAACACCTATGTTAGAAGCATTTCGTGAAGCAGATAATGTATTACGTCAAGGGGTACAAGGTATCTCTGATTTAATTACAGCACCAGGATATGTTAACTTAGACTTTGCCGATGTACAAACAGTTATGAAAGATCAAGGCGCTGCTTTAATGGGTATTGGTGTAGCAAGTGGCGAAAATAGAATTGTTGAAGCAACAAAACGTGCTATTTCATCTCCTTTATTAGAAGTATCTATCGACGGAGCAGAAAATGTCTTACTAAATATTACAGGTGGACGTGATTTAACATTATTTGAAGCACAAGATGCTAGTGAAATTGTTGCGAATGCTTCAACAACAGATGTCAATATTATCTTTGGTACATCTATCAATGAAAATTTAGGTGATGATGTTGTTGTTACAGTTATTGCAACAGGTATTGATTCAGAACGTAATAGAAAATCAGCACCAAGAACAAGTGCTTCTTCTTATCAAGCAGGAGCATCATTAGTGAATGAGTTTGGTGGAACATCAGGATATTCATTCCAAGAAAAACCAAAATTTGTTGAAGCAGCAAAACCAAAAACAGAAGAACGTAATTTGTTTGGTGATTGGGATATTCGCCGTGAAACAAATATGCGTGATGTATTAGATGACAACAGAAACACGTCATATCCAGAAGTGTCTTATGTTGAAACAGATGTAGAAAGTGAAGATGGTTTAGATACACCGCCATTCTTTAGAAAACGTCGTAAATAATGACTATTTTAGATAATGTTGAAAGTATTCGTGAAACCATTCAACAAGCTAAAAGAACAAGTCGGTATATAGAAAATCCTCAAATACTTGTTGTTACTAAGCAACAAGTATTTGAGGATATTTCCCAATTATATACACTAGGTTTTCGTTCTTTTGCTGAAAATAGAGTAGATGCTATATTGAAACGGCAAGAGGAATTTCCACAAGAGGATATTGAATGGCATTTGATAGGTACATTGCAGACACGCAAAGTAAAAGATATTATTGATAAAATTGATTATTTTCATGCATTAGATAGACAATCGCTAATAGATGAGATAGACAAAAGAGCTACTAAATGTGTCAAATGTTTTCTGCAAGTGAATGCTTTTCATGAAGCGTCTAAACACGGGTTTTATTTAGATGAGATAGAAAATATTTTAGATTATTTACATGATAAAAAGCATATTCTCGTTGTTGGTTTAATGGTTATGGCACCATTTGATGCCGACTGTGCTGTTATCAAAAGAGTGTTTCAACAAGTAAAAGAATTACAATTAAGCATAAAAAACAGATGTATTCCGTATGCTCCGTGCTCTTTCTTAAGTATGGGTATGAGTAATGATTATAAAGAAGCAGTGGAAATGGGAGCAACGCACTTGAGAATAGGAAGTGCATTTTTTAAAAACTAATGGTGGTGATATAATGGGAATAAAAGATACTTTTTCAAAATGGTTTAAAGTAGCCGATGATGATTTAGATTACGATAATTACGGCGAAAATTACGAAGTGGAAACAGCGACTGAAGTATTACCAGCTGTGCAAAAGAAATTTGTTCAAAAAAAATACGAAGGAAAAGATATGGCTAAAATAAATATTGTTGAACCTAGAGTTTATTCAGAAGTAGAAACAATTGCTGCTTTATTATTAGAAAAACAAGCAGTACTTTTAAACTTACGTCGAGTAGATGAAGCACAAGCAAGACGTATTATTGATTATATGGCAGGGATTGCTTACGCCATTGGTGGAGATGTTCAAAAATTAAGTGGTGATATTTTCTTATGTGCACCGTCTAATATTGAAATCGAAGGTATGTTGAGTGAAGAATCTGAAGCAAATCATATTAACTTTCTAGATTCTATTTAATCCTATGAAGCATGTTTATCAACACTTTAAAAAAGATGAATATACTTTTATTGAAAAAGTAAATGATTGGAAAATGTATGTTCAAGATACCGGATTGGCGTACTTGACTCCTTTTTTAAATCCTAGAGAACAATGGATTATTGATAAATTAATTTCAAAAAGTGATGATATACATTATTTATTTTTTGGTGGATTTGAAGAAAGTGAGCAAAAGCGATGCCTTTTATCTTATGATACAACATTTCAGTCTGATGATTTTGAGATAACGGTATGTCAAATAGAGTATCCTAAAAAATTTGCAACATTAAAACATAGCAGTATTTTAGGTAGTTTATTAGGATTAGGGATAAAACGTGAGCAAATAGGCGATATTATAACAAATGGTACAGATTGGCAATTTATTGTATCTAGTCATGTTGTGTCATACATTTTGTTGCATTTAACAAAAATCGGCGCAACAAAAGTGAGTGTGAAAACCATTGATTTAAAACAGGTTATTCAACCAACATTTGATTTTATGACTTTATATGATACAGTTTCTTCTTTAAGATTAGATAGTATCATATCGAGTGCGTATCATTTATCCAGACAAAAAGCAAAAACGTTGATTGAGCAAGGTGCTGTTAAATTGAATTGGGTCGAAGAAATAAAATCAATGACAGAAGTACAAGAATTTGATACAATTTCTGTACGGGGTTATGGACGAATACGTTTCATAGCAACAAATGGTATTTCAAAATCAGGAAAATACCGTGTTCATTTAGATATTTTGAAAAATAAAAAGTAATTGTTTATTTTAAATTGATATGTTATATAATATTTGTATAGAACGAGAAGGAGGGTCAATATGTCGATTACACCAATTGATATTAGTAGTAAAGAGTTTAGTAAGAAATTTAAAGGCTACAATCCTGATGAGGTAGATGATTTCTTAGATAGAATCATGCTTGAAATGGAATCTTTAATTAAAGAAAAACGTGAATTAGAGAAAAAAATTAAATTTATGGGTGAGCAAGTAGAACACTACATGAGCTTACAAGATACATTAAATAAATCCATCGTTGTAGCACAAGATGCTGCTGACCGAGTAAAAGAAAATGCTGAAAAAGAAGCAGAAATTATTGTATCAGAAGCACAAAGAACAGCAGATGATTTAGTAAATGTAGCTGTTGAGAAAGCAACACGTATTGCCAATGAAACAGATACATTACGCAAAACAGCTATTGTATTCCGTAAAAAATTCCAATTATTAGTTGAATCTCAATTAGATTTAATTCAAAACGAAGAGTGGGATCACTTATTGGAAACTCAACCAAATCCAGTAGATACACCAACTGTTGATGAATTTTTAGACGGACAGTTACAACAACCAGTAACGGTTAATACATCAGAAATAGACTTGTCTGATGTATTGCCAATTCAATAAATATTAACACACGTGTATTGTGTATACTTAAAAGCGAGCTAATAGACGGTGAAAGATTAGTATGTCCCTATACAATATATATCAGTTAATGAATCATTTATTTTGAAGTATAGTAAAGATAAACGTGTTGCGACGTTATACGCAATAGAGTATAAAATAGGGTGGTACCACGTTTATCAACGTCCCTTTTGACGAACAGTCAAAAGGGACGTTTTTTATATTATTAACTCTGCATCAAAGTATGCTAGTAAAGAGAAAGATAAAATGTTTTGCTACTGAGAATGATGTGAATTAAATAAACATTATTCAAATGATATCAATATTTTTTCATACTAGTACAATTTATGATAAAGTCTACTATTTTAAAAATGTAATGAAACAATTTTTTAGGAGATAAAAAACATGGAAATGAAAGAAACACTATTATTAGGAAAAACAGAGTTTCCTATGAGAGGTAATTTACCTGTTCGCGAAGCTGAATGGCAAAAAGAATGGGAAGAAGACCATTTATATCAAAAAGTACAAGAAAAAAATGAAGGAAAACCAAGTTATATTTTACATGATGGTCCTCCGTATGCCAATGGACCAATTCATATGGGACACGCTTTGAATAAAATTTCCAAAGACTTTATTGTACGTTCTAAATCAATGTCTGGTTTTAGAGCGCCATTTGTGCCTGGCTGGGACACACACGGTTTACCAATTGAACAAGCCTTATCAAATAATGAAGGTGTTGACCGTAAAAAATTATCAGTAGCTGAGTTTAGAAAATTATGTGAAGAATACGCTTGGAAGCAAATTAATAATCAACGTGAAGTGATGAAACGTTTAGGTGGGCAAGCGGATTGGGATAATCCATATGTGACATTAGATCCAAAGTTTGAAGAAGCCCAAATTCGTTTGTTTGGTAAAATGGCAGAAAAAGGCTATATTTATAAAGGCCTAAAACCAATTTACTGGTCTCCTTCAAGTGAGTCCTCACTAGCTGAAGCAGAAATCGAATATAAAGATGTAGAATCTCCGTCTATTTATGTGGCTTTCCCTGTCAAAGACGGGAAAGATGTTGTTGATAATGACGCATTCTTTGTAATTTGGACAACAACACCATGGACATTACCAGCAAACTTAGGAATTTTTGTACACCCTGATTTTGATTATGTTCAAGTATTGGCAAATGGTAAGAAATATATTGTTGCTAAAGAGTTACTTGAGTCTGTATCTAAAGCAGCGAAATGGGAAACAGTTGATATTTTAAAAGAGTTTAAAGGACAATCTTTAGAATATGCTATTGCTAAACATCCATTCTATGATAGAGATTCATTAGTAATGGTTGGAGATTATGTTACATTAGATGCTGGTACTGGACTTGTGCATACAGCACCAGGACACGGGGAAGATGACTATCACTATTCAAGAAAATATCAGCTAGATGTTCTATCCCCAGTTGATAATCAAGGGCATTATACAGATGAGGCACCAGGCTTTGAAGGTATGTACTATGCAAATGCGAATAAAGCAATTTGTGAATTATTACAAGAAAAAGGTTTATTATTAGATTTAAGTTTCTTTACACATAGTTATCCGCATGACTGGAGAACAAAAAAACCGGTTATTTTCCGTGCAACACCACAATGGTTTGCGTCTATTGATAAATTCCGTGATGAGATTTTAAATGAAATTGAAAATAATGTAACATGGTATCATCCATCAGGGAAAGTTCGTATTTACAATATGGTACGTGATAGAGGAGATTGGGTTATTTCAAGACAACGTGTATGGGGTGTCCCACTACCAATTTTCTATGCAGAAAATGGAGAACCTATTATTACACCTGAAACAGTTGATCATGTAGCTAATTTAATTGGAGAACATGGTTCAACCGTTTGGTTTGAACGAGAAGCTAAAGATTTATTACCTGAAGGATTTACACATGAAGGTAGTCCAAACGGAGTCTTTACAAAAGAAATGGATATTATGGATGTTTGGTTTGACTCAGGTTCTTCTCATGCTGGTGTTTTACGCCAAAGACCAGAGTTATCATTCCCAGCTGATATGTACCTAGAAGGTTCTGACCAATACCGTGGATGGTTTAATTCAAGTTTAACAACGAGTGTCGCTGTGAATGGATGTGCACCTTATAAGAGTGTTTTATCTCAAGGATTTGTGAATGACGGTGAAGGACGTAAAATGAGTAAGTCACTAGGAAACACGATTGATCCTGCAAAAGAAATGAAAACAAAAGGTGCCGATATTATTCGTTTGTGGGTTGCTAGCGTAGACTATGAGTCTGATGTACGTGTAAGTGACGATATTTTAAAACAAGTATCTGAAGTTTACCGTAAAATCCGTAATACAATGAGATTTATGCTAGCTAATACATCTGATTTCAACCCAGAAACAGATCGTGTATCTTATCAAGATTTACGACCAGTCGATCAATATTTAGCAATTAAATTAAATGACTTAGTCAAATCAACACTAGATCACTACAACAACTTTAAATTCTCAGCTATTTATCGAGATGTGATTAACTTCTGTACAGTTGAATTATCAAGTTTTTATTTAGATTTTGCAAAAGATATTGTTTATATTGAAACAGCAGATCATCATGATCGTCGTTGTATGCAAACAGTGATGTACGATGTACTTGTTAAATTAACTAAATTATTAACACCATTTATTCCACATACAACAGAAGAAGTGTGGTCACATTTATCTGAAAAAGAAGAATATGTACAATTAGCTGATTTCCCAGTTGTAGATGTATATGAAAACCAAGAAGACGTTTTACGCTACTGGCAAGCATTCTTAACCGTTCGAGATAGTGTCTTAAAAGCATTAGAAGATGCACGTAATGAAAAAGTTATCGGAAAATCATTTGATGCCTTTGTTACAATTTATGCGAATGAAGAGTACCAAGCTATTTTAAACGCAGAAAATGTCAATGTCGCACAAATTTTAATCGTATCTGGACTAGACGTTAAAGATATTTCAGAAAGTCCAATAGATAATGCCAATGGATTGAGTGTCGTTGTGTCCCATGCAGATGGGCAAGTATGCGAAAGATGTCGTGCTATTCGATTGGAAGTTGGACAAATAGAAGACGCACCAACATTATGTCAACGTTGTGCTGATATTGTCAAAATACATTTTCCAGAAGCGTTACAATAAAAATAATAGGGTGAACTAACACTTAAATGTGTTGGTTCACCCTATTATAGTATAACATTGGTTGAAAATGATGCTAATTCCGATATAATAGAAATGAATAGACAATGGAGATGAATATATGAGAGAAAAATTATTAGCATCATTACAAGCAAAACCGGTGACAGTATCTAGTACGCTATTAACATACTATACACAATTAGGTATGACTAATGATGAATTAGCTCTATTTTTACAGTTTGAGTATGTGGCTAATCAAGACCTTACAATCGTTGCAAAAAATATGGGGATTTCTGAGCAGATTGTTTTAAAAATTTTACAAAATTTAATGACAAAACAACTTGTCGTGATGCAGCAAATCGTATTAGGTGACGGAAAAATTGATTTACAATATTCGTTTGAACCTATGTATCAAAAATTGGTCACTTTGTTAATGCAAGCACCACAAAACAAAAAAGAAACAGTGAATGCCAGTGATATTGTTAGTATTTTTGAACAAGAAATAGGCAAACCTTTAACACCAATGGAATTAGAAATGTTACAAGGGTGGTTATTTGAAGACCACTATGAGCCAGATTTAATTAAGTTGGCATTAAAAGAGGCGAGTTTAAATCAAGTGACGAGTTTGAAATATATTGATAAAATTTTGTTGAGTTGGGAACGTAAAAATATTAAAACAGTTGCACAGGCACAAAAGCAGAGTGAACAATTTAGAGAGCAACAAAAGGATAGTCAACCAATTACCAATATATCTGAAAACATGACGGATATTTTAATGCAAAATTGGTTGCATGAGGAATAAAAATGACGACAAAAAAAGAAATGAATGCTATTTTAGACATTATGGAACAAATATTTCCTAATGCAGAATGTGAATTAACTTATACAAATATTTTTGAATTATTGATTGCTGTCATGTTGAGTGCGAGAACAACAGATAAATCAGTCAATAAAATCACACCGGCTTTATTTAAAAAATATCCTACACCACAAGATTTTTTAACGGTGACGGTAGAAGAGTTGATGCAAGACATCAATAAAATAGGATTGTATAAAAGTAAAGCAAGGCATATTCAACAATGCTGCCAACAATTATTAGAAAATCATAATGGGCAAGTGCCAAATACTTTTGAAGCATTAACCGCATTGGCTGGTGTTGGTAGAAAGACAGCTAATGTCGTTTTGAGTGTAGGATTTAATGTACCGGCCATTGCTGTAGACACACATGTGGAGCGTGTCAGCAAATGTTTAGGGATTGTAAAAAAAGACGCTACACCTTTAGAGGTAGAAGAAACATTGAAGAAAAAAGTACCTAAGGAACGTTGGTCAAGAGCGCATCATCTATTTATTTTTTGGGGACGATATAGATGTACACGATCAGCAAGAAATCATATATGTCCAGCATGTAATAGTATTAAATCAGCAATTAAAGGTTCTTGATTAAATCGTGTTGAAGGAGAGATATAAACATTTTAGAGTAAACAGGGTTATATGGTTATATCTATTACTTATTTGAATAAGACATAAAAAAAGACAGTTGGTAGACTGTCTTTTTTTAATGAGATACTTCATGTGATTTTTCTGCTTTTTGAATAGGTGGTAACATTTTTGTGATGATGATTACTGATAATGTTGCTGCAACGGCTAAAGCAGTCGCGTGAGAAAAATGGTATTGCATTCCTGATAAGGATGCACCCAAAAAGAATGTTACTTGTGTAATTAAAAATGCCCAAAAAAATGTGATGACGACTTTCATCCTAGTATCGCCTCCTATCTTGCTTAAATGAAACTTTCTTTGTTCATTATACGCCCAATAAATTATTTTTTCAAATAGTTTAATTTACTAATCATGTTATATTATATAACATGATTAGTGATAAGAATTTTGCGAAATTAAATGTTTATCATATAATATAAAGAAAGAAAATTTAGTTTACAGAAAAAAGGAGTTAAATAATGAAAATAATAAAAAAAATAGGGAAAGTGTTTAGTGTTATTATATTATTTTTGGTATATTTTATAACATCAAACAATACTTTTGCTACTGAAGTTTATACAATCGCAACAGATACAACATATGCTCCTTTTGAATGGGTAGATACATCTGGAGAGATGGTCGGATTAGATATGGATTTATTAAAAGCTATTGCTAGAAATCAAGGATTTGAGGTAAGAATTAAAGCACTAGGATTTAATGCTGCTTTACAAGCGTTAGAATCAAATCAAGTTGACGGTGTAATCGCAGGTATGTCGATTACAGAAGCAAGAAAAGCTAAATTTAATATGTCGGATATTTATTTTGAGGATGATGGTATTGTTGTAGCCACAAAAAAAGATAGTACAATCCAATCATTAGATGATTTAAAAGGAAAACATATTGCTATAAAAATTGGAACAGCAGGTGCGACATACGCTCAAGAATTAGCAGAAAAATATGGGTTTACAACAACAACTTTTGAAGACTCGGGAGCAATGGTTGAAGCTGTTTTATCCGGAAATAGTGATGCTTTATTTGATGATTCAATAAGTATTGAATATACTATTTCATCAGCTAATGTTCCATTAAAAACGATAAAAACAGAATCACCGAAATCTATTTATGGCTTTGCATCAACGAAAGATGATAAAGGAAAGTCTTTGGTTGAAAAATTTAATGCCGGATTAAAACAATTAAAAGAAAGTGGCGAGTATGCGACTATCGTGAACAAATATTTAGGTGGTTCATCATTAGCTGTAACGACACAAAATACACAAACTACAGTAGAAGATACGTCTATCATCGGTATTTTACGTACAAATGGTAGTCAAATTTTTAGTGGACTTTGTCAAACACTTTTATTAACGTTTATATCTATTGTTATTGCACTAATATTAGGTATGATTTTAGGATTGTTCAGTGTTTCTCATAATAAAGTATTGATGTTTTTCTATCAAGTTTATATTGATATTATGCGTGGTACACCACTCTTGGTTTTAGCCTTTTTCGTTTATTTTGCTATACCACAATTTTTTAATTTCAAATATACAGATGCATTTTTACCAAGTTTGATAACATTAGGATTAAATGCAGCTGCCTATATAGGTGAATTATTTAGAGCAGGTATCAACGCTGTAGATAAAGGACAATTCGAGGCTTCTAGTAGTTTAGGATTACCATATCATACAACAATGCGAAAAGTTATTTTACCTCAAGCGTTAAAAGTCATGATTCCACCATTTATTAACCAATTTGTGATGACATTAAAAGACACTTCTATCTTATCAGCTATTGGATTAGTAGAATTAACACAAACAGGAAGACTTATTATTGCTAGAACGTATGCGTCAGGAAATACATGGGTTGTTGTAGCTGCTATTTATATTATTTTAATTACATTACTAACAAAACTATCAGCATTATTAGAGAAAAAATGGCATTAAAAAAATTATTCAAAAGTAAACAATTTAGAAGTATATTATCATAGTAAAAAGTCTTGACATCAACATGTTCAACAAGTTGATGTCAAGACTTTTATTGATTTTCAGTTTATTCCTTTTCTTCGTTATCTCTAATTGAATATTTGTAAAATTTTCTTGTTAGAGCAAAAATAGTAAAAATAGTAAGAGATACACACGAAACGATATAACTGATAAGTTCATTTTTTATTTCTGAAGCAATAACAGCTATTACTAATTGAAAAAAGATCCATAAAATCGCTTTTATATTCGTTGTTGTAAAGTGAACATACATTTTATACATAACAATTAAGTACCAAATACCAAAATAAAGTAAACCTATTATCAATAGTAAGAAAATAGGACCTAATTGTAGGAAGAGTGAGGTATAATCTGTTATATCACGATATTGAAAAATAGTGGATACAATAAATACAGCCATACCAATAATACATATCAAAGGAATAATCGTAAACCAAATAAATTTTTTTATACCATTTTTATGTTTTTCTTTATGTAGCACGTCTTTAGGTAGTTGCATATTTTTACTATAAGACAAATAACCTAAGAAATAGGCACTTGAAAAAGGTATAAAAGCACGTAGTGGAGATTTATATTGTGATAATTTTAGTAATTTATAATAGGCTATTGCAGACGTAATATACGATATTAGCAAGGGAATTAATGAATTAGATAATAAAGATCGATTTTCATTCATAAACAACACTCCTTTTTTATTTCTTTTATTGTAAGCGTTGTTTTTACTTTTGTAAAGCCAATGCACTTTTAATGAAAATAATACATCATCCTTAAAAAATATGCTATAATGAAAAATGTGCATAAAAGGTTAGGAGTGAGAAGATGGAAATGGAAAAAACAGCATATATGAGCATGTTGTACGATTTTTACGGAGGGCTCCTAACAGCAAAACAAAAAGAATATTTAGAATTATATTATGAACAAGATTTATCGCTGAGTGAAATTTCTGAGGAGCTAAATGTTAGTAGACAAGCTGTATATGATAATATTAAGCGTAGTGAGCAAATATTGGCACATTATGAAAGTGTCCTGCGGTTAATTGAACAATATGCTGTAAATGAAAAACATCTAAAAGTATTACAAGAATATGTTCGTACACATTATCAAGAGGACGCTGTGTTGCATCGTCTTGTTCAAGAAATAAGGAATGGAGAGGATAAATAATGGCTTTTGAAGGTTTATCTGAACGCTTACAAGGAGCGGTCAAAAAGCTAGGTAGAAAAGGAAAAATTACCGAAGCTGATTTAAAAGAAATGATGCGTGAAGTACGTTTAGCATTATTAGAAGCAGACGTTAACTTTAAAGTTGTCAAAGAATTTGTAAAAAAAGTAAATGAACGAGCTTTAGGAGCAAATGTGCTAGAAGCATTGTCTCCTGCTCAGCAAGTCATTGATATTGTTAATGAAGAATTAACAGCCTTAATGGGAGGCGAGCAAGAACCGTTCCGGTTTTCTGTTAAACCACCGACAGTTGTGATGATGGTTGGTCTACAAGGGGCAGGTAAAACAACAACTGCTGGTAAATTAGCGAATTATTTGAAAAAACAAGAACATAAACGCCCAATGTTAGTAGCCGGCGATATTTATCGTCCTGCAGCAATTGAACAATTAAAAACAATTGGTCAACAATTAGAGCTACCTGTTTTTTCATTAGGTGATACAGTTAGTCCAGTTGATATTGCAAAACAGGCCATTGATAAAGCCATTTTAGATGGTAGAGATTTAGTCATTATTGATACAGCAGGTCGTTTACATGTGAATGAAGAATTGATGTTGGAATTAGAACAAATTAAAGCGGTGGCTAATCCGACAGAAATTTTACTTGTTGTCGATGCAATGACAGGGCAAGATGCTGTTAATGTTGCACAAGCATTTAATGACCGTTTAGATA
This sequence comes from Carnobacteriaceae bacterium zg-84, assembly GCA_013874835.1. Classification (NCBI taxonomy): domain Bacteria; kingdom Bacillati; phylum Bacillota; class Bacilli; order Lactobacillales; family Carnobacteriaceae; species Carnobacteriaceae bacterium zg-84. Next base: position 1,305,338 of record CP059430.1, on the reverse strand, counting down.
TTACGGGTGTTATTATCACAAAACTTGACGGTGATACTAGAGGTGGGGCAGCCTTATCTATTCGTCAAATGACAGGTAAACCAATTAAATTTACTGGTCAAGGTGAAAAATTAGATAATTTAGAACCATTCTATCCAGATCGAATGGCATCACGTATTCTTGGTATGGGCGATTTAATGACATTGATTGAACGTGCAAAACAAGAATTTGATGAAAAAGAAGCTGCTAAAATGGCAGAAAAAATGCGTGAGAACACATTTAACTTTAATGATTTTATTGCTCAAATGGATCAAGTATCCAATATGGGACCTTTAGAAGATTTAATCAAAATGATTCCAGGTATGAGTAATATTCCTGGAATGGACCAGTTAAAAATTGATCCAAAAGATATGGCACATATGAAAGCCATTGTCTTATCCATGACACCAAGTGAACGTGAAAATCCAGATAGTTTAACGCAAAGTCGTCGCAAACGTATTGCCAAAGGATCAGGACGTAATATCATGGAAGTTAACCGCATGATTAAACAATTCAATGAATCACGTAAGATGATGAGCCAAATGTCAAAAGGTAATCTAGGAGGTTTGGAAAATCTTATGGGTGGTGGTGTCAAAGGAAAACTTGGGAAACTTGCCATGAAACAAATGATGAAAAAGGCAAATAAAAAAGCGAAAAAGAAAAAAAGATAGATAGTTTGCGAGTTGATGAATAGAAGCATCAACTCGCAATATTTTTCAATAAAAAATAAGCGAAGAAATGGAAGATGTCCATTTGCTTCGCTTGTTTTTAGTGATTTAAAAAATTATAAACGTACATACCGCTACCGATAATGATAGATCCCAATGTTGCAATGAGCATTAACCACACAACAATTTGTGTAATTTTTTCCATTTTTGTTTTCTCTTTTTTCTTATACATATATAAACTCCAATCTATTCTTTCGTATACATTATAATGAAATACCCTTTAAAAATCAACTTTTAGACGCTCAATAATAGACTTATCCGGAGATACAAATAATGTTTTTTGATTTTCATAAATAACAAATCCTGGTTTTGCACCATTCGGTTTTTTTATATATTTGACAGCAACATAATCGACTGGGACATTTGATGATGCTTGAAATTTTGAATAGTACGCAGCAATTTGTGCAGCTTCTAATAATGTATCTTGACTAGGAGAGTCATGTTGAATAATAACATGGGAGCCCGGAATGTCTTTTGTATGTAACCAGATATCTGTTTTTTTAGCTTGTTTCAGTGTTAATGTATCATTTTGTAAATTATTCCGTCCAACTAAAATAGATATTCCGTCGCTAGAACAAAATTGTAGTGGTGCTAGTTTTTTGTGTTGTTGTTTTCGGTTCATTCGGTTTTGCTGTTTCAAATAACCTGTTGAAATAAGTTCTTCTTTAATCGCCACCAAATCTTCTGTATTTGCTAATTTAATTTGTACAAGAACACTTTCTAAATACATATTTTCATTTTGTGCTAGTTCAATTTGTTCATCAAGATGAGAAATTGCTTGTTTTAATTTTTGATATTTTTTGAAGTAATATTGTGCATTTTGTGTCGGTGTTAATTCAGGTTTTAGTGTGATAGTCATTGGTTTATTATCATCATAAAAATTTAAAAAAGTTCCAGAGGTTTGTCCTTTTGGTATTTCATAAGAAAAAGCTGTTAAAATCTCACCTTTGATACGGAATGTATCTGCATGTTCAGCGGAATTTTTTTCTGTATGCAGTTTATTTAATTTATCTAGATTTTTATCAATAATTTGTTGTAGTTTATAGATTAAATTTCCACTTAATTGTTGGACACGTTCTAATTTTGCTTTTTCTTGATAAAAGACATCTAATAATTCGTGTAGAGAATTTATTTTTTCACCAGTTGTGTCTATACATGAAAAACCATGGGAGGTTAGTGATGGACAAGTAGGAGCGTTCTTTAATTGATAAAGACTATCCGACAAAGAGCATTGCTCGTGCTCCATTGTATCTAAGACCCATTGAATAGTATCTCGACCTAATCCTTGGAATGTTTCTTGAATAGATTTTGGATTTGCATCAACCGTGCTACAAATATGTTCCAATTCATTTTTTGAAAGTGTGATAATATTTTGTTTGTGTTGATACGGTGGGAGTGTGTATAGTTGATTGGCTGCCAATAAACGATATGAATTTTTTGTTTGTGACACACGTTTTAAACAATCCAAAATTTTATTCGTATAAGGATTGATTAAAAATAAATTACTATGTCTACCCATTAGTTCAATCGTTAGGTGGAGCAAATGCTCATCACCAATATCATCTTTATTTTGAAAAATAAAGGTTGTGATACGGTCAATACCCACTTGTTGAATATTTTTTAAAAAAGCACCTTCTAAATGTTTTCTTAGTAACATACAAAAATTTGGTGCTATTTCAGGATTGAAAAATGTTTCTTGTGTTAAATGGTATCTTGCTTGTGTTGGATGAATACTTAAAAGTAATTTATAGTTTTGGCGATTTGCACGCATCGATAATACAATTTCGTACGGACTAGGTTGATAAATTTTATTGATACGTCCATTTTCAAGCTGTTTTTTTAAATCGTTATTTATGTGATAGGTAAAAAATCCATCGAAGCTCATGCTTATCTCCTTTTTTTATTTAATATATTGGATACATTCTATCGTATTATTGAAAAAATAGCCAATAAATGAATGTAAACAAGTATAATTTCTGATATAATAGTTTTTATGTTAGTATGAAAAGGTGACGATAAGTGAACAAAAAAGTAAAGAAATCACATATTCCATTGCGATTAAATCTATTGTTTTCTGTTATAGTGATTTTATTTATTATCTTAATTGTAAGATTAGTGTCTTTACAATTAACAAATCATGATAAATACACAACTATTTTAACAGATACCAAAGCTATACACGTAAAAACGGAAATGGCAAGGGGACAAATTTTTGATAGAAATGGTGTTTTATTGGTTGGAAATAAGGCACATACGACCATTAACTATACAAGACATACACTTAATACGAGTGATATGGTAAAAATTGCAACACGTTTATCGGATTATATTTCTGTTTCAACAGAAGAATTAAAAGAGAGAGATTTGAAAGATTATTGGGCTGTTTTGCATAAAGATGAATTGAATAGTCGTTTGAGTACCAGTGAAAAAAAATTATCTGGGGTAGCTTTATATAATACGCAATTAGAAAAAATAACAGCAGAGGATATTATGTTCTCTGATAAGGATAAGCAAATTGCAGCTATTTTTACACGAATGAACAGTATTAGTTCATTATCTACGATAGCGATTAAAAATAGAGAGGTTACAAATGAAGAAATCTTTAATGTAACAGAGCATTTAACCGAATTAACAGGCATATCCATAGGTTCTGATTGGGAAAGAATTTATCCTGAAGGAGATTTTTTGAAAGCAATTCTTGGTAGTGTATCTACTGAGAAAACAGGGTTACCTCAACAAGAAGCTAATTTATTGATGGCGCAAGGTTATGCAAGTAATAGTCGTGTTGGAACTAGTTTTTTAGAGAAACAATATGACTCAGTTTTAAGAGGAACACCAAAAGTAACGTCTGTTACATTGGATACGAATAATAAAGTTATGTCTTCGACAGAAACATACGAAGGAAAAGCAGGTTCAAATCTTGTTTTGTCATTAGATACAGCATTACAAAAAAGAGTAGATGGCATTTTAACGAATTTTTTAACAAGAAATATTGAACATAAAGGATTAAATAGTTCTATTTATGCGGTTGTTCAAAAAACTAGTACTGGAGAAATTTTATCAATCAATGGTAAAAAATATGCTTATAATGAAGAAAAAGATACTTACGATACCTCTAAAATTGAAGATGATATTTTAGGTGCAATGAATAAAAATTTTGGTATGGGATCTGTTGTCAAAGCAGCCAGTGTAGGTATAGGGTATAAATACAATATAATCGATGAAGAGAATAATGTATTAATCGATTCTCCGTTGCATTTTCAAAATTCAAATGCAATTCGTTCTTTCTTCAATCAAGAGGGAAGTGTTGCGATAAATGATATTACAGCATTAGAACGTTCTTCCAACGTGTATATGGCAAAAATCGCCTTAGCAGTTGGAGGACAACCAGATTTTGCCACTGGGAACACATTGTCTATTATGGACGATACGATTTATAAATTGAGAAGAGAGTATGCTGCGTATGGTTTAGGAGGCTCTACTGGTATTGATTTACCAAATGTCAGCACGGGATATTCTCCATATCAAACACCACTTGTTGGGGCTGTCTACTTATCTTTTGGTCAGTATGATTTATACTCTCCACTACAAGTATCACAATATATGACGACAGTTGCAAATGACGGAGTGCGTTTTGCACCAAGACTAGTACGAGAAATTCGTGACATCAATAGCTTAACTGGTTTTGGGCAAGTTCAAACAGATATGACGCCAACATTGATGAATAAGGTTGATTTAACAACCTCTCAATTCAGTCGTATAAAAGAAGGTCTATACCGTGTTGTAAACGGATATTTAGGAACAGAATATACAAATTATGCTGGATTTGGTATATCAGTAGCAGGTAAATCAGGAACAGCAGAGGCCATTTATGACGGAGATATTAAAGACAAAGCACAATCAGAAGTAATCAACTCTATTTTTTCTGGATATGCTCCGAGTGATAATCCCGATATAACAGTAACTGTTGTTGTACCACATTTAGAAGGTAACGAAGGTTATGCGGGTCAAGTGGCTAGACAAATTTTTGCAACCTATTTTTATAATTAGAAGTTTTTCAGTAGTGAATGACATTAGTCATTACCAATAAAAGAGGAGAACTGACAATATGAACTGTCAGTTCTCCTTTTTTGTTTGCTATAGATATTCATTTTTATGAAAAGATATTTTGTATCATTGAGAATAAAGTTTGCTCGTTTGTTACAGTATAAGTAGATAATTTGTTTTTGTGTAAATCTTTATTAAACCAACACGTTTGCATATTTAATGCTAAAGCAGGTGCGATGTCATGATGATAGGAATCACCTATCATTAACGTATGTTCGGGCAATCTATCAAAAGTGTTTAAAACAGTATGAAAAACATGTTTATCTGGTTTAGCATATCCTAATTGTTCTGAAATAAACCAATATTTTTTGGGAATATACACTTCAATATTTAAGGCTTCTAATTTGATATTTTGTCCATAGGTAGGTCCGTTTGTTAAAATAGCCATTTGCTTATTGGCTTGTTTTAATAAAGTGAAAATATTTTTCATTGTATCTGATAAGGTGATATGTGTTTGGAAATAGCGATATTGTGATTGCATATGTTTAAGTGTGTCCATATTATACGGAACATGATAGTGTTCTAGTAATAGTCTAAAACGATAGGAATAAGATTGTTCTAAAGGCATTTCTTTACGTTGGACAGCTTGAAAAGCTATTTCAGAAAACACACTATACTGTTTAAAAACAGTATTTATTTTATCAGAGAATGTAAGAGAACACGATTGAACCATTTTTTCAAATGGTTCAATCGTGTCGTATAAAGTATTGTCTAAATCAAAGATAATCAGCTCTATATTAGCGTTTCTTTTTGGATATATCATAAGTGAATCCCTCTCCTAGCACATTATGGACATCTGATATTGTCATAAATGCTTTTGGATCGATGTGGTTGACTAATTTTGTAATATCTACAACTTGATTTCTATCTACGACGATGTATAGTATTTGTTTTTCTTCTTTTGTATAGGAACCATGCCCGTGTAAGACTGTTACACCACGATATAAGTCGGTTAAAATTCGTTGGCTAATTTCTTCATGATGTTCAGAAATAATTAAAATCGACTTTCTGACGTTGAAACCTTCCAAAATATAATCAATCACTTTAACAGCAACAAATAACATAATCAATGTATAAATACTTTTTTCAAATCCGATTACAAATGCAGAAGGACCGACAATAAATAAGTCAATGACAAATAATGCTGTACTTGTTGGAACATTGAAATAACGATTGATGATAAGAGCGATAATATCTGTTCCGGCTGTTGAGCCACCTGCCCAAATAATAAATCCGATAGATGTTCCGCTCATTAATCCACCAACGATTGGAACCAATAACTGATCGTGCATGACGTATTGAAATGAAGAGGTTAAGCGAACAAAAACAGAAAAAATAGCAAATGAGTAAATTGTATAAAAAATGGTTGATTTTTCCAAATATTTATAGCCAATTGCCATTAAAACGAGGTTGATTAAAAAATAAGATAATTCAACGGGAATTTGTGCAACATAGTATAAAAGTAGTGAAATACCAGTGACACCACCTTCTCCCATATGGTTTGCTAATAAAAATGTATTAACAGCTATAGCAAAAACTAAATTCCCTAAAGTAATAATAAATAATGATTTCCAAGAAATATTTTTCACCTTATTGTTCTCCTTTCTTATGTATATGGTACCGAAAAATTGTAACATAACCTTTTTCATTATTCAATTATCTATTTAAATATTTTGTCAAAAATAGACATAAAATGTATATAGTTAATAATAGGAAGATGGAGGAGAAAACTATGATTGAACAAATTGCAGATAAAATGATGCATACTGCTTTAGAAAAATCTATTTCAGATATTCATATTATGCCTAAACAAAAGATGTATATCATCTATTTCCGTTATTTAGGTAAATTAGTGATATTTAAAACATTAACTTATGAGATAGGAGAACAACTCATAAGACATTTTAAATATATAACAGGATTAGCTGTCGGTGAAAAAAGAAAATCTCAAACAGGATCGGCAACTTATAAAATAGCTAATGTATCTTTTGATATTCGAACATCGACCATTTGTAATGTGTATTATCAAGAAACAATGGTTATTCGTTTACTTAAAATAAAAAAAGAAACAGGTGTTATTCAACATTATTTTCCTAAGAAAATAGATGCTTTATATAGATTATTCACGAAAAAACAAGGCATGATTATTTTTTCTGGACCAGTCGATTCGGGTAAAACAACGCTCATTCATTATTTATTATCAAAAAAATACAATGAAAAGCCTATTCATATTATGACTTTAGAAGATCCGGTAGAGATTATTAACGATCATTTTTTACAAACGGAAATCAATACATCCATAGGTGTTGATTATCAACACTTAATAAAAGCAAGTTTGAGACATCATCCAGACATTTTATTTATTGGGGAAATACGAGATGAACAAACAGCTGCAATGGCGGTTAGAGCATCTTTAACAGGACATTTAGTAGTTGCTACTATTCATGCAAAAAGTTGTGAAGGTTGTATGATGAGATTATTAGAATTAGGTGTTTCAAAAGTGTTGTTAAAAGAAGTATTAACAGGAATTGTGATGCAAAGGCTTATTCCTAGATACTGTCCATTTTGTGAAATGGAATGTTTGTTTTATTGCACGCATATCCCGAGTCACGAGAAACGCTTATTGTTAACATGTGTTATGACAGAAAGCGATATTCAATTATATTGGACGACAAATAAAGGGAAATCTATGCAGTTTGATAAGCTTTTATCTAAATTATATGCCTTGTCTTATATAGGAAAAGAAACATTGGAGGAGTATCGAATTGGGGTATCGCTTTAAAAAAGAACACCAAGCAGAATGTTTAATCAAATTATCTGAATTATTAAAAGAAGGATTTCCTTTGTCAGAGGCTTTGACGTTCTTAGTGCATTTGATGGTGAAACAAAAACCTATATTTGTCTATATGGAACAAGCTTTAAAATCTGGTAAATCATTTGACTCTATTTTAGGAATATGTGGGTTTGATCAGTCTATCACAACAAGAATTTATTTAGCACAATTACACGGTCATTTACAAGAAGTCTTGTTCAGTTGCGGTCATCAATTAAAAGAACGACGAAAGCAATATCAAAAAATACAACAACTGTGCTTGTATCCAACTATATTATTGTGTTTTATTATTGGATTGATTATTGGGATCCAGCAATTTTTTTTACCCAGTTTAGAAGATATGTTTCATCAATCTAATTATGAAAATAGTCAGTTTACTTTTTTTCTTATAAAAACATTACCTGTTTACATATTATGGAGCATTGTTATGTGTGTTCTGTGTTTTTTGTTATTGCTTTTTTATTATCAAAAGCAATCTCCTATGAAAAAAGCTGGGTTTTTAAGTAAAATTCCTTTTATTAAAAAGTGGATAAAATGGTATTATACGTCTTATTTTTCCAGGGAGCTCGCTTATTTGTTAGGAAGTCAGTACGGTTTTAATGAAGTGGTCGATGTATTGAAAAGAGGAAACACCTTACCGTTATTGAAAGAGTTTATCGTATTGCTTGAACACTATATGCAACAAGGACAAACGATAAGTGATGTTATTCGTAAGTTGCCGTTTTTAAGTGAAGAAATGGCACTTGTCATTGAACATGGAGAAAAAATTAGCCATTTATCAATGAAATTATTTGTCTTTTCAAAAGATAATTTGGAAAAATTAGAAAAGGATATTCATCAAAAAATGACATGAATACAGCCTATTCTTTTTTTGAGTGTGGGTCTATTTATTGTTGCAATTTATATTGCTTTAATGATGCCAATGTTTGATATGGTTAATCATGTTTTAGTTGAATAAAAGGAGGATATATATGTTTAAATCACTAAAAAATAAAAAAGCTTTTACACTTTTAGAGATGATTATTGTTTTGTTTATTATTTCTATTTTAATGCTACTAATTGTCCCTAATTTAACAGATAAGAAAGAGCGTATTGATAAACAAGGTACACAAGCATTGGCAAATGTTGTACAAACACAGGCAGCTTTATATTTATTAGAGCATCAAGATCGTTCTGTTTCTTTAGAAGCTCTGCTAGATGAAGGTTATTTAAATGATAAGCAAATAAACGAAATCAATCAACGTCATATTACACTTTCTGGAGATGGGCATGTATCTTATCCGACAGAATAAAGGTATGTTATTTATGGATAGTCTAATTGCTCTAATGATTATCACATTTTTGTTCGTTATAGGTATTCAATTTCAAAAAAGTGCTCTACAAGATATGACGTGTCAATTATTTTTTGAAGCGTTTCAAGAAAAATTACTTTAGCCGAGTTGTAAAATAAAGTGCAAAAGCAAAATAGTGTTATAAAAACAAAAAAAGACAGATAATTAACTTACTAAGATTCACCACAAAATTAGAAAGGTCATTATCATGTCTAAAACAAATTATAACACAAAAAAACAATATAAACAGCTATCATTGGTTGAACGTACAAAAATTGAAACGTTATTAAACGAAAAAAAGCCAATACGATATATCGCTGAACGACTCGGAAGAAATGTATCCACAATTTATAGAGAAATTAAACGAGGAAGCGTTAATCAAATTGTTAATCGAAATGGTATCCAACGTGACGAATTAAAATATTACGCTGAAACAAGCCATTACATCTATAAAGCTAAGCAACAAAATAAATATCATCATGATTTAACTGAAAAATTTAGTCAACAATTTTTCAAAGACTTACAACAGGTAGTTACTGAAAAATATAGAACCCATAGTATTGATACCTTTGTACATTGGTATCGGCAAAATCATCCTAATGAAAAAGTCCCTTGTACGAAAACGGTTTATACGTTTGTTCATCAAGGTATTATCCCTATCAAACCAATTGATTTACCCAAAATGGTAAGCATTAGAAAACGACCGAAAAAAGAGAACACCAAAACATACAAGAAAAATATGGGTACATCTATCGAAAATCGACCAGACGTAGCGAATAATCGTACAGAATTTGGACATTGGGAAATTGATTTAGTCTTATTTAAGAAGACAAAAAATGAAGCACTATTATTAACGTTAGTAGAACGACAAACACGTTATACAATTATACGTAAAATGAATGATAAAACAGCACAATGTGTCTTACGGACATTAAAGAATATTTTTAAACAATATAGGAAATCAACCTTCAAGAGTATTACATCTGATAATGGGTCAGAATTCGCCTCGTTATCTGAATTAGAATCGACATATTTAAGCATTTACTATGCACACCCTTATTCATCTTATGAGCGTGGTACTAACGAAAATCATAACGGACAGATACGGGAGTTTTTACCTAAGGGTAAATCTATCAATACCGTTAAAAAGTCAACTATTCGTAAAATAGAATCCTGCTTAAATCAGAAAATACGGCGTAAATTAGGTTATCGTACACCTGCAGAGTTATTTTTATTGCGGGTAGATTAATAGTTTAATAAAAACAGGTTTCCCGTCAAGGCACACTTTGTTTTTCGCCTTGACTAGAAAACCTTTGTTTTTATTGTTTGGTTATTAACCCCGCAAAAGAGAAAGTAATTATCTGTTTTTTTGCACTTTACTTTACAATTGGAGAAAAATTACTTTATGCACAACATCAATCGATTGTGACACATCAAGATAGTATCATAACAGTAAACATGAAAACGCATGAAGTGTATACAAATTTAGCATTGGACAAATCTTTGAAAGTACCTCGTGTACTTTCAGGCATGACACATGCATATTGTTTTTCAAAAGATACGGGAACGTTAAAAAGATATGATACATTCACATCGTACACAGAAACGTATACATATATTTTACATGTACAATTTGGAAGAGGGGTATGTTATCTTGAGAAAATTAAGCGATATTAGAGCGAGCATTTTGTTTGAATGTGTCTTATCTTTTTTTCTATTGTCGAGTTTTATTCTTTTAATGAGCTTTTGTATGATACAACAATTTGTATTTGAACAGACCCAAATAGACATTAACCATCTTTATGATTTATTGGATAATCGCATAATCTCAGAGCAAACAGGAACAATTAATCAAGGAAAAGGGCGTATTGATAATGATGTGAATGGCGGAGTTATTTATTATGATAATAAACAAATATTATCAGTTTTTAAAAAATAAAAAGGGATTTACATTATTGGAAACAGTAGTGTCATTATTTGTTTTTTGTGTTATAACGATATTACTTCTTTCTACTCAACCAATGATAACAAAATATCATGGCTATATACGACAACATCATGAAACAGCCTTTATTCAATTCAAAAACTATTTAGAATACTGTTTGTCCAAAGAACAATATATCAAACATGATACAAATGTACTTTTCACACAAATAGATAAGAAAACAATTCGATATGAACAGTATCATAACATTCTAAGACGTACAACTGATAAAGGTGGATATGAACCCTTGCTATTCAATGTGCAAAAATGGTATGTCAATAAGCAAAAAGACTATTATCACATTCGTGTATTTTTTCAAAATGGAGATTATTATGAAGCGAATATTCTATATATTATTCAAAAATAAACAAGCTAGTATTTTTGTGACTGTGATGACTTTATGTCTTTTTATGATAACGAGTTTACTATATCTTCAAATGACTTATCACGATAAAATAGCTATGCTATATAGTGAACGAGAAAATCGTTTGGCGAAAATGATGATACATATTGTTTGTAAAGATATGGATAAAAATATAAAAAAGAAGGCGATTATCTTTAATACTGGAACCGTTTATATTGATAAAAAAGAGGAAGACATACTATTACTGACTTGTGTGTTAAAAAATGGGAAACAAATTTATCAAGAAATTACATTAAAACAAAAAACTGAACCGTCATCTAAAGAGTGATACTATTTTTTATTTCATGATTATGTTAAAATAATATAGGTGAATATGGAGGAATAGTATGAATACATTATATGGAACAGTCATAACAGGCATGGTCACAGATGAAAATAACGATTTTTATTTTATTCAAAAAGACGGTGTGACGTTTGCGATGGATAAACAAGAAGATGAGTCGCTATCCATTGGAGATACAGTAAAAGGCTTTGTTTATGAATCTAGTCAACATAAAAAAAGGTTAACAACGAATATTCCAAAAGTCCAGCAAGGGAAGTACGCATGGGCGACAGTAACGCAAGTTAGAAAAGATTTAGGAGTGTTCGTTGATATAGGATTACCTGATAAAGAAATTGTCGTTTCTTTAGATGATTTACCGCAAATGAAAGAGTTATGGCCAAAGAAAAACGATCGATTGATGATTAGTTTAAGAGTAGATAAAAAAGAGCGTTTATGGGGTATTTTAGCAGACGAACATATTTTTAGATCTGTTGCTAAAAAAGGAAAAGAAACAGATAAAAATAAAGATATTACAGCAACGGCTTTTCGCTTAAAATTAGTTGGTACATACGTTTTAACAGATGATTACTATATTGGATTTATTCATCCAAGCGAACGCGTTGATGAGCCTAGATTGGGTGAACAATTATCTGGACGAGTAATTGGTGTTAGACCAGATGGTATTTTAAATCTATCTCTAAGACGACGTGCACATGAAGCTATTGGAGATGACGCGGAAATGTTATTGGCATTTTTAAACAAATCAAAAGATGGAAGTCTTCCATTTTGGGATAAAAGCGATCCAGATGATATAAAACAATACTTTGGGATTAGCAAGGGTCAGTTTAAACGTGCCGTAGGTAATTTGTTGAAGCGTCGTATGATTGAACAAAAAGATGGCTATATTCGATTAGTGAAATAAGTATATGATGAGTTTAGATAAACGAATAATAAAAGAATATATCATTGACTTCTCAAGAGAGGGAGCTTCAGAAAATAGTTGTATCAATTATGAATTGGATTTAATACACTATGCTAATTTTTTAATAGAGATATATCGTATTGTACATTGGGAAAATATTAGTGCAGATCATATTCGACACTATGTTTCTTTACTTTATGACGAAGGTAAAGAAGCAACTACGATTAGTCGTAAAATATCAGCTTTAAGAAGTTTTCATAAATATTTAAAACACCAGCAGATTGTTGAAACAAATCCAATGGAAAAAATTTCTTTACCTAAAAAAAGAAAGCAGTTACCCCGTGTACTAACAGAAGATGATATAGACGATATTTTAGCTGTTCCTGATTTAAATACCTTGCAAGGTATCCGAGATAGAGCGATTTTAGAAGTGATGTATGCCACTGGATTACGTGTATCCGAATTATGCGATTTAAAACTATCCCAAGTGCATAGAGAAGCAGCAACAGTAAATGTTATCGGAAAAGGAAATAAAGAGCGAATTACACTATTAGGCGAAGAGGCACTACATTATTTAAATATGTACTATAATTTAGTTAGACCTGTTTATGATAAAGATAATCTAAGTGCTTACGTTTTTTTAAATCGTAGAGGTAAACCATTTACAAGGCAAGGTATTTGGAAACGATTGAAAGAAATCGTTCAAGAAAGTGGAGTCGATAAGCATGTCACTCCACATACTATTAGGCATTCTGTGGCAACGCATTTATTGGCAAATGGCATGGATTTAAGAATGATACAAGAATTATTAGGGCATGAACATTTAGAAACAACACAAATTTACACACATATTGATATGAATAAAGTGACGGATGACTATACACTAGCACATCCACATGCAAAAAAATAGGAGCGAGGAATAAAAATGAAATTTAAACGTATACATTTAATCGTAATGGATTCAGTAGGAATTGGAGAAGCACCAGATGCTGATAAATTTGATGATGTAAATTCTCATACATTAGGACATATTACGGACAATATGGAGCTTCATTTACCAAATATGGCAAAATTAGGTCTAGGAAAAATAGAATCTTTAAAAAATATACCAAATGATATTGAAACAATGGGATATTATACAAAATTACAAGAAGAATCTGTTGGAAAAGACACAATGACTGGTCATTGGGAAATTATGGGACTAAATATTGATAAGCCATTTAGAGTTTTCCCAAATGGTTTTCCACAAGAACTTCTTCAACAAATTGAAGAACACACTGGTCGGAAAGTTATTTGTAACTTACCGTATAGTGGAACAGCCGTGATTGATGATTATGGACAAGAACAAATGGAAACAGGAGCTTTAATTATTTATACTTCTGCAGATCCTGTTTTACAAATTGCAGCACATGAAGAGATTATTCCATTAGAAGAATTATATAGCATTTGTGAATATGTACGTAGCATTACATTAGATGAACCTTATATGGTAGGACGTATTATTGCTCGCCCTTATATTGGAGAACCAGGAAACTTTAAACGTACAAGTAACCGCCATGATTATGCATTAAGTCCTTTTGGTGAAACAACATTAAACTTTTTAGAACAATCTCACTATGATTGTATTGCTATTGGTAAAATCAATGATATTTTCAATGGTGCGGGTATTACAAAAGCTATTCGTACAAAAGATAATATGGATGGTGTTGACAAATTACTTGAAGTTTTAGAAACAGATTTTACTGGATTGAGTTTCTTGAATTTGGTCGATTTTGATGCTGTTTATGGACATAGACGTGATGTGATAGGGTACGGACAAGCTTTAGAAGCTTTTGACAAACGCTTGCCTGAAATTTACGAAAAAATGGATGATGATGATTTATTGATGATTACGGCAGATCATGGAAATGATCCAACTTATAAAGGAACAGATCATACACGTGAATATGTACCTTTAATGGTGTATTCGAAAGCTTTTGAAAAAACGGGAGCTTTGTCAGCAGGTGGACATTTTGCTGATATTGCAGCAACTATTTCTAATAATTTTTCAGTTAAACAAACAGAAAATGGAAAAAGTTTCTTATCAGAGTTAGTATAAAGGAGATTTATAAAAAAATGACATATAAAGAAAAAATTGCACAAGCAACAGATTATTTAAAGAAGCAAGGTATTGAAAAGCCACAATTTGCTTTAATACTAGGATCTGGTTTAGGTGAATTAGCAGAAGAAATTCAAAATCCAATTATTGTTGAATATTCAACAATTCCTCATTTTCCTGTATCAACTGTTGCAGGTCATTCTAATGAATTGGTTTATGGTGAATTAAGTGGAAAAAAAGTTCTAGTTATGAAAGGACGTTTCCACTATTATGAAGGCTATGCATTAGATGCTATTACATTCCCAATTCGTGTGTTCAAAGCATTAGGTATAGATTCTGTTTTCTTAACAAATGCAGCAGGTGGTGTTAATGAAACATTTAAACCAGGTACTTTGATGATGATTACAGATCATATTAACTATGCTGGACCAAATCCATTGATTGGTGCAAATGATGAGGAAATCGGTCCACGTTTCCCAGATATGACAAAAGTATATACACCAGAGTATCAAACGATTATTCGTCAAGCTGCTAAAGAAGTAGGTGTGGATTTAAAAGAAGGCGTATATACATGGTACTCAGGTCCTTCTTATGAAACACCTGCTGAAATTAGAATGTTTAGACTATTAGGAACAGATGCAATTGGTATGTCTACTGTTCCAGAAGCGATTGTAGCACGTCATGCAGGTATGAAAGTTATGGGGATTTCTTGTATTACTAACTTAGCAGCAGGCATGAGTGGTAATGCATTAAGTCATGAAGAGGTTGTAGAGGTTACTCAAAAAGTTAAACACTTATTTAAAGACTTAGTCAAAAAAACGTTAGAATTAGCTTAAGCTAAATGTTCTCATTTTTATTGTATATCAATAAAAATGAGAACATTTGCCTATGTATTGATGTTTTTAGGAGTTATAAATGGAAAATAATCAAGAATTATTGATAAAATTAGATGATTTTGAAGGTCCTTTAGATTTGTTATTACATTTGATTAAAGAAACAAAAATGGATATTCAAGAAGTTCCAATGCTGATTATTGTTGATCAATATTTACAATTTATTCGTTCAATGACATATTTACAGTTAGATATTGCTGGAGAGTATTTGGTTATGGCGGCTACGCTTTTAGAAATTAAAAGTAGATTGTTATTACCACGAGTTGATACAATAGAGATTGAAACAGAAGAGTACGAAGAAGATTTACAAGATGAGTTAATTAGACAATTGATTGAATACCAACAATTCAAAGAAGTTGCAAGTGCCTTGCGTGAAAAAGAAGACGAACGAGGACAATTTTTTGCAAAGGAACCTACTAATTTAGAACTACTACAAGAAAATATCCCATTAAAAGAGGGAGAAGTTAGTCTTGATGATATGATTCGTGCTTTTCAAAAGATGTTTCAAAAACAGCTTCAAAAACAACCATTACATGCAAGAATCGAAATGGATCAAGTATCTGTTGAAGAAACAATGTTACGCATAGTTGACACATTATCCAAAACAAGTAGAGAAGTACCGATTATCGATTTTATTGACTCAAAACAGTCTTTAATAGCAACATTTCTAGCTATGTTAGAGTTAGCAAAAGAAAAACGTGTGTATTTTAAACAAGGTACATTACATGATATGATTTATTTATATGCAGGAGAAAATATTCAACAAGAAGAATGGTATGATTATAAAGGAGAAGAAAATGAGTAATCAAATAGGTGCAGTTGAAAGTTTGTTATTTGTATCAGGTGATGCAGGCCTAACACTATTAGAATTGAGCGACTTATTACATATACAAACTTCCGACGTTACAGTATTGCTGGAAACTTTACAAAAAAAATACCATGATGATGAACAATGCGGACTGGCATTAGTTTCTTTTGCCAATCGTTATCAAATAGTGACAAAGGGAATATATTCAGAAGTAATAAAAGAATATGCAGTTTCTCCTTTTGCCACTAAATTATCTCAGGCAGCGCTCGAAACATTAGCTATTATCGCATACAAACAACCTTTAACACGTGCACAAATTGATCAAATTAGAGGTGTACAATCAACAGGTGCTCTACAAAAATTACAAATGAGAGATTTAATTGAATCTAAAGGAAGAGAAAATAGTCCAGGAAAGCCTATTTTGTATGGGACAACAGATTATTTTATGAATTATTTTGGTATTACGGATATGTCAGAATTACCTGATTTAGATCAATTAGAAATGATTCAAGAAAATACGCTACAAGATTTGTTTGAAGAGCGTTATAAAAAAGAGTATCAAACAAATGATGTAAAAATAGAAGATGCTACAGAATAAGGAGAAAACTAGTGGAACGTTTGCAAAAAGTGATGGCGCATGCAGGGGTGGCATCAAGAAGAAAATGTGAAGAATTGATTATAAGTGGTCATGTTCAAGTAAATGGAAAACTTGTGACGGAATTAGGCTATAAAGTAAGTACAAGTGATAAAATTGAAGTAGACGGTGTACCGCTTTATAAAGAAGAACCTGTTTATTATTTATTTAATAAACCACAACGTGTTATTTCAGCTGTATCAGATGATAAAGGAAGAGCAGTTGTAACAGATTATTTTCAAGGATTGCAAGAAAGAATTTATCCTATTGGGCGATTGGATTATGATACAACAGGATTATTATTGTTAACAAATGATGGAGAATTTGCTAATTTGCTCATGCACCCAAAATATCATGTGGAAAAAACATATATTGCAAAAGTAAAAGGTATACCTACTGAACAGCAACTAAAAAAACTGAAATACGGTATTAAAATTGATGGGAAAAAAACAGCTCCTGCAAAAGTAAAATTATTATCTGGAGATACAGATAAGCAAACAGCAACCATTGAATTAACCATTCACGAGGGTTGGAATCATCAAGTGAAAAAAATGTTTATGGCAATTGGTACACCTGTCATGAAATTAAGACGTGAAAAATATGGTTCTTTAACACTTGATCATTTAGGTGTCGGACAGTGGCGACCACTAAAGAAATACGAAGTACAAAAATTAAAACAAGAAGCAATGCAAATGCAACCTAAAAAATAAAAGACTAATCGTGTTAGTGGGAATAATCCACCAACACGATTTTGTATATAAAAGTGGACAAAAAAAGAGAAATACCTGTATGATTAAATCACCACAATTAAACAAGGAGGTATTTCTCATAGATTATTATACAAAAAAATTAGGCTCTTCGTCAAATGGTGTTGGCGGAGAGCTAAATAAGATTGAATAGCGATGCCTATAATGAACTTTATTTAAATAGTAAAGAGCTTTATATCAACTATTAAAAGTAGTTGATATAAAGCTCTTTGTTTTAATTATCTTCCTCTTTTTTAGTCGTTGTTTCACGTGTTGTAGCTTCACGTGATGAGAATGAAAAACTTTTTGTTGTAAAACTAATTGTTGTTTTTTCTTTATCATCGTCAGAATCTTCATCTCTACGTCGTGTGGTTACATCTCTTTCAATTTCTGTATAAACAGGACGTTTTCCTTTTAAATATAGCTCTGATCCGTAACGTTCAACGCTATCTGGTTTTTCCCAAGGTGTATTATCACCATTTTGTGCTAAGTAAGACATAATGTATTTATAAATTAACTGTGCATAGGTTGATTCAGTTTGATCTAAATAATGATTGAGTTCATTTGGGGTATCGTATCCTACCCAAGTTGATACAACGTATCGTTTTGTGTAGCCAACATACCACGCATCTGGTGCTGCAAATGGAACGGTTTTACCACCTGTCACAGTAGCTAATTGATCTTCTGTATAATTCGTTGTTCCTGATTTTCCAGCATGATATAAATAAGGAATGTCTGCACTTGTGGCATAAGTTGTTGGTACACCTCTTAAAATATCTGTAATCATGTAAGCTGTGGAGTCTTTCATGGCACGTGTCCCTTCGCCAATATAACTTGCTTCTTCTCCAGAACGTGTAATAATTTTATTGATTGTAAATGGTTTGTAGTAAGTACCACCATTTGCAAAGGCACTATAAGCGGCCGCCATTTGTAAAGGGCTTGCCTCAAAACCAATAGCATTTGATTCTACTAATCCAGGCACACCATTATTTGTAACATCTATTTTTAATTTAGACAAGAATGCATAAGCGTTATCTAAACCGACATCTCGTAATGTACGTAGAGCAGGAGTGTTTCGTGAAGCAGCAAGTGCTGTTCGGATAGACGTTGATCCAAAATAACGGAAATCCCAGTTATATAAAGGTGTTCCGTCTGAATAATTGATTGGTGAATCTGAAACAGACTGACCAGTTGAGTAGTCTTTATATTCAAATGCAGGACCGTAATCGACTAAAGGTTTTGATGTTGATCCAACACTTCTAGAAGCAACTGTTGCACGATTTAAACCTAATTGGACATTGATATTTCGACCTCCCACCATAGCCACAATAGCCCCATTATTTGGGTCAACAACTGTCACGGCAGCTTGGACATCATTATTTGCCCAGTCAATGTAATTTGTTGTATTTAAAATATCTAACAATTTATTTTGGACATTCATATCTAGGTTTGTATAAATAGATAGACCATCTGTATATGGATTTAAAGAGGTTTTCTCTGAAATTTCAGCAGCAACAGCTTGCACATAAGAATCAATAGATAATTCTGCCGCTGATTTATCATTTTTATGATCGACTAAATTATAAGTAATAGGTAAAGCAGATGCGATATTAAATTCTTCTTGCGTGATTTTTTGATTTGATAGCATTGTACCTAAAACAGTATTTCTTCTTTGTAAAGCAGCTTCTGGATTGACATATGGATCATAGTGATTTGGTGCTTGAACCATACCTGCTAATAAAGCAGCTTCGGCAATATCTAATTTATTGACATCTTTTCCGAAATAATATTGTGCTGCCGTACCGAATCCATAAATATTATTTGCTAAATACACCTTATTTAAATATAAAGCTAAAATATCTTCTTTAGTGTATTGCTTTTCTGCTTGAATGGCTAACCATGCTTCTTGAATTTTTCGCTTAATGGTTTGATCTTCTTTTGACGTTGAAAAAGCGGATAGTTTGATAAGTTGTTGCGTAATTGTACTACCACCTTGAGAAAGTCTTCCTTTTGCTAAGTTTGTAATAAAGGCACCGCCAATACGAACAAAATCAACACCATTGTGATCGTAAAAACGTTTATCCTCAATAGATAGAACAGCATCTGCGACATTTTCAGGAATATCACTTGGATCAATCAAAATACGATCGTTTCCTCCAAGTTTTGTAATAATCTCACCGTTTTTATCATAAATCGTAGACGGGATTGTCCCGATTAAAGCTTCTTGTGTAATACTCGGTGCTGTTGATATGAAGTAAGCTGTCACACTCACAACAATTAGAAAAAGAATGGATAGTATCGCTAAAAAACTTAATAAAATTTTTTTGCCAAGTCCTTTTTTTGTTTTGGGTTTCTTTTTCTTTTTGTTAACAGGCTTACTAGAACGTGTTTGTGTTTTTACCATAAATAAAATAGCCTCCTATATAACACTATTAAAATTTATTGTTTGTATCAATCAAATGCTTTACAATATCTAAATAAGGAATAATAGGATACATGCCTATATGAATTTCATAGCCATACTTTTCAATATATGACAAGGGGATTGATTGACGCTTGCCATCTTTATGTTTTTCTCTCCAAAATTGAATAAAGTGTTGAGCCTTTAATAAAAAGACACGATTATGGAAAGAAAATTTAAAAAGAACAAACGTTATTCCTTGTTGTTCAAGACATTGCTCCATGTGTTGTACTTGATGCTCATGAAAATTTGTCAGAGGAAAAGACGTTTTATTTTTCGTTTCTTTTGCTTCAAAATCAATATAAAAACCTTGGTACACACCATTATAATCTGTTGTTGAAGCATGACGGAAGTAGGCTTCTGTTATTTTAGCAGCACTACGTTTGGGGTAGTCTACTTTTACAACTTGAACAGGTGTTGGCTTTTTATGAATCACTGCAATTTTCTTTTGTAAATAGTAAAGATTCGACTGATTGATTTGTTCCTCAAAAATCATGCCCCGTTTGCCGTGTATGATATTATTTTGAGATGTTTTAGTAGATAAAACAGTACCCGCAGGGTATTGTATTGGCATGATAAGACTCCTTTTTCACTTCATAAACGATTTCATTATACCAAAAACGGATTAAATAAACAATTTTAGAGCATATTTGATCATAAGAACTACTCTATTAAGAAGCGAAATTACTCAAAAAGACTTGAAACCAACTCATTAAAAATGTTGATTTCAAGTCTTTTTTATTTAAGAAGTAAAACCTTTGTTTTTAGGTTAACTTCTTATTTATGCATTTGTTGCTAATGTTTCACCAATTTTTTGTAGACGTTGTTCTAATTCATCACGTGTTAGCTCATGACGTTTGACGTAAAGATTTTCTGGATGAATACGGCATTCGTGTGAACAGCTCTTTAAATATTTTTCTTCATTTTCAACTGAACATAGAATTTGACGATTACAACGAGGGTTAGCACAGTTGACATAACGTTCGCAAGGTGTGTTGTCAAACCAGTCACGACCAACGACAATATGTTCATTTTGATTGATATCTACAGCGATACGGTCATCAAATACATACATTTTTCCGTCCCATAAATCACCACGTACTTCTGGATCTTTTCCATAAGTTGCGATACCGCCGTGTAATTGCCCAACATCTTTAAATCCTTCACGTACTAACCAGCCAGAGAATTTTTCACAGCGGATACCACCTGTGCAATATACAACTAAACGTTTTTCCATAAATTTTTCTTTGTTGTCTAATACCCATTGAGGTAATTCTCTAAAATTACGTATATCAGGACGAACAGAACCTCTAAAATGACCTAAATCATATTCATAGTCATTACGTGTATCTAAAACGATTGTATCCTCATCTAGCAGAGCTTCTCTAAATTCTTGTGGGGATAAATATTGTCCTGTTAATTCTAAAGGATTAACATCCTCTTCTAAACCTAAATTAACGAGTTCTGGACGATATCTCACAAAAATTTTACGGAATGCCATATTATTTTCTTCATCAATTTTGAATACCATATTGGCAAATCTTGGATCTTTGTGCATGTGATCCATGTATTGTTGTGTTTGTTCAATGGTTCCTGAACAAGTACCATTGATACCTTCATTGGCAATTAAAATACGACCTTTAATACCAATTTCTTTACAAAATGCAAGATGTTCTTTTGCAAATTGTTCTGCATTTTCGATTGGTACATATTGATAATACAATAGTACACGAATTTCTTTTGACATAATGATTCCTCCAAAATAGTCCAAATATTTTGAAACTGTATTTGTGCATTTCGCACGACGTAAATATAGATGAAAAGAATAGAAAAAAACAAGTGATTTGCTTGTGAAATAATAAACTTTAAATGTTTAAAAATGGCGTCATACAAAAGCAAAAGCCTTTTCATGTTTGTGAAAGTATGGTATGCTAAAAACATATAAAAAACGCGTGTGTTTGTACACACCTTAGGAGGAGTATTATGACTTTTGAATTACCAAAATTACCTTATGCTTATGAGGCACTTGAGCCACATTTCGATGCAGCGACAATGCATTTGCATCATGAAAAACATCATCAAGCGTATGTAACAAATTTAAATGCTGCATTAGAAAAAGCACCTGAATTTTTTGGGAAATCAGTTGAAGAAATTATTGCACATTTAGATAAATTACCAGAAAGCATTCAAACTGCAGTCAGAAACAATGGTGGTGGACATGCTAATCATTCATTCTTTTGGACATCTTTAACACCAGCTAAGACTGAACCAGTTGGCGAATTAAAAGCAGAAATTGAAGCAAAATTTGGTAGTGTAGAGGCAATGAAAGAAGCGTTTAATACTGCCGCTAAAACACGTTTTGGTTCTGGTTGGGCATGGTTGGCATTAAATAATGGAGAATTAGAAGTGTTATCAACAGCGAATCAAGATTCACCAATCATGGAAGGTAAAACACCAATTTTAGCTTTAGATGTTTGGGAACATGCATACTATTTAAACTATCAAAACAGACGTCCAGACTATGTTGATGCATACTGGAATTTAGTAGACTGGAATAAAGCAAACGACCGCTTTACTGCAGCAAAGTAGTTTATCTCATTCGTAAATTAGGTTTGAAATAAAGATAAAATATATTTACAATGAGAAAAATCATCATTTAAATACATAAAAAAGGCTCTTTCGTTCATAGAATGCTTTCTATGAACGGAAGAGCCTAATATTTTTCTATAAAAAAGATAGATATAGATAATAAAGTATGTTATTATCAAGATGATATGCTATAAATCGTATGATAAAGGAGGATTTATATGTCAGTAAAAATCGAAACAAAAAATGGTCATATTGATTTAACACAGGAGGTTATTGCAACAGTTGTTGGAACAGCTGTTACAGACAACTATGGTGTTGTTGGTATGGCAAGTAAGCATCAAATTCGAGATAATATCAATGTTATTTTGAAAAAAGAAAATTATTCTCGTGGTGTGGTCATTCGTCAAATAGACAATCAAGTCATGGTAGATGTTTATATTTTTGTTAACTATGGAACAAAAATTTCTGAAATTTGCCGTAATGTACAATCTAAAGTTAGCTATGATTTAAAACATTTATTGGGTATTGATGTACATTCAGTAAATGTTTATGTACAAGGTGTACGTATCGTACAGGACTAGTATTTTTGAGAAAGTCAATGACATGACTATTAGGAGGATTTTGAATTGGAAATGAAAGAACTAAAAGGACAAGCATTTAAAGATATGGTGCAAGTAGGCTGTGAACGTCTACATGAAAATGCTGAATTAGTAAACTCTTTGAATGTGTTTCCTGTCCCAGACGGAGATACTGGAACAAATATGAACATGTCCTTTACATCAGGAGCACAACGTGTCGCTCAATCTCAAGAAGAAGAAGTAGGTGCTTTAGCTGTTGATTTAGCAAAAGGTTTATTGATGGGAGCACGAGGAAATTCAGGTGTTATTTTATCGCAATTATTTAGAGGGTTTTCAAAATCGGTTGAAACATATAGCTCTTTAACTGCTGAACAATTTGCACAAGGATTTACACACGGTGTTGAAACAGCTTATAAAGCTGTAATGAAACCAGTTGAAGGTACTATTTTAACTGTTGCTAGAGAATCTGCAAAAGCAGGAGAGGAAAAAGCAAAAACAACAGATAATATTATTGATGTTATGCGTGCTATTGTTGAAGGTGCTAGAGTATCATTAGATAACACACCAGAATTATTGCCAGTTTTAAAAGAAGTTGGTGTTGTCGATAGTGGTGGACAAGGATTACTATTTGTTTATGAAGGATTTTTAGAATCTTTAACAGGTGAAAAATTACCAACATCATTTGGAAAAGGTATTTCAGCGAACTTAGCATCTGTTGCGCATCATGAAAACTTTTCTAATGTTGCACATGCAGTGGATACAAAAGATATTCAATTTGGTTACTGTACAGAAATTATGGTACGTATTGGAGAAGGAGAAACTGTTACAGATACATTTGATTATGATACATTCCGTAATTATTTAAATGACTTAGGAGATTCTTTATTAGTTGTAGCAGATGATGAAATCATTAAAGTTCATGTACATACAGAACGACCAGGAGAAGTCATGAATTATGGTCAAAAATTTGGTTCACTTATTAAAATTAAAGTAGATAATATGCGTTTGCAACATGAAGATGTATTAACAAATAAAGCAACAAAACAAAAACCAGTTGAAAAAGCAGAATATGGTATTATTGCAATTGCTGCTGGAAATGGTGTACAAACGTTATTAAAAGATATGGGTGCTACAGTCATTATCAATGGTGGACAAACAATGAATCCAAGTACAGAGGATATTTTAAAAGCTATTGAAGAAGCACATGCAGAAAAAGTGATTATTCTACCAAATAATAAAAATATCCAAATGGCAGCAGATCAAGCTGCTCAAGTGAGCGATACACCTGCTGTTGTTGTTCCGACAAAAACAATTCCACAAGGTATGACAGCTCTACTTGCATTTAATCCACTAAACCAATTAGAAGAAAATAAAGAGAACATGACAAATGCTTTATCTTCTGTTGTTAGTGGTCAAGTTACAATAGCGGTACGTGATACACAAATTGACGGCATAGACATTAAAGAAAATGATTTTATGGGATTGATTGACGGTAAAATCGTCTTTTCTCAAAAAGATAAACAAGAAGTAACGCTTGATACATTACGTCAAATGATTTCTGATGATACTGAAATTGTCACAATCTTAATCGGAGAAGACGCAACACAAGAAGAAGCTGAAGAAATTGTTTCTGTTTTAGAACAAGAATTTGAAGATATTGAATTTGATATTCAATTAGGAGATCAACCAGTATATCACTTCTTGTTGGCAAGTGAATAACCAATAAAAATTGGGACTATAAGTAAAGAGGTGAATGGATGTTTAAAGACGTCATTTGCCTCTTTTTTCATTTGTATTGGGTGATTTTTTTTTCTTGTTTTGATATGATATATAAAAAGTAAAGGAGAATGGTATGAAAAGTATTTATGATCGTGTCGATACATTAAAGTCAGTTGGTCCCAAAAGAGTGCAAGATTTAAATCAATTAGGTATTGAAACCGTAGAAGACTTACTTTTACATTTTCCATTTCGCTATGAAGATATTCAAATTCGTGATTTAACAGAAGTGTTAGATCAAGATAAAATTAGTTTAAAAGGAACGATTTTAACAGATCCAGTGGTTAGTTTCTATGCAGGGAGAAAGAATAGATTATCGTTCCGTTTAGGTATAGGTGCACAAGTGATAAATGTTGTTTTTTTTAATCAACATTATTTAAAAGATAAATGTCAAATTGGATTAGAAATTGCTATATATGGGAAGTGGGAAGAAAAAAGACAAACATTATTAGGTATGAAATTGCTCGGCACAGCTAATCAAGATACTGAATTTTCAGCTGTTTATCACACAACAAAATCAATGAAGCAAGCAACTTTAGTGAAATTGATTAAACAGTCTTTTGATGATTATAAAGATGTTATTGAAGAAGTCTTACCCGATGAGATTTTGGATAAATATGCTTTTATGGATTATATGCACGCTATTGAAAACATGCACTTTCCTGAAAATCAGCAATCGGCAAATGAAGCACGAAGAAGAATGATTTATCAAGAATTGTTTTTCTACCAACTAAAATTAAACTTGTTAAAATACGAAAGGCACAAAACAAAAACAGGTTCTTTAAAATACGACACAAATAAGTTGAAAGCTTATATTGATACTATTCCATTTTCTTTAACCAATGCACAAAAAAAAGTAAGCAATGATATTTGTAGAGATTTACTTGCTCCATTTGATATGAATCGTTTGCTACAAGGAGATGTTGGAAGTGGTAAAACAGTTGTGGCAAGTATTGCCATAGCAGCGTGTGTATTTAGCGGGAAACAGGTTGCTTTTATGGTGCCAACAGAAATATTAGCACAACAGCATTACAAAACCATTCAAACATTATTTCAAGGTACCTCGATAAAAATAGGATTATTGACAAGTAGTACGACAGTAAAAGAAAGAAAACAAATGTTATTAGATGTATTGAATGGTCAATTAGATTGCTTGATTGGGACACATGCACTTATTCAAGAAGATATTCAGTTTTATGAGTTAGGTTTAATTATTATTGATGAACAGCATCGCTTTGGTGTGATGCAAAGACAAAAGTTAAATGAAAAAGCTATTTTTCAAAATGTACTGTATATGACGGCTACCCCAATTCCACGAACACTTTCAATGACATTATTTGGTGAAATGGATGTATCCGTTATTGATGAATTACCTGCTGGACGGCAAAAAATTATTACAAGATGGGTAAAAGAGCAGGAAATGGAAAAAGTACTTGAATTTATGAAACGAGAAATAGATAAAGGATACCAAGCATATATGATTACACCTCTAATTGAAGAGTCTGAAGCATTAGAAGATGTACAAAATGCACAAAAAATGTATGAATATATTTCAGAGTATTTTTATGAGTATTCGGTCGGTTTATTGCACGGTAAAATGAAAGCTGATGAAAAAGACGATGTCATGAAACGATTTAAACAAAATAATATTCACATTTTAGTTTCTACAACCGTTATTGAAGTGGGTGTGGATGTACCTAATGCAACAATTATGGTTATTCAAGATGCAGAAAGATTTGGATTGGCACAATTACACCAATTACGTGGACGTGTTGGACGAGGGGATAAACAATCTTATTGTATTTTAGTTGCTAATCCTAAAACAGAACAAGGAAAACAACGTATGGCAATCATGGTTGAAAGTCAAGATGGCTTTTATCTGAGTCAAAAAGACTTAGAAATGAGAGGAACAGGAGATATTTTTGGATTAAAACAATCTGGTATTCCAGATTTTTCTTGTGCAGATATTATTCGAGATGTTCACATATTAAATCAAGCTAGACAAGATGCAATGGACATTGTGCATTCACAAAATCCTTATATAAAAAATGCGTATGAGTTGTTAAGAAAAAAGACTTTTGATAAGATAAAGTTGTAGTGATTAAAGGAGGTGCTTCATGAAAAAAATTGCAGTAGATGCAATGGGAGGCGATTTTGCGCCGCAATCAGTCGTTGAAGGTGTGATGCGTGCAGCAAAAGAATTTCAAGATATTACCTTTGTTTTATATGGTGATGAAACAAAAATAAAAGAATATTTAATAGATGATACAAGAATTGACATTGTACATACAGATGAAAAAATAAATAGTGATGATGAACCAGTAAAATCTATTAGACAAAAGAAAAATGCTTCCATGGTATTGGCGGCACAAGCTGTTAAAGATAAGCAAGCAGATGCCATGTTTTCGGCAGGGAATACAGGCGCATTGTTAGCTGCGGGGTTATTTATCGTTGGAAGAATTAAAGGTATTGAACGTCCGGGCTTAATGCCAACTTTACCTGTTATAACAGATCCAAGTCGTACGTTTGTATTTATGGATGTTGGTGCTAATGCGGATTGTAAACCACATCATCTCGTTCAATTTGCTATTTTAGGTTCGTACTATGCACGTTTTGTACAAAAAATAGATAAACCAAGAATAGCATTGTTAAACAATGGAGCGGAGGCTTCAAAAGGAAATGAGTTAACGAAGCAGGCGTATCAACAATTATTGCAATTAGAGGATATTCATTTTATTGGAAATATTGAAGCAAGAGATTTGTTATTAGGAGAAGCTGATGTTGTTGTAACAGACGGTTTTACGGGAAATGCTGTCTTGAAATCCGTTGAAGGAACAGCTTTGTCCATGGTTCAGTTAATTAAATCAACGATTAAACAAGGTGACCTTAAAACAAAACTAGGTGGATTACTCGTTAAAAATGCTTTAAGTGGCGTAAAAGATGTGTTAGACTATTCTAAACACGGTGGTGCTGTTTTATTTGGTTTAAAAGCACCTGTTGTGAAAACACATGGTTCAGCAGACAGCACAGCTGTTTATTACACATTAAAGCAAATTCGAACAATTTTAGACTCCCATGTGATTGAAGATTTAGCAAATCATTTCGATAATGAGAAAGAGAGTGATAATTAATGGAAGAAAAAATTTATGAGAAAGTTTTAGACATTGTGTCTGAACAGTTTAATACAGATAAAAGCGATTTATCAAAAGAAACACGATTTAAAGAAGATTTACAAGCAGATTCTATTTCGGTCGTTGAATTGATTATGGCTTTTGAACAAGAATTTGGGGGAACAATTTCTGATGAAGAATCAGAACATATTCAAACAATAGGAGATATTGTTTCGTATATTGCTTCTAAATCATAAAAGCTAGGCACTTTGCTTAGCTTTTTTTATAAAAAATATAAAATAGGATAGAATATTCAGACAATTTGTAGTATAATAATATGGCTATATTATTGACTAAATTGTTTTTTATTAAAAAAAAATGAAAATATAAGTTGCTTTTGATGAGCATAATCTATATAATGTTGTTATACATGTTATGTATTCGTCGTGATGATAGGATAGTATAGAGAAGTTAAATGAAGAAGGAGGAATTATTTTGACGTATGAAAAAACGTTATTAGATGTACGTGATTTACATACAGGATTTCGTTACAACGATCAATTTTATGATGCAGTAGATGGTGTATCATTTACATTATCAAATAATGAAATTTTAGCTATTGTAGGTGAGTCAGGTTGTGGTAAAAGTACATTAGCAACAACAATTGTTGGATTGCATGATGCAAAAAACACACGTATATCTGGTGAAATTTTATATAGACAAGATAACTTAGCAGAATTTACAGATAAACAATTTGAAAAAATCCGTGGTAACGACATTGGTGTTATTTTCCAAGATCCATTGTCAGCATTAAATCCATTGATGACGATTTTTAAACAAATTGAAGAAACACTGATTTATCATACGACAATGAACAAAGAAGAACGTCGTCAACGTGTGTTGGAATTATTAACTCAAGTAGGTATTCCTAATCCAGAGCGTGTGGCAAAGCAATATCCACATGAATTATCCGGTGGGATGCGCCAACGTGTCGTTATTGCGATAGCTTTGGCTTGTAAACCACCAATTATTATTGCTGATGAACCAACAACAGCGTTAGACGTAACAATCCAAGCGCAAATTCTTGACTTATTAAATGATTTACAAGAAGAAACCGAAGCAGGAATTATTTTAATTACCCATGACTTAGGGGTAGTGGCTGAAACAGCCGATAAAGTAGCTGTTATGTATGCAGGACAATTTGTTGAAGTAGCTCCAGTAAATGAATTATTTAATAATCCGTTACATCCGTATACACGTTCATTATTACAGTCAATGCCTCAAGATGATAGTGAAGAAGACTTACATGTGATTCAAGGTAGCGTACCGTCTTTAATTAACTTAGATCGTACAGGGTGCCGTTTTGCACCACGTATTCCGTGGATTTCCGAAGACGCACACGAAAAAGATCCAGTTTTACACGAAGTATCGCCTGGTCATTTTGTGAGATGTTCTTGTTACAAACATTTTCATTTTGATGGGGAAGGAGAATAATCGTGGGTATTATCCAAGTTGAAAATTTAAAAGTACATTATCCAATTCGTAGTGGATTTTGGAATCGTGTCACAGATCATGTGTATGCCGTGGATGGTGTTAACTTAGATATTGAAGAAGGTAAAACGTATGGTTTAGTTGGTGAATCTGGATCAGGTAAATCAACTATTGGTAAAGCTATTATTGGTTTAGAAAAAATTACTT
The DNA here is from genome assembly GCA_013874835.1 of Carnobacteriaceae bacterium zg-84. Lineage (NCBI taxonomy): Bacteria > Bacillati > Bacillota > Bacilli > Lactobacillales > Carnobacteriaceae > Carnobacteriaceae bacterium zg-84. The sequence goes on along the minus strand of CP059430.1, from coordinate 1,275,338 downwards.
CTGGTAAAATTTATTACAATGGAGAAGACATTACAAAACAAGTAAAAAAACGTACATCTGAATACAACCGTAACGTTCAAATGATTTTCCAAGACTCTTTATCAAGTTTTAATCCTAAAAAACGTATTCAAGATATTTTATCAGAACCATTACGTAATTTTGAAAAATTATCACCAGATGAAGAAAGACGTCGTATTTTAGAATTATTAGACATTATCGGATTTACGGAAGATATTTTAACGAAATATCCACATGAATTTTCAGGTGGTCAACGTCAACGTATTGGGGTGGCACGTGCTATTGCATCCAAACCGAAATTAGTGATTGCTGATGAACCGGTATCTGCATTGGACTTATCTGTACAAGCGCAAGTATTAAACTACATGAAACGTATTCAAGATGAATATGGTATTGCTTATTTATTTATTTCTCATGATTTAGGTGTTGTCAAACACATGTCAGATGATTTAGCTATCATGTATCGTGGACGATTTGTAGAGTATGGTAACAAAAAAGATATTTATGAAAATCCAAAACATATTTATACACAACGTTTATTATCCGCAATTCCATCTGTTAATCCTGATTCAGCTGAAGAAAATAAAATAAAACGTTTGAAAGTTGAAAGTGAGTATGCAAAAAATCAAGCAGAATACTTCGATAAAAATGGGCGTGTGTATGATTTAGAAAATATTAGCAATACACATAAAGTCGCACTATCTTCAGTTCAAAAAGGAGGTACGATGTAAATGTGGAAAGTGATTTTACGAAGAATATTGGTCATGATTCCTCAAATTTTAATTTTAAGCCTATTAATTTTCATATTGGCTAAAATGATGCCTGGGGATGCGTTATCTGGGAAAGCGAGTGCTTCATTAACGATAAAAGACATTGAAGCAATTCGACAAGCAAATGGTTGGAATGATCCGTGGTATGTACAATATGGTCGTTGGATTAGTAAAGCATTTCATGGAGATTTAGGAAACAGTTATCAAAACCAACGTCCTGTTGTTGATATTATTGGTGAACGTTTGAGTAATACGGTGTGGTTATCTATCTTAACAGTTGTGATTATGTATTTAGTAGCTATTCCTTTAGGTATGATAGCTGGTCGTTACCAAAATTCATGGGCTGATAAAATTATTGTTTTCTTAAACTTTTTAAACTTTTCAATTCCAGGGTTTGTTGCCGGATTATTGGCTATTTGGCTATTCGGATATTCATTAGGTTGGTTCCCAACTCGTGGTACTGAAACATCTGGTGTTGTTTTAACTGGTCTAGCGTACTTCTGGGATAGATTCCATCACATTTTATTACCATCCTTAATTATGGGTATTTTATCAACAGTTGGTACCATTCAATATTTAAGATCAGGTATTATTGATGCGAAATCTTTAGACTATGTACGTACAGCACGTGCAAAAGGTGTTCCTTTGAATAAAGTATATTCAAGACATATTTTTAGAAACTCTATTTTACCGATTGTGACATTTATTGGATATGATATTACAG